>JAKSIX010000028.1 GCA_024398595.1 Bacteroidaceae bacterium | reverse complement strand
TTTTCATAGTCAAAATTTAATTCAAATTCCAATCTTCGTAGTTGATATCCTCTGAGCCTCCGGGCACAGGGCTGGTCTCGCAAATAGAGCGAGACGAATTTAGATAAATTACTTTTATCTCGGGTTCCAGATATTTGTCTTTCATTATTTGTTGCTTCAGTCCTTGCAAAGATAATCATTCCTTGAATGAGGGCAAAACATATGTTAGTATTGTTATTGCTTACATTTATACGCCTGCGCGGATGAAACGTACGCGGATATTGGGATGAAAAAAGTCCAGTTCTGAAAATTGTCATATCTTCGTGTTATAAACAATCGGCAAAGCCGCCCGGCTCAAATTCTTCTCACCGATTGCGTTTCGTGCTTGAACTCAGGATAAGTTATACCGAGACGATGAGGAGGAGCGCAGCGCAGCCGCGCTCCTCCTTTGCGCTCGAGGGCTCGATTATTCTCTATTCGTCAAACAGCACCGATTCAACAGTGGTCTCCAATCCATCCATTGCCGATATCCAGTAACTCCACGCTTCCGGATCGGGCCGTTTCGACTCGTCGTATTCACCTGCCTCTATCTCACGGCATCGCTCGGTTTCTGCCTGCATCCTATAGCAGGCCTCACGATACTCTTCCAGAGCGATCCGCAGCAATTCCTTGTTTGCCTTCTTCATTTCACGCCCTCCTTCTTATCGGCCGGTTTGCCAAGGAACCCGGACCTGTTTTCCTAGTAGCAAGGTTCATAGATCGTGTTGAAAGCGGAGCTGCGCAAGCGGTTCCGCTTTTTTAGTGCTGAAAAAAGTCCCGTACTGAATTTAATCTGTTATTACCGCTTGTGGAGTGGATTTAATTCGCTATTTTTGTATTGTACTTAATCAAAGATTTCTTTTAGTATATTTCCTGACTGCTCCCACGAATGAATTCGTGGGGTTCTACTCTATCGCTCCCAACGGAGCGATTGGCGAGTACCGGGACAGCCCTTCCCGGAGTATGTTTTCTGCGGCATTGCCGTCACGGTCGTGATATGTCCCGCATTCGGGACATATCCAATCACGGACGTTCAGGTTCTTGACCTTGACGTTCTTGTAGCCGCAACATCCGCAGGTCTGGCTGGATGCAAACCAACGGTCAATCTCAATCACCGTGTCACACTTATACTTGAGCATTTCCTTGAACAGGGTCCAGCCACAGTCGGATATTGCTCGTGACAGATGACGGTTCTTGACCATTCCCTTTACGTTCAGGCTTTCGACACAGACAATACTGTACTGGGAAGCAAGTTGTGAACTGACCTTGTTCAGGTAGTCCCGTCTCTGGTTGCGGATATGTTCGTGACATTCCGCTATGGCAGCCTTGGCCTTGTACCAGCCTTTCGACTGCAGCTCCCGTTCTCCAATCTTGCGACCCTTGTCGTCGTAGATCTCCCTGGACTTGTCATAGCGTCTGGCCATCGTGCGTTGCAGAACCCTCAGGTGCTTCAATTCGGAGGTGTAGTATTTTTGGTTTTCAAACACCACCCCGTCCGAACATACGGCGAAGGATTTTACACCGACGTCAATGCCGACGGCCTGTCCGTTGTCCAGAGGAACGCGGTCCGGAGCTTCGTACAATATGGAAATGTAGTATCTGTTGGTTGTAGTGCGGCTGACAGTATAGGAATGTATTCTTGACTGGTCAATGGGTTTATCCCTGTAGAACTTTACGGAACCGAGTTTAGGGATGCTGACCCTGTAACGGGAGTAGTCAACGGCACAGGCTACGGGGATGCGGAAAGCCTCGTTGTTCCCCTTGCGGTGGAATACCGGCCAGCCGTTGTGCCCGTTCCATTTATTCCTGAAAGCCTTGCCGAGGTCGATGATTGACTGTTGCAGAGCCTGTGACGGAACCTCCTTCAGCCATTCGTTCTCCGCCTTGAGCTGCGGAAGGCGCTTAATCAACTCGTAGTTGGAAACACGGTTCTCCCGTGCGAATGCCAAAGCGTTGTTATACACGAACCGGCAGCAGCCGCAGGTGCGGTTGATCAGCGAACGCTGCGTGGCGTTCGGACGAAGTTCGTATTTTATTGCCCTGAGCATATATAAATTTAATGATTTTCAATGAATTATACAACTTTTTCGCCCTTTCATCCCACGATTGAAATCGTGAGTTTTCCCGGGCGAAACTCATAAAATATTTTGTATTTGTCATTCTATTGAGTAAATTTGCTCAATAGAAGTATTTATTATGTTTCGGAGAAGACACTTTCACGTTCTAGACGCCAGACTGAGAGAGCGGCGTCAATTCATACAGGTCGTCATGGGACCACGTCAGGTGGGGAAGTCAACTATGGTCAAACAGGTCCTTTCCCAAATTGACATTCCTTTCATGAGGTTCACGGCTGACAATGTACCTGCAACAAATGTAGGCTGGATTTCTGGATGCTGGGATTCTGCTAGGGCTCAGATGAAGGTCGATGGCAGTGCGGAGTTCATCCTTGTAATCGATGAGATCCAGAAGATCCAGGGATGGAGCGAGGCTGTCAAGAAGGAATGGGATGACGACACCTTCAATGACGTCAATCTGAAGGTCGTGCTTCTCGGATCGTCAAGGGTGATGCTTGATAATGGTCTCGCCGACTCTCTTGCGGGACGCTTCGAGAGGATCATCATGAGCCACTGGGACTACTCTGAATTCAGGGAAGCTTTCGGATGGGACATAAACAAGTTCATATACTACGGTGCCTATCCCGGTGCAATTTCGCTCGTGGAAGATTCGGAAAGGTGGATACAGTACATATCCGGTTCCATAATAGACGCCACGATAAACAAGGACATTCTTGTTGACACCGCAATCGGGAAACCCGCACTTCTTCGGCAGACGTTCGAGCTGTCAAGTGCGTATTCAAGCCAGGAGCTGGCCCTCACAAAGATGCTTGGCCAGATGAACGATGCCGGCAACACGACCACCATCACGGGATATTTGAACCTGCTGGGACAGGCCGGACTGGTTACCGGCATCTACAAGTACGCCAACGATGAAGCACGGAAACGTGCGAGTGTTCCCAAGCACCAGGTCTTCAACAATGCGCTCAAGACGGTTTACTCGTCGAAGACATTCGAGGAGTCCTTCCGGGACAGAAAATTATGGGGAAGGATCTATGAGTCGGCGGTAGGTGCCCATATCCTCAGCCACGCCTATGAAGGAGACTACAAGGTGTGGTATTGGCGCGACTATGATGGCAATGAGGTTGACTATGTCATCGAGAAAAAGGGGCGGCTGATAGCTGTTGAAGTCAAAAGCAATGACGACCGGACCAACTCCGGGCTTTCGGAGTTCAGGAAGAGGTTCAATCCCTACATGAGTTTCGTCGTCGGGGATGGAGGCATGACGATAGAAAGCTTCCTGTCCTGCAATCCGCAAGATCTGTTCAAGGATTAATTGCACAGGAAATTATGGATGACACACTGAAGAAGCTGGAGGAAATAGCAGAGAAGCTTGATGACTTCAGCACAAGGATGAATGACGAAGCGAGGGTGATGGAAGAAGAGCTTGCAAACCGCAAGCGTCTCGGGTTGAAGGGCGATGCAGCAATAAAGCACTACAACGAGTGGATAGACCGACACGGCATGGGGCAGAAGCCAAAGATACAAGATTTTCTAAGCAATTCACAACGATGTGTCGGTTGTCTTATCGGAAAAAACACTAATTTTACAATGAAAAACAAACTATGGCAACATTTGATACGGCAAAGTTAAGTAAGGACCAGTTGAGGAACTTTTCTTCAGCCTTTTCCCGTGCTGTTTTCTCTGATATTCTTGCTCATTCGGATTTTTCTCATTTGGACTGGATTTGCGGGCAGTGTAATTTCGGTTTATCTGACAGGAGTTCATACATGGACTATCTCATACAAATGTACGATACCTTGTCTCGTTATTACAGATGCGAATATGTCTTTAAGAATGAAATTATTAACCAACTGCTTCTGAAAAAGTACGGTACAAAGGATACAATTGCCTTCAATGAATTTAAAGTCGGAGATTCGATAGTCGATTTTGCCATGATGAACGGCGAGAGCAAGGCTTTTGAGATAAAGACATCATTTGATACGCCACGTCGTTTGAGAAAACAGATGTGTGATTATCGTAGGGTTTTCAACAGGTGTTATGTGGTGGTTGATGCTGACGAGATTGAACATTATGCCAGTTATGTTGATGACACAATAGGTATTATCATTCTGAAATATGAAAAAGGACGCATCTTGTTGGATGAGTATAGAACTGCATTGGACAATGATACTGTTGACCCGGATGTGCTGATGAAATGTTTGAGAACGAACGAATATAAGAGCATTGTCAGTAAGCACTTTGGAACATTGCCGGCAGTTCCGGATTTCGAAATGTATAATGCTTGTAAGGAACAGATGGGGCATATTGAACCGAAGGCTTTGAATCATCTGTTTCTTCAGGAAATAAAGAACAGGAAGAGTGCAACCGGATATTTGAAAAACACCCCTAAGGAATTGAGACAGGTTATGCTCTCTCTAAATCTGACCAAAAGTAAGCAGGATTTGCTAATAAAAAGATTATACCATTCTACAAACAACAGCAACCTATGTATTACCCGTATCTAAGAGGAAAACAATTTGAGCTTCTTGCTTTGCGTGAGTTTTCAGGACAGTACGTCAATAATGACAGAATCATACCTATAATTGAACCTGTAAAAGAACAGGTCAAAGGCTTAAATCAGACGGTTAAAGCCTTGATAGATAATGGTATGAAGTTTGCGGTCGTATTGAATCCGAAGGAAGGCGATTTCAAGCACCCGAATGTTGACAATGACATTCTGGACAGTATTGGGTGTTTGGCTGATGACAGGAGTCACTGGATACCTGCATACATCTATAAAAATAATGCACAGCGTCTTTTGGAACATGCAGAGAGTAAGGATTTGAGTCGTTTGATGATAATATTTCCGTCAGGAGCAGATGTGAATGATGATGCCCTGATGGATTTCTTGTCGAACGACAGAATTTCGTATATAGTGTATGGTAATCTCGGAAATAACCGTTCTGCCAGATGTCGTATGCTTAATTTAGGCAAGTTGTTGATATCATTAGAGGATAGATTTAACGATAGGCCGCGTAATGCCGATTATCAGGAGCAGGTGGACGAAATCTTCAGTGAGGATTTTGCTTTTTATGAATATGACGGACTTGCCGGTTTTGCAGACTATACTCCTTTACCAAAGGATTTTGTGGAGGGCGGAATGTTGCCATACGCCATAGCCATTCATCTGACATACAGAAAATCGGAAGACCAGATTTTTGTTCATCATTTTGTATCGGAACATAATTTTGACCAATCTGACATATGTGGAAAGTTCCATGAAGCGGCTCAACAGATAGGGCCGTTTTATGAAGAGAATGAATTGTATCACACATCTGCTGTAGATGAATTCATTATGAAATCTACTTCTGATGATGGGTATCCGGGGCTGGGATACATCAAGAAATTATCTATTAAAAACCATTTAGAACTGATATACCATATCATACCTGAAAGACAACATGAAAATATGTGATTTATGCTTTAATGATGAAGAGATGCAGCTTACTGTTCGCAATGAATCCATTGGCATTGGTATTTGCGAAGCATGTGGTAAAGAGTCTAGTATTATAGATGCTGACGTATTTTCCGGTTTTTTCAACGAGTTGCTAGGCTGTTTCGTTCCGAGTGAAGAAGGAACAGATGTGGTTCACCTGATTCAGAAGGATTGGAATGTATTTGTTGGGGTGGATAAATGAAAAATCCCGCCCAAATTGCAATTGCAGAGGGCGGGACTTGTCCTGTGTATGCGGTGCAGACGATTACAGTTCCGAAATCTGCTCCAGAGTCAGGCCTGTACATTGACTGATTACCTCGTATGCGATGTTTGCGGCCTTCATCTTGCAGGCTGCGTCAAACTTGCCCTCTTCGCGCCCTTGTCTGATGCCTTTATCCAGGGCGGTGTCCAGCTCGCTGTTGCGGTTCAGAATCCAGCGCAGTTCGCTCTCGTACATTTCCTGATCTTCCTCGCTCATACTGGCAAAGTTAATCACACCGAACAACTTATCAAAATTTTTAGAACTGAATTCATTCGGGCGGGCAGACATCCTGCCGGCGTTCTGAATCACGTACAGCTGCTTCTCCAGGGCGTTGAGACGGCCCGGGTCATTGCCAAGTTTGGGCAGTTCGATGGTTATCAGATGCAGGTCATCGAACAGCATCCCGTGGGGATGCTCGTCATTGCGGATGCTGTAGCGGTTTATCACCCGGTCGTTGGGCTCCACACCTGGCATTATGAAGTCCATTATGCCTATCACATACACGGGGTCGAACTTGTATTTCCTCTCTCCTGCGCGGACCTGCTGGCGGATGGGAAAGCCTGAGTAATAGACCATCCTGTTGGCAAAGTCCCCCTGCTCGGCGTTCTGCATCTCGATGATGAGCGACTCGCCGTTCTGCGTGGTGCAGTTGACATCGAACACGGACCTGCGCTGCTTGTGATTGTCGGGAATCTGCTCCTGCTGACGCAATTCCACCTTACTGATATGCTTCTCCGGCAGAATGGCATCAATCAGACTTAACAGCAGGTCCTCGTTGCCGGGTGAGCCATAGACGTATTTGAACGCCCAGTCAATTCTCAAATCGATGAACTTGAATTCGTGGTTCTTCATAGAAATATGTTTTAGACGGTTAATAAAAAAAAGAGTCCCGGAACCGGCTGTAATGCGCCGGTTTCAAGACTCCATAATTAAACTATGGCAAAGATAGGTAATGATTTCGGTAAGTGCAAGGGGTTCGTGTGGTTAGTCACATTCTACTTGTGCATTTCAAAACAGATTCTTATTTTTGCAATAGAATAGTCACAATGTCAGATAATTTGGTTAATGCAATTTCAAAATTCAAACTGATACAGAGAATCAGTTCAGACTTGTCTAAACCACTCCGTAGATATGACACAGAATTGGAATATGTACCGACTCAATTAATATGCGAGTATTGTAAGCTGAATGGAATTGATGGTATAAGATTCGAAAGTTCACTTCATGAAGGAGGACAGAATGTGGTTTTGTTTGATACTAATGATGCAGACTGTATAGACGTAGCTGTAAAAGAGATACAGAGCGTGACAATTAGTTGTTAGTATTTCCATCGCATTAGAGAACAATATCTTACATATCCTTGCGGAGAAAAACACTATACTGGGTAAAGAAAAGTTTGTAGTTACAAATTATTATGTTTGTAGTTACAAACTTTTAGCGGACTAATATGATGATAAAAGCGGGTTGGAAAGCCCTGCCATTTTTGACAGCCGATAGTTTTACATAGTTGGTGAACGGAACCTGTCCCCTGTTCACGTCGGGGAAAATCCTCATCTGAACTGATATTTGGGACAAGTATCAGCTGATATGTATGTTCTGTCAGTTGATATTTTTCAAAAAAAAGTATATTTGCACATCAATTATGTTTCAATGCCCGATTTATAATGAAAACAGCTGCGTTCAAATTGGCTATAACTCTTCTGTTGATTGCCGCGTGTTCCAACCCCGACAATTCTGAAACGCCGCCCCACACAAATGATCCCTATTTCAAGGCTGACATCAAAGATGTTTACGTACAGGGGCCGGATGATACAGGATTCAATTTTATTGTGGATACAAACATGGAGGATGGCGAGTGGTCGGTAATGGGGAATGATGATTGGATCAACATAACAAGGAACGGCAAGGAAGTCATTATCGTTCCCGATAATATTGAACATGACCAGTCATCTTACCCTGCACCGCGCTCCTGTTTCGTTTCGGTAAAGGCTGGAACCCTGTTCGAAAAGACATTCACCGTCGTGCAGGAGGCATGGACCCGCATCAGTTCCGAATATCAGGTCAAATTGAAGGCCGCAGGTGAGACTGTAGAGGTCTGTGTGGAACATAATTGCTATGGTTGGACACCACAGACTGAAGCGACCTGGCTCACTGTCAGGAAGAAGGATTCGGCCACGCTGGTTATAACATCATCCCCCAGAGATGTGTCTGACGGAAAGCCCAGAACCGCTGTTGTGCGGCTTCAGTCAGACAGCCAGACAGATGTGTTCTGGAATATCACGGTTTCAGATGCGGACTCAGACCTGGAAAACGAGGATTATGATTACGGCAACCATTCAGACTGGGATTGATTATGAAAAATGGAATCATCACAATATCGGCTATTCTCATCCTTGCCGGATGTGTGGGGAGTGAGTTTGACGGGAACGCACTTGGCAGATATCTGGAAGCTACGATAGAAAGTGGAAAAACTTCCACCAGGGCCATTCTGATTGACAATCCGGGCGTACGCATGCAGACTGTATGGCAGGGAGGGGACTGTATCGGCGTATTCGGGGACGGAGTCTCCAATATGAAATTCGGCATCACAGAGGAAGATATTTCCGAAGACGGTAAAAGTGCAAAATTCAGTTCAGGGTATGACATTCCATCAGGTAGTCTGGTGTCCTACAGCCCATATCGTACCGGGACCACGATAAGCTCCAATGTAATTTCGCTTGATTTCCCTTCCACCCAGGTCTATTACCTGAAGGATGGCGTTGCTCAGCCGGACCCGGAAGCTAACATAATGATTGGAACGGGGAGCGCAGCGTGCGGTATAAGTTTCCGTAACGTTATGGCCATATTGAAAATCGGTCAGGTGTTCAATGAGCCGACATTGCTCAAATCAATAGAGTTCCGCGACATCTCCGGTAAATGCGTCAGCGGGGCTATGTCTGTTTCCTGGAACGGAGAAGGTCCTTTGGCGGAGATTACGGGTTCCGGCGATATAATCACTTTGGACTGCGGAGAAGGCCTTCAGTTCGATTCCGGACAGTTGGGTGTATTTTTCATTGTGGTTCCGGCGCGGACCTACGAAAAGGGTTTTGAACTTACATTTGTTTCTGAAGACGGGGTCAAAACGGTCAGGACAGTAGGAACTGCTCTAGGAAAAACCTTGGAAAGAAGCGTAGTGTACACAATTGGAGACATTTCAAGGGAATACATGGCTGGCGCGACAAGCCGGCTGATGCCGACAGCCCAGATTATGACTCCGGAAAAGATGGACAAGGTCAAGATTACTTCTTCAACTTCCTTATTTGTATATGACGGTAACGGAATGCGTATGGAAGACTGTGACGGCCATTATATCATAATGCCGCAATTCGGGATGATGGTTCATAAGGATTTGAATCCTGTTGAAGGAGGATGGATGGTGTTTGATGGAGGAACCGACGATCTGCCTGACGGCGGGGTGTACAGGATTACATCATGCGTCAAAAGCAATGAGGAGTATTATGATGTGGTGGCTTGTCCGGAAATAAATCCGGCCGCTGCCTTCGAGAGTATCGTTGCAGGTGAACCGATGGTGGACGCTTCCGGAAACATTGATGAGGAGAAAGGCCTTCCTGTCGATATCAACGGCTACATCAAATCAATTGTGGACGAAAGTGGCAATGAACTGTACATACACATGAATTCTGCCGGCGAACTCGCATTCAGCGCAGCGGAATTGCAGAGTATGGTTGATGTTGCGACAAAGGCGGCTAAGCCTCATTCCCGCACCTACAAATCCCCCAGGTTGAGCGGAAATCTCAAATCGGATAACGCGGAACTGTCGGTCGGGGCCTCAATGACCTTCAACACCCGTCTTGCACTGGGAGTGATGCAGGGCAACCTTCAGTACGCCTGCCTGAGCGTCAATCCTCAGATAACCGTTTCTGAGAGCCTGACAATCAAATCCGAAGTCGAACTTAAGAAGAGTTTCAGATTATTTACACTCACTACACATCCTATACCGGTTACTCCCGCCGTGGCTGTGGTAGTGGAAATTGTATTCAATGCTTCTTTGGGAGTCGGTGGAAATCTTCAGATAACGGCTTCCGCCGAATCGACCACCGACCTCGGCACATATTCCATATCCTATAATGATGGAGACGGAGTTGCCTTCCGCCGCAAGGAAGTCGCCAGAGAGGTACCCGGAAGTTTCAATATGGACTTGAGCGGATTTGAAGGCTCAGTTTACGGTTCGGCTTCAATTGGAGCCCGGACATCGGTGTCCGTCTGGGGATTGATGGGATTGGGAGTCAGCACGGACTATAATCTCAAGTGCGGTTTCTTCTATGGCGACGGTACGAAGTTCGCCCTTCAGCCGGAGATAGAGTTCACTCCTGTGTTTTCATCATATTTCTGGTCCCACAAGTTTGAGGATATGACGACCAAAATTGAACTTGATCCGATATGGGAGAAATATGTCATTCCGGTTACGAAAACTGGCTATATCATAACGGAATACAACTGGTCGGACAAACAATATGATATTCCGCTGGAGAACAGCTCTATCGCCACTGTCAATCCGTCAACGGGAGTAAAGGATATAAAGTACTCCATAGATATTGAAGGTGAATGTTACTCAGACCTGAAGGTTGTGCTTCTTGTTTTCAAGGGTACTGATATCAGGATTACACCCCAGGATCCGAGTGATGCTGACGGTTCATGGTTGAAAGCTTACAAGGCTGCCGGTATAGAACACCTTTACAGTTCAGGTTATATGTGTGACAGGAAGCTGGAAGGCATTTCTGACGACCCGGATCAGGTACTGGAAGTCGGTACTTATAAAGCTGGTACTGAAAAAGGAACCTTCGAGGGTACGGTGTCCGGCGTCTTCAGTCAGGGGCAGGCTTATGGGGTAGTCCCTGCTATTTCAGTAGGCGACTATTATCGGATAATCGACACAGGTTCTTCAGCTTACTACTATAATCCGCTCATCTTCTGGTGGCCAAACCGTTCCAACGGGATGCCTTATCAGCAGTGATTTCTTTACAGTGTTTGACACACGTCAGCGTTCCGACAGACATACATTTCTTCTGCCCGAAGTTTGGTTTGCCAATATTGCAATGGAATGTATTTTTGAGCCTTCATTGTGATATGGCTCAAAACATATCGGTTTTATCGACTTCGCTTGTGATTGACTTGCGTAGTCATACTTCATGCTGTATATCTGACGGGATATTGTAAAATGTTGTACTTTTGTTATAGTTATGACATTACTTGCAATATCTGCTTTGGCGGTTATCGACCAATGCTATGGTGAATATTGCGTTTTTCGCGATACTGGTGCTCTTCGCATTGTCGTTTTTCGGTCTGTATGAGATTACTCTGCCGTTGGGCTGGAGTACTGGGCTGAGCAAGAAATCGTCCTCGACGGGCGGTTTTGCGGGTATATTCCTGATGGCTCTCACATTGTCTGTCGTGTCATTCTCCTGCACGGGACCTATTATAGGATTCCTGCTCGTGGATGCGGCATCGGTGCAAATGCCCAGCCTTTCTATGTGATAGTGGATGCCGAGGGCAGAATGCTGGCCGGTCCATATACTTTCGATACGGACAAATCACACTTCAAGGCTTTCCTTGACAGATAGCCTTATCTGCCGTTTTTCTTCTGCTGGTTCATCAGACGCTCCTGTTCCTTCTGCATTGCCTCCAGTCTGGCCATCATACTGTTGGAACGGCTCTTCTTCGGATCGTTTTTCGAAGCCTGGTAGTTTGCTTCAAGCTGCCGCAGCAGTTTCTCATCGTCGGTAGTCCTGCGCAAGTACATCATAGTCAGAATACTTGTGAGAGCGTTTATGAAATAGTAATAGCAGAGTCCCGACGAGTAGTTGTTGAATGTGAAGAAGAAAATCACAGGCATCAGGTACATTGACCACTTCATGACCTTCATCGCATCTTCCTGACCCGGAGCCTGCTGCTGTTGCTTCATCGATATGACAGTGTTGATGATCTGGCTGGCGCAGAACAGTATGCAGAATATGCTCAGGTGATTGCCTATCCCCCAAATGAACTTATCCCAATGGATAATGTCGTCGAATCCCGTCAGGTCCGTAGCCCAGAGGAAACTCTGCTGTCTCAAATCGATGGCATTGGGGATGAAGAAGAACAGGGCCATCCAGATAGGCATCTGAATGAGGGCAGGTAGACATCCTCCCATAGGGCTGACACCGTATTTGCTATAGACGGCCATCGTTTCCTGCTGTTTCTTGAGTGCATCCTCCTGCTTAGGGTATTTTGCATTGACCTCATCCACGTACGGACGCAGGGCGCGCATCTTGGCCGATGACATAAACGATTTGTATGTGAAAGGATATACGATGACCTTTACAATAATGGTAAGGAGCAACAGGACGATTCCCATATTGAGTCCCCATTTGGAGAGCAGGTTGAACAGTGGGATAATAAGGAAACGGTTCACTTCGCGCACTACAGGCCATCCTAAGTCGATAACCCTGTGAAGCCTGACTTTTTTCCCGTCGTATGCCATACGGTTGGCGGCACGCAGAATTCTGTAATCGTTCGGGCCGAGATAGAACTGCAGTCTGGTAGGCTCACTTCCATTCGGGTCAAACGGCACGTGAAGCTTTGCCGACATTTTTTTCAGGTATCCGTTACCTTTCTGGTATGGTGCGGCGGCCAGTCTCGCATTGCCCGCGAAATTGTCGGCCGACATAAGTATGCAGGAGAAGAACTGGTTCTTGAAGGCAACCCAGTCAAGCTGCTGCTCCGGGTCAATGCCGCGGGCGCCTTTGCTCAGAGGTATATATTTGGCGCGTTTCAGGTCGGAACGCTTGTAGGTAAGGGTGGTGTAACGCTGTTCAAATTCGAAGCCTTTCTCCTGCTGGCGCAGATTCTGGACCCAGTCAATGGCAATGGCATCCATATCGGACGGGAAGAAGTCGGACATTCCGTCTGACTGAATCTCCAGATTGACCATATAATTGTCAGGTTCCAACTCATAGCGGAAATCCAGTGAGCCGTATCCGTTGGTCAGAAGTCTCATCGTTACGGAGTTCTGTCCGGCATTGACCGGCTGGAAATACAGTTCTTTTGTGGCAATATTGCGTTCCTTGCCGTCCATCTTCACATTAAGGCTGATTTCTGACGAATCGAAGACCACGACCTTGCCGCCCTGCTGGTTATTGTAATTGTTCAGCTTCACGGAACACGGCATTCCGCCTTTCGTGGATATGCCTATCTCTACAAGTCCGTTGTTCAGATAGACGGTATTGTCCTCGCCGGACAACGAAGGGAACAGAGGGGAGAGCGAGTCTGCCTGCGTTGCGGCCATTACATTGATGGTAGCGGTTTCCGTGGTGTCTGCCTCGAACTCTGCCATTTTCCTTGATTCCAATTCCTGCTTGTACTCCTGCTGCCTGACGGTTTCCTGTTTTTTCGGGGTGCTGAAAAAGAAAAACAGAATGAGTGCCATTCCGATAAGGAGAAAGCCAAAAGATGTCTTTTTATCCACGACTGTATGCTATTTATATTTTAGTGCCGCGAAAGTACAAAAAAAAGAGCAAAGTCTTTTCCTTTCGCCCAAATGAAAGTAAGTTTGCAGTCAAATGGGAACAGTTATGAGGAAAATTTTTGTTTTGGCTGCATTGGCCGTATTGCCGGTTCTTGCCGGCGCATCAGAGAATGAGGCTGTTAAGGATACGTGTTACTGGAAATTTCCAGGCTCGTCTGCATTGAAATATACGCAGAGCTTCTATTCGGACAACTGGTACAAAGGCGGTTTCAACAACCAGTCGCTTCTTGTGCAGCTGAGTCAGGATGCTGATTATGCGAAGGACAGAATCACTGTTGACAACAGACTGGAGGCCAGACTCGGATACTATACCACAAAGAACGATGCCGGAGATACAGAGTTCAAGACGAACGATGATCTGCTGCGCCTGACATCGAAGTTCGGTATGCAGGCTGCGAAGTCGTGGTATTATTCCGCTCAGGTTCAGGCTTATACGCAGTTTATGAACGTGTTTGAGAATCAGGTTCTGAAATCGAAGTTCTTCGCTCCTGTATATGCTACAGCCGCTATCGGTATGGACTACAAGCCTGTGCTTGACGATGGCAGGCTCGCACTTTCCGTTATGCTGGCACCTGTCGCATACGATTGCAGATATGTGAGCGATGAGACTCTCGGTTCCAATTACGGTATTGAGCCCGGACGCAAGTTCAGACAGGCCATAGGCTCAAGTGCTGAGGCTAACTGGAAGTGGAATATATGGAAAGAGCTTACCTGGACGGGAAAGGCACAGTTCTTCTCAGACTATGCGAACAATGAGGTGAACATAGAGAACACCCTTGACTATGCCTTTACCAAGTTCCTGGCAATCCAGCTGTTCTTTCACTGGCGTTTGGATGACAGTGTGGAGCCGGATTCCAAACTTGGCTATAACCAGTTAAAGGAATTTCTCACATTGAACCTTACATTCAGTTGGTAACCAATAGCTTATAAACTGATCAAAATGTGCAGGAACAGTCTGGCGCTGCTTTTGGCGTTTGCCGTTGCAGCCTGTAATTCAGGGCAGGTCCACCGGTATTCCGCCAATACCGGAGATGAGCATGATGAGGAACATCACGAGGCCCATAACCCCAGTGAGATAGTGTTCGATGAGCATCGGCAGGAACTTTTCGGCGTGGTTTGCCGGAAAGTGGAGTCCGGTGCCATGCCTGAGAGCGTAAGAGCAGGCGGACATCTCGCTGCATCGTCTAACGGCCAGATAACTCTGGTAGCTCCTGCTTCCGGTATTGTACGTTTTGCCAAGGGTGGTCTGGCTACGGGAATGTCAGTCAGTCCGGGAACTGTATTGGCCGTGATATCCACTGAAGGCGTTGTCGGAGGTGACCGCATTGCCAAGGCGCGTGCCGCCTACGAGGCCGCCAAATCAGAGTATCTGCGCGACTCCGTACTTGTGCAGGACAATATAGTTACGGCGCTTCATTATGAGGAAAGCCGTCTGGCCTATACGAATGCCCGTCTGGAGTTGGAGGCTCTGACCGGTGGAGTTATTGACGGCCCGATTGAGGTGCGTTCGGATTTTTCCGGAAGGATTGAAAGCGTGAGAGTTTCAAATGGCGAGTATGTCGATGCCGGTCAGCCGGTGGCTGTGGTAAGAGCCGGACATCTGCTTGAACTGCAGGTGGATGTGCCTGTCAGATATGCTACGATGGCTGCTGACTGTAAGGATGCGCGTCTGCTTACCGTCCGGGGTGATGCCGTTACTGTGCGCGGGCTCGGAGGATATGTGGTAGGTTGTTCGCAGAATGCTGTTGACGGGTATCTTACATTGACATTTATTGTACCGCAGACGGACGGACTTATAGCCGGTGTTCCGACGGATGTCTGGCTGCTTCCGGACACAGGGAAGACAGGTCTGTCGATACCGGCGCAGGCCGTGATAGAGGAACAGGGAGTGACAAGCGTATTCGTGCGTTTGGATGAGGACTGCTTTGAGAAACGTGAGGTTGTTCTCGGGAACTGTGACGGCAGCCGGTATGAAGTTCTGAAAGGTCTGTCGGAAGGGGAGGATATAGTTGTAGAAGGTGCTATGCACATCAAACTGGCCACAATCCAGGCTATACCGCACGGGCATAGCCATAATCACTGATTGCTGCAATGCTCAACAGGATAATTCAGTCCGCTCTGTCAGCCAGGGTGATGGTGCTTGTGCTGGCGGCCCTGCTTATTGCCGGTGGAATGTATATTACGGGAACAATGGATGTTGACGTGTTCCCGGACCTGAATGCGCCTACAGTTGTCGTTATGACGGAATCCGAGGGTATGGCCCCGGAGGAGGTGGAGCGTCTGGTCACATTTCCCATTGAGACTGCCGTGAATGGTGCGCCGTCGGTACGCCGTGTACGCAGCACATCGTCTGTCGGCTTCTCGATAGTTTATGTGGAATTTGACTGGGGTACAGACATTTATCGTGCCAGACAGACTGTCAGTGAGCGTTTGGCATTGCTTGATCTGCCGGAGGAGGCCGGTCAGCCTGTGCTCGGGCCGCAGTCTTCAATACTTGGTGAGTTGCTGATAGTGGGACTGACGGCAGACACCACATCGCTGCAGGAACTCAGGACCATCGCGGACTGGACTATTACGCCGAGACTGCTGTCCATCGGAGGTGTGGCCCAGGTTTCGGTGATAGGAGGGGATGTCAAGGAGTATCAGGTGCTGCTGGACACCCGCCGTATGAAGGAACTTGGCGTTACGCTCGGTGACGTGCGCTCCGCTATGGAGGATATGAACTCCAATGCAAGCGGAGGAACGCTGTATCAGCACGGCAACGAGTATCTGATACGCGGGGTAGTGATGACATCCGACATCGATGCTATAGGACGTTCGTCGGTCGGATTGTCCAAGAACGGCAAGCCAGTGACTCTTAATGATATTGCATCAGTCAGAACAGGCTCGAAGACTCCAATCCTCGGAGTTGCGTCAAATGATTGCAGGCAGGCTGTGATAATGACTGTCACGAAACAGCCGAATGTGAGTACGCTGGACCTGACAGAGAGGATCGAACGTGCACTTGACGGTATGAGGGGGGATATTCCGGACGATGTTCACATCAATTCCGATATTTTCCGGCAGGCATCGTTCATCGAAGGGTCAATAGGCAATGTGGAGAAGTCGTTGATAGAGGGCGGAATATTTGTGGTGATAGTGCTGTTCATCTTCCTTATGAACTGGCGGACTACGGTTATATCATTGGTATCGATTCCTGTGTCAATTCTGATGGCCGTACTCTGTATGAAACTTATGGGGTTCACCATCAATACGATGAGCCTTGGCGGACTGGCCATTGCCATAGGTTCGCTTGTGGATGACTCCATTGTCGATGTGGAGAATGTGCTGCGCCATCTGCGGCAGAACGGCAGGCTGCCTGCGGGTGAGAGGAAAAACATCATATCGACGGTATTTGAGGCATCGAAGGAGGTACGTATGCCTATGCTCAACTCCACACTCATCATAGTGGTATGTTTCCTGCCTCTTTTCTTCCTTTCAGGGATGGAGGGCAGGATGCTTAAGCCGCTGGGTATCACATTCATAGTGTCCTTGTTCGCATCGACGCTGGTGGCTCTTACGCTGACCCCGGTGCTCTGTTCGTACATTCTAGGAGCGGACACTCCTTCAATGTCGCGCGAGACGGGACTGGTGACTAAACTTAAGGAGGTGTATGGCAGGGCATTACGCGGTGCCTTGCGTCACAGGATGCTTGTCATTGGCGGCACTGCCGTAATGCTGGTTCTGGCCATAGTGCTGTTCCTCAATTCGGGACGCAGTTTCCTGCCTCCGTTCAATGAGGGATCATTTACGATATCGATGAGTTCGCTGCCCGGCATATCGATAGAGGAATCCGATGCTTTGGGCAGACAGGCTGAGCGCATATTGCTGGATGTACCTGAAATCAGGACAGTCGGGCGCAAGACGGGAAGGGCCGAACTCGATGAGCACAGTTTCGGGGTGAATGTCTCTGAATTTGAATGTCCGTATGTGCTTGACAATGGACGGAGCCGTGCAGAGCTGGCTGCGGATATCAGGGAGCGGCTTTCCGTCATTCCCGGAATAAATCTGGAGATTGGCGGTCCGATTGCACACCGTATAGATGCGATGCTGTCGGGAACCCGCTCGAATATTGCCATCAAGCTGTTCGGAACGGATTTGAACCGTATGTACAGGATTGGAGGTGAGATCAGACAGGCCATATCCGGCGTGCCCGGCATTACCGATATAAATCTGGAACAGCTCGTTGACAGGCCGGAGATAGAGATTGTACCGCGTCGCGATATGCTTGCGATGTACGGTATAACGATACCGGAGTTCCGCGAGGCTGTATCTGTCCTGCTTGAGGGACGTGTGATGTCACATATTTATGAAGGATACAGGAGCTTTGACCTTACGCTGAAGGTTGATACGCGTGAGCGTGAGTCCATTGAACAGCTGCAGGACCTGACCATTGATGCCGCTGACGGCCGTCACATACCGCTTGCCCTGCTTGCTGACATACGCTCGTCATCCGGTCCCAATACGATAAACCGCGAGAATGTGGCGCGCAAGCTTGTGATATCCTGCAATGTGACCGGCGGAGAGCTTGGCAAGGCTGTGGCTGGAATACGCAAGGCCGTCAGTGAGAATGTCACCCTTCCGGAGGACTATTACATTGAATATGGCGGCCAGTTCGAGAGTGAGGAGAGGGCATCGCGCACGATAGGGCTCGTATCGGTATTCTCCGTGATAATCATTTTTATGCTTCTTCTCGGTGAATTCCGTAACGGTATCCAGTCATTGACAGTGCTGCTCAACCTGCCTCTGGCTCTGATAGGTGGGGTCATTGCCGTGTATCTGGACGGCGGTGTTATGAGTATTCCGTCAATCATAGGCTTCATATCGCTGTTCGGTATTGCTACCCGTAACGGAATGCTTTTGATAGACAGGTATAATGCACTGGTAATGCAGGGAATGAGTCCGGAATCGGCCGTTCTGCAGGGCTCGCTTGACCGTCTGAATCCTATTCTGATGACCGCCGTCACATCGGCTCTGGCACTGCTTCCGCTGGCCCTTGGCGGTGATCTGCCTGGAAATGAGATACAGAGCCCTATGGCAAAGGTCATACTCGGAGGTCTGGTGTCATCGACATTGCTCAACGGCTTCGTCATACCTATTATGTATATCATAACAAGTAAGAAAAAATGAAAAGACTTCTGTTGCTCAGTCTGTGCGTACTGGCGTGTGTCACAGCATATCCGGAGGATAGTATGACGCAGATTCTGGATATGATAGCGGAGGACAGCCCGCGTCTGAAGGCTGCGGCCCAGGCATATATGACCGAACGGGCGGACAATGCCAGGATTCGTGCGCTGGATGCGCCTGATATGGAATTCAATATGCTGTGGGGAAATGACGGCATCGGCAACAGAAACGATGTCAAGGTCACGCAGTCTGTCGATATGGCTACGATTTCAGGAAAGAAGGGCAGTCTGGCAGCGAGTCTGGACAGGCAGTCCTCGTATCATTATCAGTCGGAGTACATCGAAGTCCTGTACGATGCACGTATCCTGCTTGCCGATATTGTCTATTACAATCGTCTTATTGAGACATTGGACAGCTATCAGTCCGCTATGAAAGCCTTGTATGACAAGACAGAACGGAGTCTGAAAGCAGGTGAGGCCACATCAATCGATATGGGTAAAGTCAGATTGCAGCTTTCGTCGGCACGTACAGCCGCGGCGGTTGCGGTTACAGAGCGTGCAGCCTTGATTGAGAGTCTCCGTACCGTTTCCGGACATCCCGACATTGACTTTACAGGCACGGTCTATGAGTGCGATGAACTGCCCGTTGATTTTGACTCCTGGCTAGCGACGGCTGTCGCCGGCAGTCCGATGGTGCGCTATCTGGATTCTAAGGTGCAGAGCAGTGAGTTCCAGCTTGATATGGATAAGATGGCGTGGGCTCCCAAGCTGGATGTCGGCTATATGGCGGAACTTGCCAGAACGGATAAATACCGTGGCGTGACATTGGGCGTTTCCATTCCTCTGTGGAGCAATTCCCTAAATGTCCGCAGGAGCCGTTCCGCTGTCAGTCAGGCGGTGGCTGAGAACGACTGGCGGAAGCAGGAGTTCATAACGCAGGCCACCAATGCCTGGAACAGTGCGCACAGTATGGCGGAGATAGCGGCGGAAAGTCAGAGGGATCTGGAACTGTCAGATACGCGTGCGCTTCTGGACAGAGCCCTTG
This sequence comes from Bacteroidaceae bacterium, assembly GCA_024398595.1. Classification (GTDB taxonomy): domain Bacteria; phylum Bacteroidota; class Bacteroidia; order Bacteroidales; family Bacteroidaceae; genus Colenecus. Next base: position 8,331 of record JAKSIX010000028.1, on the reverse strand, counting down.
AGGCGGGAGAACTGTCAGTGTTGGACTATCTGATAGAGTCCGGAATGTATTACGATGCCGTCAAGGAGAACCTGAAGGTGCAGCAGCAGTATCATCACGCTCTGTCCGAGCTTTACCGCTTCGCTCCGGCGGAAGATATTGAATGAATCCGGTCAGCCGCGTTTCAACGGACTGTCAGGCTCCTTTGCCATATAATTGTATTCCAGCCTGTCGGTAAGCTTCGGCGCGATGCGGCACAGGAACAGCAGCATCTTGCTGGTGAATGTCAGCGTGGCGCGTCTGCGGCGGTTCTTTATGCATCTCAACATAATGTGGGCCACTTTTTCGGCTGACATCATCTTGTCCTCGGCGCGTGGCGTATCGCCCTGTTCGCTGCCGTCTGCCACCAATGCCGTTTTGCGTATATTGGATGTCGTGAAACCTGGTGCGAATACCAGTACGTGCAGTCCGGAATACATATTCTCCACTCTCAGAGTGTCCAGGAAACCGTTGATGGCAAATTTCGATGCCGAATATCCTGTGCGGGCGGGGAGTCCCTTGTAGCCGGCCGTTGAGATTACGCCTGTCACAGAGCCTTTCGACTCCAGCAGGTAGGGCAAGGCGAACTTGGTGCAATAGACCGTACCCCAGAAATTGACAGCCATCAGCCGTTCCATAACGGACAGGTCCATATCGTTGAATATAGCCCTCATTGATATTCCCGCATTGTTGATGAGTACGTCTATGCGCCCGAATCTGCTGATGGCGGCATCAATCAGTGCCTTGCAGTCCTCCTTGACTGATACATCAGTCCTGACGGGCAGTACTTCCGTGCTGGCGGAAAGACTGTCCGCTATCTCCGCCAGCTTCTCCATTGAACGTGCCGCAAGTACCAGCTTGGCACCATAACCTGCACATTCCCTTGCAGTTGCCAGCCCGATTCCGGAGCTCGCCCCTGTGATGATAACAACCTTGTCCTTGAAAAATTCTCTCATTGTATCATTTCATTTCTTTCCCCGTGTCACAAAAATAATAGATATTTCTCAAGAATGCGGATAATTCCAGATATTCTAAAAAACTCAAGTTTCGCATGTGAAACTTGAGTTCCAGCCGTTCTCGGCTGGGTCCTCCCCTGAGGGGAGGATGTAGGTGGGGGTCATACAAGGATATTTTTATTCAAGGAAAAGTTCGATTAAAAATTTAAGACAGCCCCTACTGTCACAGTAGAGGCCGTCCTGACAACAAAGAAAAATAATTATTCGAACCAGTATTTTTTGCCGTTGATGATGTAAAGGCCATGCTGTGGTGTACTTACCGCGCGGCCGTACATATCATAGATTATTGTATCGTCAGCTATCTTTTCGGGGAGGGAGACTGAAGTCGTAGGATTATCATTCGTGTAACAGCCGTTGTCATAATAGACCTGCTTGCCAAAGAACGATGGATACAGTTCCTCGCCAAGCGTCTGACAGAAAACAATTATGCTCTGGTCACCGTTCAGTTTCCAGGCAATCTCACCATCTGACATCTGCTGCTCGGTCACAAGCGTCTCACCATCGGCCACCTTGTCATAAAGAACTGTCGAGAAAGCGTTTTCCACTCCGCTTCCTGCAGCGGCCGTTCCTGTAATGATGGAACCCTTGGTAGCAGCATCAGAAACTATTTCACCTGTGTTATAGACATTGGCAACCTTGGCTGCGGCAGCGGCAGAATACAGGTAAGCGATACCGGCCACATTTCCAGTACCCGCAATGTCAGCGCGGTTATATGAATTCGATATACTGCCGGCTGCAGCCTGCACGTATGCGCTGATTCCGGCTGCACAGGTGCTAGATGCACTGATTCCGCCATAGTTGGCACAGCGGTCAACAGTTGTGGCACCATTCATGTATGCAACGATTCCTGCCGCATACTGTTTGCCGCTGACCTGAGCATAGTTTATACATCCGGAAATGGCCGATGCCTTTGCGTATGCCACAATTCCAGCAGCGTAGTTGGCGGTAGATATTACTGTTCCGCCAACACTGAGATTGCTGACAGATGCTCCTTCGGCGTATCCGAACAGAGCCTGGTATGTCTTGGTCGAATTGATGTACAGTCCGTCAATTCTGTGACCCTGACCGTCAAAACTGCCCTTGAAAGTCGTTGAGTTGTTTCCTATCGGTGTCCAAGGGAAACCAATCAGGTCAATGTCGTCGGTAAGAACCGCATTGCCGTTGTTTCCGGAATTGATATGCTGTGCGAACCAGGCCAGTTCATAGCCTGTGCCAATCTGATAGACGCTGTCAACCAATGCAGGCTCACGGATGCTGTCTCCGTCCCAGTTGAAGGCCGTAACCTCCGGCAATTCAACATTGACAGTAATTATGGGTTCGGATGTTTCGTCCGTCACAATGCTACCACGGGTGTATCCGAAGCCAGGGGCGGTGACTTCATAGTTGAATTTGCCGTAATATTTCAGAGGATAGCGGCCCAATGAATCGGCAGTGATGACATTGCCCTTGCGGTCTGTCACAATTACTTCAGGATTGTCGGCGTTTGTCACATTGACCTTAGCCAGAAGTTGGATGACCGTTACCGGAATATTGACATCGGGCACTGCGCCGAAATATGTCTTGTGTGATATGGCAGTGAAGTTGGGACTGCGGCCTCCAATCTTGTCCAACAGACGGTGATTGCCTATCGGGTCGCCGAAACCGTTCACCTGCAGCACGCCTTCGCTCAGGCGGATAGTGTCGCTTGCATCGTCCGGTATGGAAACAGTCACAGCCTGCGCCGAGGGAGTACCTGCAAAATTGTACTGGTTGCTGCCCAGAATCAATGCTGTTCCGGTAGGAACGCCATTGTAAGTGATGTATGCCGACATGTTGTATATGCCCGCCATCTTGTTTGCCGGATGATACAGTCCGCTGTACTGCACCTTGACCTGATCGCCCGGACAGAACACGTCGCTGCCGGGATTTGAGACATTGCTGATTGTCCGTTTGACAGGTTTTGCTGTGAGCACCTGATACACGTGGCCTCCGTCAGTTCCCGTCAGGCGTACAATCTGACGGCCGCGGCGCAGCTTCAGGGTATATGTTGAATCCTGTCCGGCAACTTCCTGGAAACCGTTTTCGTATGAAACGCCATTCTCACTGATGATAGGGTAGCAGATTTCAACTTTTGCCACACCGTCAGGCTGGAAAGTATATTCGTAACAACTGTCCTCTTCCAGATAATAGAAGCAGTCGTGCTCAGCATCCACATACTTGCCTGCATTCTTTAGTGTCTCGGTATTATATTTCTCGTTGATGACCATCCCCGTTTCAAGACCGGTGGGGTTGCCATCGACACTCACGACAAAGACACCGGTGTTTTCGGGCCACAGGGCGCTCCATTCTTCGCCGCCCAGATAAGTGGATTTTACCTGCTTGGCCCATTGGTTCAGGTTGATGGCATCGTATGTGACAAGCACAATGGCTTCACCCCGGGCATCGGCCTTCAACATTGCCCAAGGGTCGGTCGTGGTATTGGCATTGTCTATGCTGACGGCCGTTGAAAGTGATTTTCCATCTATGTCAAATACCGTATAATGGTAGTCCGGCTCAATGAAATAGTTGTTGGTGGAATTGTCTGTGAGCTGCCAGTCGCGCTGTGCAAGAAGGTTGTATGTCTGGCCGCTGCTGAGTTTCAGGTGCCCGCGCTCATTGATGTTGAGCAGAATGTTGGCAACATTGTACTTGTTGTTGTCAGTCGGATCAGTGTCCATATATCGCGGATCGGCATCAAGGTCTGCTGCTGTGAACGCAAATTCGGGGCACTGGGTCTGCTCAATGTAATAGACGAACTTGCCGGCTACGGTACGCTTTCCTTCCTGCCACAGACGGAAGTTGTACGTGTTGCCGTCAGCAAGCCGGTAATTGTAAGTGACTGTCTCTCCACCGGCGATGGTGTCAGTCGGCTGAATCGGCGTGAACGGGACATAATGGACCGAACCCGAACCGTTAGAACCGCCCTCCTTCCTGAAAATGCCGAAACTGGCTGCAGCAGGGAACGAAACAGAAAAACTGCCTCCCATCGGAATGGCTATGTTGGACGTAGTGTTTGCGGTAAGAGTGGCACTGGCGTATGCGTCCATATATCCGGCTTCGACAAGCGAATCGCAGGGATGCAGTGTGCAGTTGTATGATCCGCCATTGACAATAAGGCAGGCCTTTGCCCCGGCAGTAGAGCTGACACCCAGTGTCACGGGAATGTATTTTCCCTCGCGTGTGCGGCAGGACAGGCCGGTGACCGTGTAGTCCTGATCCATCACCCAATCCTTGTTGCTGGCCTTGATTGAAGTCACGGTCCAAAGCTGCAGTCCGATACTGTCGGTCCCAACTTCCAGTTCAATAGTACCGTTCAGATTGTCTTTTGCATCGAAACCGCTTATTACATACGTCTGGGGCTGAATGCTGTTGAAGATGTACATATTCTTTCCTCCGACCACAGCGATACTGTCCTGACGGATGGTATCGCCGCTTTCCTTCTCTGTCAGGACCATTGTTTTGGTCGATGTGTTCATAGTGACAGTGACCGGTGTGGCCATTGCGACCTGAACTGTAGCGCCTGCTATCAGCGCAAGAAACAGATTCTTTTTCATTTTTATTGGGTTATTTATCGTTTGAAATGTATTTCTTTCCGTCCTTTATCAGTATTCCCCTTGAGCCAGGCAATACCCTGAATCCTTGAAGGTTATAGATTGTTTCGCTTTGCAGGTCACTTCCATCATACCGTATATCATCAACCGCAGCCGGTTTCCAGTCACCCAAAGCCAGAAAATGTCCGGGGTTGATGTAGAGCTTGTAACTGCCTATGTACGAACCTTCCGGTGTCCACTGGTGAAGTTTGCCGGGAGAATTGAAATCGCCGTTCGCATCGGTCGCATAAATGTAGCCGGTATATGGATTGACATACAGGCCGTATGGTGATGAAAGTTTTGTACTTATATCCTCCGATACCGTTCCCGGCAGACTGTCCTCAAGTCCATCTGCGCCGTCTGTCCTGAGCATCAGTTCCGGGTCTATCAGAGCCGTATTGAAACGGTATTCGTAGGTGTAGTAGCTGAATGACGAGCCTATGGCAAAGAACTTGCCGTCAGGTGTGGCGCAGTTGTACGTGGCTGGTATGTCATCCAGCACCATAAAACATCTGCTTTCACCGTCAAGCGCCTTCTGGCAGTCAAAGATTATGGAACAGGCCGGTGTGTCATAATAGTCTCCAGGGGAGTTGATGCACAGGTACCGGCCCGTCTGCGACATCTTGCCGTAAAGGTTAATGACTCCGGTATCCACATCACGGACTTTCGTCATGGTAGCGGCATCGACAATTGAAACCGTGGTCTCGTACTCGTGGTCTTCCTGAAATGCGTAGCCGCCGGTATTCGCAATGAACAGACATCCATTGTAATAAGCTATCCCTTCCGGCTCGTAGCCCACTTCACAGCATTTCACTACCTTGAAGGTTGTCAGATTGACCTTGGCAACAAAGCCTTTTGTGCATTCCCACAGGCCACCGGTGGTAGAACATTCGTGCCCGTACGATGTTATGTACAGATACTCTCCGTCAGTTGCCATCTTGCGGTTGTTGGGCACATCCTCGGTGGCGGTAACGGCAGTTCCGTCAGTCCTTATATACTGGATAATGTTGGACCAGTTCACAGCAATTGCAATCAGGTCAGGCCCGACCTGGATGATGTCATTCGGCGTGTCACCTATCCCGTAGCCGTTGGCCTCCTCGAACCATTTGTTGGACACGATGCGTCCGTCTTCGAAATAGCTGATGCGGGCATTGTTGGACTGCCAGTTGCCCTCGTTCAGGATAATCAGCCGTTCCTGCGCATTCAATTGGAACAGACAGGCTGCAAACAGAATGGATATTGTGAATCGTCTCATAGCTTATATGTCAATGATATTTTGAAATTGCGCCCCGGCATCGGATAGCGCTGAATCATCTCGTACTGCACATCAAAAAGGTCATTCACCTCAATGCTGAGACCCCAGTGCGGGAAATCCGCCGACAGTTTCAGATCAATGTTGTCGTATGGGCTGAGCATATCCTCGGGGTCGGCATACGACCACATACGTTCCGATACGTGCAGATGGGAAACTGAGAGAGTCAGCATTTTCCAGGCTCCCATAACAGTCACGCCGCTTGAAAAACGGGGCGAATAGCAGATGACCATATTCCAGCTTTCGTCATCCTCCGAGCCGGTGCGGTTGCGGTCATCCTGAAGGGTACACGATGCCGTCACTCCCGCGCTCCAATCCCTTGCCTGACGCTGAATGGTCATACTGCCATTAAGTCCGTGACAGAGTGTTTTTCCATAATTGAGCATGGACCAGGTATATGTGCCCTTCATCGGAAGGCACACGATACGGTCAGTTATATCGTTGCGGTATGCATCGGCCTGAATAGAGAAGTTCCACAGACCGGGTGTGGCGTGATATTCAAGACCGATGTTCCACTGGCGGGTGAACTCAGGTTTCAGATTGCGGTTCCCGGCCTGGGTATAATAAAGGTCATTCAGTGTAGGGGCACGGAATATCTGCTTGTACCAGACTCTAGCTGTGAGCCCCCAGCGGGTGTATGAAAGTGACAGACTTGGAGTTGCCTTGAAAAGCGGGTCCGCCGCGCCCACATTCACCTTTGTCCAGTCCTTGTAATACTGTCCCAGATACGATGCCGCCACGTTAATGCCTTTCATATTGGCCATCACCGCAATGACCGCCTTGGTATCCAGTCTGGTTACCCGGTCAAAGGATTTCAAGTCAGAGTTGAGACCGGTCAGGCGCGCATCGGCTCCGGTATTGATCGAGAGCCATGAAACCGGTGTGAGACAGTATGAAAGAGCCGTGTATGCATCGTTCTGGCGGTAATGGTTGTCAACACGCGCAGTGTTCTGATTCTCGGGATAATCTGTACAGTAACGCAGGTATTCCCAGGCATACTTTGCGGTAGCCTTCAGACGGTGACGCTCACCAAAGGCATGGTCCCAGGTGCCTTGGACAAAGAAATCGCGGTCCCATTCACGGCCCACATTGTCATACTTGTCACTGAGACGTCTGACGATGCCGCCCGGACAGCCGCGCTCGGAAGTATAATAATAAATGTGGCTTTGGAAATCTCCCCCAAACAGGGCTGCTTCGACACGCAGATACTCTATGTCGGAATTGGCACGCACTCCAACAGTATCCTCGTAGCGGGAATGGTAGCGGAACGGATAATCGCCCTTGGAATTGAGATACTCGGCATCTACAAAGCCCTGAATACGGTCTTTTGCCAGCTGCCAGTTGGCCTTGCCGCCCCAGGTGTGGAACGATGCAGCCTTCAGCTGGACTGACAATGAATCGCTGGCCGGCCGGCGTGTCTGCATATAGACAGTTGCCCCCGATGCATATTCCGATGCGCTCTGGCACTGGTTCAGACGGTTTGCATTGTACAGCGATACCGATTCCAGCGTACTCAGCGAATACTTGCCCAGATCGACCGTCCCGTTCTGTGCATTTGTGATTCTGACCCCGTCTATGAACACTCCGGTGTGCTGTGCCCCAAGCGAACGTACATTGATGGTCTTCAGTCCACCCAGTCCGCCATAATCCTTTATCTGTACACCGGCAAAGTATTTGAGGGCATCGGCTATGGAAGTTGATGCAAGTGCCTGCAGCTGTTTTCCATCAAGCGTCTGCTGTGTTACAAGCTGGTGCTCCCGGTGCTCTGCCTTTATTACAACCTCGTCAAGGGCTCTTGAAATGGAGTCCTGATCGCTGGCATGACACAACGGCACGAAGGCACATACCAATAGGGGCAATATGAATGCTGTTCTACTGTTCATCCCAACCCGTACACCTGCAGGTAAAGAAACGCTAAGTGTTACTGGCTGGTCTTCTGACTTGTCCCTTCTTACGCGCCTTCCCAGGAGAATTCCCAGTGGCATGGTGGCGTAAGAAACGAATTTGGGACTTACAGCAGCAGGTACTGTTACGGATTCACACCGTATTCCAAATTATCCCTTGGGGTGCCAACCCCTCGAGGAACCAATAACCGGCTGCAAAGATAAAACGAATTTTTTGAACAGGGGACAGGTTCCGTTCATTTTTTCAAAAGAGAACCAAAGCCCGGACTAAAAAAAATTTTTGAAACCTTTCCGTTTTTTACGTATTTTTGCGGACGGATGGTGAAGTTTAGAAAATATATAGGACTCTTCCTGTTACTCGTGTACGCATTCTTCTTTGCGTCCACGAACTTTTTCTATCACACCCACCAACTGGCGGATCACAAACTCGTCCATTCGCATCCCTTCAGCATTCCGGGGCATTCCCATACCGC
>JAKSIX010000027.1 GCA_024398595.1 Bacteroidaceae bacterium | reverse complement strand
AGGTCAATAATCCCAAGGAAGCCATACATCCGGTTCTAGTGACAACATACGGGCTTCGCAGCAATGAATACAGCAATATCTTTCAGCGTACTATTACGTTGAAAGACTTGTTTCAATAGCAATAATGCAGACTTCAGGGCCAAATGTGGTAAAAAATTATACGATTTGGCCCCAAACTCTGCATTTTTTAGGAATCACTCCTTCTCTATCCTGAACTCATACGGCGAAAACCCGCTGACCATGCCGCGATCCTTCACCAGTTGGTCGAACTCTTCGAAGGTGTACTGCCCGACGGTACGGCCGTATTTGATTTCGGAGAATTTGATGAACGGAACCTGTCCCCTGTTCATATTGTCAGTTGCATATCTGGCAATATCCGGTCTATCATCATCTGAGGAACACCGCATTCTTTTGCAATCCTGTGCCAGTCTGCACAGGTATCGCATATCTCATCGATAGTTTGCGAAGCGTTACGTATGTCGTTGCGTGCGGCCAGTTCCAGCAAATCCGCCCGCGTAATATCGTCAAACTTTCCGTTTACAGACATCTGATGTACCGATGTCCACATACCATTCGGATTGTAGGCATAACCCATATCATAGGCTGGTGACAAATGCCATTTTCCCTGCCTGTCCATTAGGAATGAGATGTTTTTAGTGTGGTCATCCTGATTTCTCACTACGACATTGAACACCACTCTGCGGAACATTTCCTGCGCTTCCCGGTAAGAGAGGCGCAATCTCCGCATCACGCTGAATGCCTGTTCGTAGGAATAACCCCGTAGCAAGCGATAGTCATAATGAGCTATTCCGCACAGCGTCTGCATATGTACTTTCCCGCCGCCTGAACGGTCAAAACGTCTGGTAAGGAAATGAGCCCTGCCATTCTCTTCAATAAGCGTGCACTCCTCCATATCAATGCCACAAGCTCTGACCAACTTTGCAAACGAGTATTCAAGGCGACCGAAGTTTTCCGTCTCCTTGAATCCGGCCGTAGCCGACACGCCATCAAGTTTTATCAGATAGTAATCAAAGCCCTCCGGTGCATCGACCTGCCCGGAGCGGACTTCTCCTGTATTCCTGTTATAGGCAATGATCGCCTTGGCTCTTTGACCACCGGCCGAAGTACCAAGACGCAGAATCTCTGCTATTGCTGCTTTCCGGTCATTGTCCAGATTTGCCTGAAAGCTGTTCTTCTCAGTCAATGCCTCCCGTGCTACAGCGACAAGGGTATCTATTCCTATTCTCTGTTCTGCCTTGAATGTCCCTTCAATGACCGGCTCAAACTCCAGCGCACCCATGCAACGCTTGCCCATAAAGCAGAGTGATTCGATTGTATTGCCGCTGGTTCTGCCGGTCAATGCAAGCCATTTGTCAAACAGGGCACGTCCGTAGGTATCAGGCAGGGAGTCGGCAAGCATACCGGGAAGTCCGCAGAAGGTTTCGTAGTTCAGATTGCCGAAACTATAGACACGACCCTCCATCGCCGGCATAAGAATGGGCGAAGGCTGGATGCCGCTCTTTACGAAATCAGAATCATACTCAAAACGGGCAACCCCATAGCGGGAGTCCCAACTGACCGAGCCAACGGTCTTGCCGAACATTTTTACTTGTGCTACATCTACCATTCAGATTCTTCCTTTGGAATATTGTTATGGCTCCCGGATGCACGCTTGCGCTTCTTGGTCTGGGTAGAATGCACCAGTTTGAAGTACTCGTTAGGGCTGATTTCCTCTTCCTCCAGCAACGGCAGCAGTACGTCAATCCTGCCCAGTGTGCGCAGAATCCGAAGGAATGACTCGAACGACTTTATCTCGCCATCCTCCATACGTACAATGGACGACATGGACACACCAGAACTCGCAGACACATCCTGACGTGAGATGTTCTGCTTCAGCCTTAGTTCTTTCAACTTCCCGGAAATCCTCACGGTGATTTCTGCATCAGAAAGCATATTGACATCATCAATCATATCAGTATTGATACTTTAACCGCACAAATATAGCAATTATTTATCAATACTGGTATGTTGATGGAGCTATATCTATGCCTATCAATGACATATACGGTGCTACCGTGCGCAGATATTCAGGCATGTCCTCCTTGGCTATCGGATCGACGGCAGGCAAATCCATACGCAATGGATTGATGGGCGTACCATCCTTGAATACACGGTAGTCAAGATGAGGACCGGTTGCCATACCCGTGGCACCGACATACCCTATCAGTTGTCCCTGCTTTACGTGACTTCCCTGACTGATGCCTGACGCAAATCCCTTTAGATGCATATACTCAGTCGTATATGTAGCATTATGCTTGATTTTCAGATAATTTCCGCCACCTTTGCTGTCCCAGCCCTTCACGGTTACGACACCGTCACCGACCGAATAGACCGGAGTACCGGACGGAGCAGCGTAATCCACGCCGTGATGTGGCCTTACAACCTTGGTAATAGGATGTTTACGTGCATTCGAGAAAGTAGAGCTTATACGTGTATAGCTTAGTGGAGCCTTCAGAAAAGCACGCCTCAGACTATTGCCCTTATCGTCAAAATACTCGCCACGACCCTCACGATATACATAGTAGAACGCATAGTGATCTGCACCTGCCGTTATGAAATTTGAGGCCAGAATCCTGTCTGTAGCCACCCTCACGGTATCGCCAATGACAATATCCTGATAATATACCGAGAATGAGTCACCCTGCTGCACTCCGAAGAAATCTATAGTCCAGGAATACATATCAGCTATCAGACCGGACAATTCGTAAGAAGCTCCTCCATCAATCATAGCGTTCCATAGAGAAGATGTTATCTTACCGGATATGTGCCTCTGTACAGTATCAGTAGCCACAGTGTCTATATAGCAATATATGCTGTCACACAATGAATATACGGCACTTGATATCGGATTGATATCATACACGAACCACTCCGCCTGTGCTATGGAATCCTTCGTACACAGAATGTGGTAATTCTTACCATAACGTAACTTTCTGACATTGAACACTTCAGATGGAGCTTTTTCAAGTTCTCCGGCAACTTTTGCCCCTACTCCATACTCCTCAAGCAGTTTGGACAGAATCTGCCCGTTCTTTATCGTACCGTCTATAACATCATATTTGCCAACATCTATGCCCCATCGCAGATTCACAGAATCCTCTTCGGCAGTTTCCTCATCCACAGTCTGTTGCGTTGTACGATTACCGCAACCGTACACCACGCATACGGCGAATGACAGCAGCAACAAATATATGCGGTGCATCATACCTTTATTCCATTGAAACATGTAACAATCTGATTATAAAGTTTCTCACCCACAGGAACCAAAGGAAGGCGCAAAGTGTTCAACAGCATCTTGCGGCTTGCCATCAAGGCTTTTACGCCACAAGGATTACCTTCCCTGAACATCAGAGGGTACAAATCCTTCAGCGAGTCATTAATTGCTGCGGCATCATTGACATTTCCTTCCAGTGCCAGATGAATCATATTGCCATAAGTCTTTGGTATGGCATTACCTATAACGGAAATAACGCCTGCAGCACCATTCCGTATCATATCGAAAGCCAATGAGTCATCACCGGATATCACTCCAAACCCCTCTGGAGCGGCTTTGATAATATCCTGTGCCTGTGTCAGATTACCCGAAGCTTCCTTGATTGCTATAAACTTGTCCGATGCAGAAACCAATCTCAATGTCGTCTCTGCCGTCATATTGGTGCCCGTGCGACCAGGTATATTATACAACACTATAGGTAGCGGAGACGCTTCCGCAACAGCCATAAAATGCTGATATACGCCCTCTTGTGATGGCTTATTGTAAGCAGGGACGCAACTCAGCACGGCATCTGCACCCTCGTAGCTGAAATGCTGCAATTTCCTGACAAGTCTTTCCGTACAATTATCACTGCACCCTACCATTACAGGAACACGACCGTCTATCCTCTTTATTATAAACTCAAACACCGACTGCAGTTCTACGTCATTCATAGTAGGAGTCTCCGCCGTAGTACCCAAGGCACATACAAAATCCACCTTATTTTCTATCTGAAAGTCTATCAGACCGGCAAGACTGTCAAAATCCACAGCACCGTTATCAAGAAACGGTGTCACCAACGCCACGCCATATCCATTGAATGGATTACTTCTCATATATAGTATAATTAATTTTTCTTCAACATCTTAATGAATTCGGTCTCATCCATTAGAGGTATGCCCAACTGAATCGCTTTCTCTTTCTTGGCCGGCCCCATATTATCCCCGGCCAGAACAAACGATGTCTTTGCGGATATACTGCCGGCATTCTTACCGCCATTAGCCTCTATCATCTCCTTGTATTCCTCACGGGAATGATGTGTGAAGACTCCACTTATGACAATGGTCTTGCCGGACAACACTCCATCTCCGCCGGATGCCAGCTGCTCCTCAGACAGTTCCGTCTTCAAGCCAATTGCATAAATTCTATCAATTACAGTCCGATTCCTGAAATCTGCAAAATACTCAATTACGCTTTTTGCGATTTTATCACCTATTTCATCCACTGAAACCAGCTCATCGTATGTTGCTTTCCCCAATGCCTCCAAAGATTTGAATGCACGGGCCAGATTCTTGGCCACTACCTCTCCTACAAAGCGTATGCCCAATGCGAACAGTACCCTTTCGAAAGGTACAGTCTTGCTATCCGCAATTGTTGACATCAGATTCTCAGCAGATTTGTCCCCCATACGGTCCAGAATTGATATACTTTCACTGTCCAAAGAATACAAATCAGTAAAATCCCTGACCAATCCTTTCCGGTAGAACAAATCGACAGTCTCAGGCCCGAGTCCGTCAATGTCCATAGCCTTACGGCTGATAAAATGCTCAATGCGGCCTTTAATCTGTGGAGGACAGCCGGAACTGTTCGGGCAATAGATGGCAGCCTCACCCTGGTATCTGACAAGCTCTGCACCACATTCAGGACATACAGAAATGAACAGAGCCTTGGCATCCGCACCTGTCTTTCTGGAAGACACATCTACGGCTGTAATTTTCGGTATAATTTCGCCTCCTTTCTCCACCCAGACCATATCTCCAATATGCAAATCCAGATTATCCATAAAATCCTTATTATGGAGTGTGGCGCGACGTACCGTAGTACCCGACAACTGCACAGGTTCAAGATTTGCCACGGGGGTAACAGCACCTGTCCTTCCCACCTGGTACGAGATGCTCTCCACTCTGGTCAATGCCTTCTCAGCCTGAAACTTAGACGCTATTGCCCAACGTGGTGATTTGGCCTTCAGACCCAGTTTCTCCTGCTGTCTGAGAGAATTCACCTTAATGACAATTCCATCGGTCGCGACAGGAAGATTCTTACGCTCTGTATCCCAATACTTTATATATTCCATCACCTCCGTGATAGAAGAGCATTTGCGCATATCGCCGGACACCTTGAACCCCCAGGCCTTTGCCGTCATCATATTTTCGTAATGACCGTCACACGGCAGATTGTCACCAAGCAGGTAATAAAGGTACGAGTCAAGCTGACGCTGCCCCACAATATCAGGATTCTGGAGTTTCAACGTGCCGGAAGCGGCATTCCTCGGGTTGGCGAACAATGTCTCTTCCTGAGCCTCGCGTTCCATGTTAAGCCTCTCAAAAGATGTCCAGGGCATCAGTATCTCACCTCTTATTTCAAAGGATGACGGCCATCCGTTTCCTTCAAGTTTTTGAGGTATACTGCTGATTCTACGCACATTGTCAGTAACGTCATCACCTTTGACACCATCTCCGCGCGTGATAGCCTGAACCAGTCTGCCGTCGTTATATATCAGCGATATGGAAAGTCCGTCAAACTTCAATTCACAGCACAGCTCAAACGGTTCATCGCCAAGCAGGGATTTCACACGGTTCAGGAAATCCATAACCTCACCCTCATTGTAGGTATTGTCCAACGAGAGCATAGGATATCTGTGATTTATCTGGCGGAAACCTTTTGTAATATCACTTCCGACTTTCTGGGTAGGAGACTCATTGTCAGCCATATCCGGGTATTGCCGTTCAAGTTCCTGAAGCTCGCGCATCAGTGCGTCAAACTCAAAATCAGAAACTACCGGCGCATTATTCACGTAATAAAGCCGGTTATATTCCTTCAACAGAGAGCGCAACTCAAGAATCCTGGCCTTGTCATCAGATTCAACATCGCTGAAAAGATTCCCCATTTCCATAATACAGCCGTTTACGCAAAGTTACGTCTTTTTGAATAAAATACTCAAGTTTCGCCTGCGAAACTTGAGTACCAGCCGTTCTCGGCCGGATCCTCCCCCGAGGGGAGGATGTAGGAGGAGGTCATACAAGGATATTATACGTTGTAATGGCTCTGGAAAATCGTCCCAGCTTATTTTTTTGTACATTTGCACATATATTACGAAAGGATATGCGAATAGACATACTCACTGTATTTCCTGAAATGATTGAAGGCTTCCTGAACTGCTCAATGATGGCCAGGGCGCAGAAAGCCGGACTTGCGGAAATCCATCTGCATGATATACGCGATTATACAACCGACAAGCATCACAAGACCGATGACTACCCCTTTGGCGGATGTGCCGGACTTGTAATGAAGATTGAGCCTATTGACCGATGTATCAGTGCATTAAAAGCTGAGCGCCATTATGATGAAGTGATTTTCACATCACCGGACGGAGAGCAGTTCAACCAGAAGATGGCAAATTCAATGTCTATGCTGGAGAACATCATCATACTGTGCGGTCATTACAAAGGCATCGACTATAGAATCAGGGAACACCTCATAACACGTGAAATAAGCATAGGAGATTACGTGCTCACAGGCGGAGAACTGGCGGCGGCGGCAATGACAGACAGCATCGTGCGCCTTATTCCAGGAGTGCTCAGCGATGAGCAATCTGCCCTATCCGACTGTTTTCAGGATAACCTGCTGGCACCTCCCGTATATACGAGACCTGCTGAATACAACGGGTGGAAGGTACCTGACATACTTCTGTCGGGCGACCAGGGCAAGATAAGCGACTGGGAACTTCAGCAGTCATTTGAGCGAACCAGACAGCTACGTCCGGATTTGCTTGATGAATGACCCAAGTTTCGCCTTGACAGCCCCTGAATGACAGTAATTTGGAACCAAGCGAAACTTGAATAATTATATAAATGGGAAAATATCAACTTGACTTAGTTGTCAGATCAGTCAGAACAATATCATCTGACACATTCCTGCTTGAGCTGACAATGCCTGGCACCGGCGCACGTCTGCCGGAAGTCCAACCTGGCCAGTTTGCGGAATTCCTCGTAAGAGGTTCTGAGACCACATTCCTGCGCAGGCCAATCTCAATACACGATGTGGATTATCAGAACAATGCCATATACTTTCTGATACGCAAGGCAGGTGCTGGCACCGCAAAAATGTCCGAATTAAAGACAGGAGACACAATAAATGTCATACTGCCACTTGGAAACGGATTTGATTACGCCACTACAATGCCTAAGCACCCGTTACTTGTGGGTGGCGGTGTCGGTGTCGCGCCATTGCTGCTGTTAGGCAAGGCTATGAAATCCGCCGGCATCCGGCCTGAATTCCTGTTCGGCGGACGTGGCAAGGACAATCTGCTGCGTATAGACGAATACGGGAAATCAGGCAAGGTCCATGTAACTACGGAAGACGGATCCTGCGGACAGAAGGGCTTTGTCACCGACCATACCGTTCTGAAAGAAGAATCATTCGACTGCATATACTCCTGTGGCCCCACCCCAATGATGAAGGCTGTCGCATCATACGCATCGGAGAAAGGAATACCTTGCCAGGTATCTCTCGAACATAAAATGGCCTGCGGAATCGGTGCCTGTCTGTGCTGTGTGGAAGACACAAAGGATGGTAATGTATGCGTCTGCAAGGAAGGTCCGGTATTTAACACTGAAAAACTGCTATGGCAAAATTAAATATAGAAATAGGAGCTCTTCAGCTCGCAAACCCTGTAATGACTGCATCAGGAACATTCGGTTATGGTACAGAATATCAGGATTTTATTGATTTGTCAAAATTAGGGGCCGCAATAGTCAAGGGCACCACTATAAAACCCAGGGAAGGAAATCCATATCCGCGTATGGCAGAGACCCCAAGCGGTATGCTGAACGCTGTGGGGCTTCAGAACAAAGGCGCGGAGTATTTCGTCAGGAACATATATCCGACGGTACGCACATTGGGATGTCCCGCAATCGTCAATGTATCCGGCTCAACCATCGAGGATTACATCGCAGCCGCCGAAATTATTGACACTCTCCATGACATACCTGCCATAGAGCTGAACATATCCTGCCCGAACGTAAAGCAGGGAGGAATGGCATTCGGTGTCAAACCGGAAAGTGCGGAAGCTGTCGTGTCAGCAGTCCGCAAGGTTTATCATAAGACTCTGATTGTCAAATTGTCACCTAATGTGACAGACATTACAGAGATTGCAAGGGCGGCTGAACACGCAGGAGCAGATGCCGTATCGCTTATAACCACCTTGCTCGGTATGGCCATTGACGCAGAGACACGCAAGCCGGTATTATCCACCGTCACAGGCGGACTGAGCGGCCCTGCTGTAAAGCCGATAGCCTTGAGAATGGTATGGCAGACCGCAAAAGCCGTAAACATCCCGATTATCGGAATAGGAGGTATATGCAGTGCAACCGATGCAATAGAATTCCTCCTGGCCGGAGCCACTGCCGTAGAGATTGGCACTGCCAACTTCATTGATCCTTCCGTTACAATGAAGGTTATTGACGGTATTAATGATTATTTGGACAGACACGGATTCAAATCCGTCACAGATATTATCGGCGGGCTTATCTCATGAACCGGTAGCAAGAAACAACAAAAAAGTGCGGCGTTCCAAGCGTCGCACTTTCTTTGTTACTATAATCCGGCGATTACCACTCTTCCTGAATGTTCTTGAACTCGCCCCACTCAAGCTGTCTCATATAGTTCATCTTCTGGCCTCTTGGAACTGTAACCTTACACTTTTCCTTTGTTGCAGCATCGAATACCGTAGGGCTGTTGTGCGGTGCGAAGAACCCCGGAGCATATATGAATGACAATTCCGGGCAATTCTTGAATGCCTCCACGCCGATAACCCTTACACTCCTGCCGAGACGGAACTCCTGCAGCTTCGTACAGTTCATAAAAGCATAGTCGCTTATGACAGTCACATTATTGCTGACTGTGATTTTCGTCAGGTTCTCACAACCGGCAAAAGCCTCTGTGCATACCAACGAGACCTCTGTAGGCATTTCATATTCCTCGCCAGCCTTCTTTGCCGGATACTGTATCAGCATTCTGAAATCCTTGCTGTACAGAACTCCGTCCACGTCACAATACGTCGTATTGTTCTCATCGACCTTTATCTCCTTCAGTTCCTTACAGTTTTTGAAGGCATTTCTCCTGATGACACCTATGCTGTAGGGTAGATGTATCCCCGTAACCTTATCGCAGTTGAAGAAAGCATTCTCGTCAATCTGTATGACCTGAAAAACAAATTCATCGTGATCACCGGACGTTACGAAAGAAGGAATCTCAATCTGTCCCTTATATCCGCTGACACCTTCATCAAAGGCTGTACGACCATTATGATCCCACGTGAGCGCAATATGGCCGAAATTATCCAGAATACTGAAATACAGCGTAGAACCGTTATTGTACTTTACCTTAATGAGATTATCTTCCACTTGGCTCTCCAACTGCTTGACCAGCATAGTCTGCCAAACATCCTGTGAGCCACGGCCAATCTCCTGGGCATTCTTACTTGTCTTGCATCCCACAAGGCATAACGCAACTGCAACGATAAATAAACAATTCTTCATAAGAATCACATTTTATATTACGAGAGCAAATCTATTTATTAGAAACGAAAAATCAAAATTTTTGTAAATAAAGTTTGATAATTGCTAAGAACCTGTTTTGAAATGTTCCATCTCAAAAATCCTTCATAAAATTTTTAGAACATTTCAAAACAGATTCCAAATGTACACGGATTTACATGTGTATACAAAAGATGTATAAACCAAACTTGGCAGTATACTTATGTATTCAAATTATGTTACAAATGTTTCTACGAGAGTGTTTACAAATGTGGTGGTATTGCATATTATTGCATTTGCAAAAAAATTACTATCCAAAAGATATATTCCAAATTGAGTAATATCATAATTTACTAATTACCAGCAATTTATATACTATACTCCGTACCATTTTCCAATTGTTTTCCGAATATGCGCCACTTGTACGCCATACATTGGTATCATGGCATGTTTACAATATATATAGTAATATCAATCAAATAATTAGATATGAAATATAAACCAGTTTCCAGCTAACATAAATAGTACGTTTCATTCTGTAAACATACCTGTTACAAGATACATTTACATTTGTATACGACACATGGAATATAATTTTGTTACATCTGTTTACAGTTGTAGTTTACAAATGTTTTGATAAATTTGCACTGTTTTTATAGACATTTTATGAAGGACAGACTACAGCACATCATGACGCAGAAGAATTTGAGCTTGTCACAATTTGCAGACTCAATCGGAATACAGCGATCTACCCTACATCACATTATTAACGGAAGGAACAATCCAAGTCTTGATGTCGTTATGAAAATCCATTCCACATATCCTGATATAGATTTGGAATGGCTCATCACAGGAATGCATACCGATTCAAGCAATATGCCGGCAAATGCCATACAACAGGAGCTGTTTCCGTCTGAGAATCCCATTTCCAAGCCGGATATAGAGGATAAGGCAGAAAAACGCATTCCCAAGGGGTTGCCGGAAGCCTTTTCAGAAGTACAACCTGTATCGCAATCAATCAGTTACGATAAAAAAATAACCAAAATAATCGTTGTCTTTTCCGACGGAACTACAGAATCGTTCCACAGATAAGTTATTCAACTCAAGTTTCGCATGTGAAACTTGAGTAAGTTACCAACATACGGTAAAATGACCCCCGGAAGTCATATCCTGACGACTTCCGGGGGTCACTTTCTTACCGATATAGCGTAAAACTATTTCTTGGGAATGGCAGCCAGAACAGCCTTGAGGTAGTCCCAGGTCTTCTGTACTGACGGAATATATGCGCGTTCATCCGGTGAATGCGGGCTAAGCAGTGTAGGGCCACACGATATCATATCCCAATTCGGATATTTACCGCCAAGTATGCCACACTCCAATCCTGCGTGAACGGCTACAACCTTAGGCTCCACACCATACATCTTCTCATACTCGCTCTTCATAACCTGAAGAATCTCGGAAGAGGCATTAGGTGCCCAACCTGAATAACCGCCGGAGAATGCGACATCGGCACCGGCAAGAGCAAAGACGGACTCGACCTTCAGTGCAAGCTGATTCTTGGCACTATCCACAGAACTGCGCAGCAGACAGTTCACGACAAACTCACCGCGATATATCTTCACCATAGCCATATTGTTGGATGTCTCAACCATACCCGGCATCTGGTCGCTCATACGCTCCACGCCATCAGGACAGGCTATGAGAGCCCGTATCAGCCTGAGAGCAGCACCCTCCTCAACATATTTGCAGTCCTCGTGATCGCAGACCTCACCTTCCGCACACTTGTACGGCTCAAATATAAACTTGCAGTCCGGATCTGTCGCGGCATACTCAAACATGACCTCATCATAGACCTTGGCTACAATATCCTTCGCCAATGCCTCTTTCTGCTGCGGGATATACAATGTGGCCGAACATTCACGCGGTATGGCATTGCGCAATGTTCCACCCTCCATATCAAGCAGCTTGGCATCTGCCTTAGTAAGCAACTCATATATGACTCTGGCAGCCACCTTATTGGCATTTGCACGATATTCATTAATCTCCAGTCCTGAATGTCCACCCCTGCATCCTTTCACATCTAAAGAATAGCAGATATAGCCGGCAGGCTCCGGCTTACGCTCATACTTGGCGGATATGGAAGCATCCAGACCTCCGGCACATCCCACATACAGCTCGCCCTCAGTCTCCGAGTCAAGGTTGATGAGAATATCACCCTTCAGGATTCCTGGCTCCAAAGCCATAGCACCGGCCATACCGGTTTCCTCATCGTATGTGACCAGCAGCTCTATCGGACCGTGTTTTACATCCGGCGACTCAAGTATTGACATTGCCAGAGCGATGCCCAGACCATTGTCAGCACCAAGCGTAGTGCTCTTTGCCTTCAGCCATTCACCGTCAACCCAAGTCTCGATAGGATCCTTCTCAAAATCGTGCTGTATGCCGGCATTCTTCTGAGGTACCATATCCATGTGTCCCTGCAGGACGACACCTTTCAGATTCTCATATCCGGGTGTGGCCGGGGCACGCATTATAACATTGCCCGTAGCATCGGCAAATGCCTCTACATTATGCTCCTTGGCCCACTCCAGAAGGTAAGCCCTGATTTTCTCCTCGTGCTTGGAAGGACGTGGCTGTCTTGTGATGCCATAGAAGTTGCCAAACACCAATTTCGGTTCTAAGTCATTGATTGTCATAGCTATATAAATTAATGTAAAATCTTGAACACCAATTCGCGCAGAAGTCCATCCGTAGTATTGGACGTACTGTCAACGCCCTTCGAGCGGGCATCTGCATACCTGATTTCAGAAATTATCCGCATCACATCAAACGCCGTATAGTTCTTCATCCCTGTAATGTAGTCTTTCACGCCCCAAGTGCTCTTCAATCCGAGCTGCTCCGCTATTCCCTGCTCCGTTCTGGACGGTGCGTAATACGCCAGCATCAGGTTTGAGAAATACTGGAACAGCACTGCCGATACCATCTGTATTGGATAGTTCCTGGAATTCTTCTCGTAATACAGGGCTATCTGATTGGACTTGAAGATATTCTTGCTGACTATGGCATTACGGAACTCGAACACATTGTAGTCCTTGCTGATACCGACCAGTCTCTCTATCAGTTCCGGCGTTATATTCTGCGTACCTTCGGGCAATGCCACCGCCAGCTTGTCTATCTCACCGGCTATGCGGCTCAGATCAGACCCGACAAACTCCACAATCATCGAGCAGCCCTTGGCATCTATCGACAGATTCTTGGACGATACATAATCGTTCACAAACGATGACAACTGGTTGTCGCTGATTTTCTTGGACTTGAACAGTACCCCGGCCTGGGCTATCTCCGACTCCACCTTGCGGTATTTGTCAAGTGTGCCGTTCTTATGGCAGAACACCAGCACCGTCTGTTGCTGCGGCATAGTGAGATAGGCTCTCAGCAGTTCCGCATCCTTCGAGATATGCTGCGCCTCCTTGACAATGATGACCTGACGCTCACCCATCATAGGATACGACCTGGCCCTTTCCAGCACGTTCTGCATCGTGGTGTCCAGTCCATACACTACCATCTGATTGAAGTCCCGCTCATCCTCCGGAACAGCATTGTTCTCAATGTAGTCGGAAATCCGGTCAATGAAATACGGTTCCTCGCCCATCAGATAATACAAAGGGCTGTACTTACCCTTCTTCAAATCCGACATTATCTGATTGAACGATACCTCTCCCGCCATATTTTATTAACTTCGCACTTGGTTTTACAAATATAGTCAACTTCACGACAATATCCGCCATGCCTGAGCTGAATCTTCCTCCCTGTCAGCTAAAAACCATCAGCCAAGACGATGGCAGACTGTCCGTATGGGATCCCGTACGGCAGAAATATGTGGCACTGACACCCGAGGAAAATGTCCGCCAGCACTTTGTCAGTTACCTTGTAACCCGGAAATCCTACCCTCTCACCCATCTGATGAACGAGGTTACACTGAATCTGAACGGCCTGAGCAGACGCTGCGACACAGTTGCCTACGACCGTCAGCTCACACCGAAAGCAATCATTGAGTACAAGGCTCCGCACATTGGAATCACAAAGAAAGTCTTTGACCAGATAACCCGTTACAACCTGACTCTGAAGGTGGATTATCTCATCGTCAGCAACGGCCTGAAGCACTACTGCGTCAAAATGAACTACGCCGACGGCAGCTACACCTTCCAGACCGGCATCCCCGCCTACACGGAATTATAATAATCGGTGGTCAGAGGAACTTGCCACGGTTCTGCAGGCCAAGGAGACCCGACATAATGAAGACTATACCGGCTACAATCATGGCAATGCGGTTTTTGAGCAGGATGACGCTCCAGATAGCCGCATTGATGTTTTCCGGCTCCTCGTATGGATTGATGGTCACATCCCAGACCTTGTTCTGGACGAATGGCATATTGGACAGGATGAGTGCCAGTATGACCGTAAGCACTGACAGCACCGCAGCGGCATTACCGTTGCGGATGAGCGTGGAGTACATGAAGGCCATGTTGCCGAACAGCATGACGGGAATCATGAGCTGAGCCGCCATCAGGAACGGTGACACCGGATACAGGAGTATTCTGGCTATGAAGGCATATACCACCAGAATCAGGAATACCTCCACGTAAATCATGAACAGCCTGAACAGCCATACCTTATAGATATAGTTGGGTATGCTGAAAAGCAGTTCCAATATGCGGTTGTCGGCATCGTTCTGAATGCCGAAACAGGCCGGATAGAACACCAGCAGCAGTCCCGGTATGATAAGCTGGCTGTAAACCATGCTGTGGCTGAGCGCCGTGCCCTTGGATGCCGCCGTGAACATGAGGAAGAAGAACAGGGCCAGACCCAACAGCAGGAACCAGATGAACTTGCCTGCAAATATGATTCTCATATTGTAGCCGCATACCTTGGTATATGCTTTCGTATTCTGTATGACTGACATTGCTCTACTTCATTTAAAGATTCTTCAACAGGCAGAGGTAAGCATCCTCCAGGTTAGGCTCGGCCGGCTCGGCTCCGGGAACGGGACAGATGGGCGATATGTAGCGCACCCTGATCATGTCGCCATCCTGAATGTGGTTGGCTATCAGCTTCTCGTCCAGTTCGCCCAGACGCGATGCCTCGATGTCGAACAGCCATACCTTGTCCTTGGCCAGATGAACCATGTCGCCGGGCTCACCGAAGTACTTGAGCGCACCCTTCTCGATGACCACGACCTGGTTGCACGAGCTGGCGATATCCTCAATGATGTGGGTCGAGAATATGACGATACGCTCACGGCTCAGCTCGACCAGCAGGTTGCGGAAACGTATGCGCTCACGGGGATCCAGACCGGCAGTGGGCTCATCGACAACAAGTATGCGCGGCAGGTTGAGCAGAATCATGGCGATTCCGATGCGCTGCTTCATACCGCCCGAGAAGGATCCGATGGCGGAGTTCCTCTGCTCGTACATATGAACTGCGGTAAGCACATATTCAAGCCTTTCACGACGGACCTTCTCATCGGTCACTCCCTTAAGGATGGCCTGATAATCGAGGAAATCCCACGCTGTCATAGCCTCGTACATGCCGAACTCCTGAGGCAGGAATCCTATAAGGCTCTGCAGTTCCTCACGGTACTTGAGCGTGTCCATGCCGTTGATGAACACCGTGCCATAGCTCTGGCGCAGGATGCCTGTGACAATGCGCATGAACGTGGACTTGCCGGCTCCGTTGGGACCCAGCAGGCCGAACATACCGCTGTGGATATGGAACGATACGCCACGCAGAGCCCTGAACGGTTTCTTCTGCTTGCCTATGACGGGAATACTCTTGACGAACACGAACCAGGTCCGCTTCAGACCGGCCTTCTGTCCCTTCAGACGCTCCACGTTGATATTGTTCTCATAGAGGTATTCCGATGTACGGCGGATGAGGAGTCCCAGCACCCAGACCACTGCTATGAACACCACGAATCCCTTGCTTTCAAGTCGTATGCTCAGGAAGAACATGGTCAGAACGGGCAGGACCCAGAAGAGTATCCGCCTGATTTTCTGCGTAGTACCGGGATTGCCGGACTTGTAACCAATGTACCCGGTAACGGCCTTCATTATGTTTTTGACACCTGCCAGCGTGATGATGGCCATGAGCAGTATCCAGAAATTCTTCTCGAAATACCAGCCGGCCAGATAGCCCGTGAATCCGAACACCACAACCTGCCACAGAAGGCCCACGAAGTCCTTTGCATGATGGTAAGTGCGTGCCAGTCCTAACCTGCGGCGTATGTTGAGGCCGCTCCTCCACTGACGCAGGAACAGTCCCGGCCAGTCATACACCTTGACCAGGTTGCGCACCTCAATTTCAATTGGCTGGTCCGGAGCGACGATGTCATCGCGTGCAATCCTCACGGAGCTCTTGATGAAGTATGTCACTCCAGGAATGGCAATCAGCAGCACAATGATTGAAAGCAGAATACGGAAAATTCCGCTCAGGCTTGTCAGAATCACCACCAGGGCCACACCCAAGATAACGGCGTGCAGGATATGCGTGTAGCGGCCAAGGCCCTTGTACCATGTGCGCATATTCTCGAACGAAATGTAGAGCGTAGGTATGAGCAGCAGAGTCAGAATGGCCGAGAACGTAAGTCCGCCTATGACGGTCAGCGCAAAGGGAGCACCTATGGCACCGGCATATTCGCTGTCACCCATCGCCATCGGGACAAGCGTGACTATGGTCGTTATGGTCGTTATGCTGATAGGCCTGAGACGCGAGTAGCCGCTGGTCATGATGGCCCTCATACGGCCGTAGCCACGCTTGCGCAGAGTGGTCGAATAGTCTATCAGGATGATGCCGTTGTTGACCACCACGCCCAGCAGAATCAGGAATCCGGTCAGGGTATTGGCCGTCATCAGGCTGTTGCCCGACAGGAGCAGTGCCAGCAGCGATCCTATGGCTGCTAAAGGTATGGAGAACAGCAGCACGACAGGTGTGGTCAGCGACTCGAACGATGCCGCCAATATCATGAATATCAACAATATCGATGCCAAGATCAGGAACTTGAACTCGCCAGTCGAGTCATCGCCCCGCTGTGCTTCCAGGGCCAGTCCCGAAGGCAGGTTGTAATTGGCTATCAGGTCGTCAATCTGGTTGTGATAGCCGTCTAACACATCCTTGGGCAGTTCCTCGCTCTGCGAAATGCCGTATGTGACGTTGATGCGGCGGTCACGGTTCACACGTCGGACTTCGGAAGGTCCACGGCTCAGACGTATGCTGGCCAGCTGCTGCAGCTCATGCACTCCGCCGTTCTGGTCGGTTATGGTGACGCGGCGCAGGTCATCCATCGTCTTCTCCCAGTTGCCGGCCTCTTCCTCCTCTTCGGTCAGGTCGTCCATGATGACGATGTCATACTCATCGGTACCAACCTTGAAGCTGGCACCTGTGCTGGTAGAGCGGTTCAGGGCGTTAAGGGCAGAAGTGATGTTCTGGGGCGTGATGCCGTACGATGCCAGTGAAACGGGATTGAAGGTCAGCTGGACCTCGCGGCGGCCACCGGGGTTATCTACGCGGACATCACGCACGAACTCCATCTGTTCCAGATTGTATCTCAGTTCGTTGGCCACGATACGCATGGTCTCGGTATCGGAGCCCTTGACCACTATCCTCTCGGAATTGTCGCCCACGCCGAGCACGCTCATAAAGCCCGCCAGCCTGTCCAGTCCGTTTGCACTCTGCTGTTCTCCGCCGTAACCGGGGGTGACGCGCACGTCGATGTCATCGTCCAGCTTGAGCTGATCGCCCAGCTGCTCCACAATCTGGCTGATGGTCGGGCCTCCCTTCTTGCTATAATCATCCTGAAGGGTGACAGTGATGGAAGCCTGATCTTCCTGAATGCGGCTTATTACATCTTTCTTATGCGGGAAGCTGTCCAGACGCGACTCCAGCGTAGCCGTAGGCTCATCTGTGTTCTCAATGGTGCTGCCCGTGGGCATGGTTATGCTGACATTGACCCGGTCGCTGTCAATCTGACGGTTCTGACCGGTATTGCGCGCAAGAGCCACTATGATTGCGATGACCAGTACGACGACTGCGGTGCCGATGGTCGGTCCGGGCTTTCTGAGGCAGGTTTTGAGCAGCGTGGAGTAAATCTGCAGAGGCCGGTCGTGTATGGACATCCTGCTGAACGGAGTACTGCCACGCCCACTGCTGCGTTCCATCATGGCGGCTGTTGCCATCGGGATGAACGTAACGGCTACAAGAAGCGAGAAAAGCAGCGTAGATATGATGGAGAAGCCGATATTCTGGCCAAGCAGTTTTATCATCGGCTCATCGGAGAACACGAACGGCAGGAACACCGTTACCGTGGTAAGCGTCGATGCAATGAGGGCCTTGCGCACCTCCCTGACGCCCTGAATAGCCGCCTGCCTCGGGGGCATTCCCATGGAGGCCAGGCGGTAGATGTTCTCCAGCACGACTATACTGCTGTCCAGCAGCATACCTATGGCCAACGCCATACCTAAGAGCGTAAGCGTATTGATGGATATGTCTGCGGCATAGAAGATGTTGAATGCCGACAGAACCGACACGGGGATGGACAGTGCGATGAGGCACACCAGCCTGATGTTGCGCAGGAAGAACCAGAGCACGAAAATGGCCAGCAAGCCGCCCAACAGCGCCAGACGTACTATCTGCGACATGTTATTGCTGATCAGGTCGGCCGAGTTGGACTGCACAACCAGCTGCAGGTCCTGCGGAGCCACCTCGCGGTTCACCTCGTCTATGCGTTTCAGGCATCTCCTGGACAGTTCCAGAATGTTCTCGCCGGACACATTGACCATCGATACCGAAATGGCATCCATGCCGTTAACCCTGCTGATGGTGGTCTCGTCCTTATAGTCGAAGAACACCGTCGCAACATTCTTAAGATAGATGGGACCGGGCGCAACGACAAGGTTCTCCACCTGCGACACATCATCGTAGTTGGCATCCAGCTGCACGTAGTACTTACGGTCCGACTCACTGATGAAGCCCAGAAACGTACGCTCCTGATTGTACTGGTTCAGGGCCTGGCTTATTTGCGAGTTTGAGATGTTCAAAGCCTGCATGGCCTCCGGATTGGAACGGATTTCGATGGACTTGACACGACCGCCATAGACCGTCACGTCAGCTATTCCGTCAATGCTCAGGAGACGGGGCACCACATCCTTGTCAACGATGGCCCTGAGGCGGTCCACGCCGCCCGTTCCGCGCACCTGAAGCGAGATGAACTGGTTGCCCATACCACCGATGTTGGCCTGTTGGACATTCACGCTGACACCTGTGGGGAAGTCCGAACGGATGGAGCTGATTTTCTGCTGCAGTTTTACCGTGGTAAGTTTCAGGTTTGTTCCACGTTTGAAATCGACCCTGATGGTGCCCTGACGGCCAGACACGGTCGTCTCCATGTTCTCCACGCCGCCCACAGCACTGACGGCACCCTCCAGGGGAATGACCACCTGCTGCTCCATGTATGAAGGTGTCAGGTCACTCTGAGCCGAACAGCTGATGTAGAGCTGGGGCAGTTCCGTATTGGGCAGCAGTTCAACAGACAGCTGCCTGTACGAGAAGTAGCCCATGAGCGACATGGCCACCAGAAGCATGCAGATAGTTACCCTGCGGTCAACAAATGACTTCATTTCCCGGTTATTCTTTTTTTGGCGCTCTCAAACACGTAATAGACACAGGGTATGACTATAAGACTGAGCAGGGTCGATGTAGTCAGACCACCTATCACGGCCACAGCCATTGGTGAACTGAGCGATGCTCCCTCTCCTATTCCCAAAGCCATCGGCACAAGAGCCAGGATGGTGGTGAGACTGGTCATCAGGATGGGGCGGATACGCTGCTGCCCCGCCTCAGCAATGGCATCGGTCATGCTCAGGCCCGATTCACGGAGTTGTCCTATGCGGTCCACCAGGATGATGGAGCTGTTGACCGCTATACCTACCAGCATCACCATACCTATGACACCCATGATGTTCACAGTGGTTCCAGTTATGAGAAACAGCAGTACGGATCCGACCAATGCCAGCGGAATGGTAAGCAGGATGGTGAAAGGATGCAGGAGCGATTCAAACTGCGATGCCATGACCATGTAGACCAAGATGATGGACAGTACAAGGGCCAGCAGCAGGCTGTTCATCGATTCTGCCCTGCGTTCCTCCTCGCCGGTCACGTTTATGGTGTAGTTCTGAGGCAGGTCGATGCCAGACACTGCCTCACGCGTGAGTTGGGCAGCCTTGTCCAGCGATACTGAACCGTCAATGTCGGCTGTGACGCGCGTCACGCGGTTCTGGTTGATGCGATGAACCTCCTTGGGGGCCGTACTCTCCGTTATCTGAGCCAGCTCAATCAGCCGGAAATCCTTCTGACCCGATGTGATGACCATGCTGCCCAGTTCGTCAAGCGACACGCCGGGCACCTTGATGCTGATGTCCCTCATGTCCCCCTTGTACTCCATCTGTCCGGCTTCACGTCCTGTCAGATGCTGCTGTATCTGCGTTATGACGGTCGATATGTTGATATTGTTCATTCCGGCCAGAGCACGGTCCACAGTGATGATAATCTCCGGAGCACCACCTGCTAACGAACTTTCTATATTGTACAGGCAGCCAATGGAATCGACTGCAGAGCGGACTTTCCCGGTAAGCACGGACAGCATATCCAGATCATCGCCCTTAATCTCGACCACAAGAGGAGCGTCCCGGGTGCCAATCATCGAATTCAGCGAATTGTCATCCTGAGTGAATGACAGTTCCATACCCTCCATGCCATTGGTGTAGTCGGCCAGTACTTCGGTAAGGAGGTCCGGTGTCAGGAGCGATGCCTTGGACAGCCGGATTTTCATCATGGCAGTGTTCTCGCCCTGGAAATCCATGTTCTGTGACGATGCACCGGGACCGATGTGCGTGTAAATGACGCAGGCAGTATCCCCTGTCATGTCAAAAACCAGATTCTCAAGGCTCTCCAACGTGGACGATGTACGCTCTATACTGGTACCTTCGGCCAGGCGCACCTTCACGTTGACGGTGTTGTCATCGGCCTTGGGCATGAACTCGGTGCCGATGAACGGCAGCAGGAACAGCGTGCCCACCACAAGTGCCAAAGAACAGGCAATGACCAGCCAGCGCTTCTTGACCAGTTTCTTCAGGAATGAGCCATAGCCATTGATGTTCAACGAGTTGACGTTTGTAACACAAACAGCCTTCCTGCGTCCGAACAAGCGTTCGTAAAGCGTGGGAATGACCAGTATGGCCACGAAGAGCGACGAGATAAGCGAGAACGTGACAGTCCAGGCCTCGTCCTTGAACAGCTCGCCCGTAGCACCGTGCAGATAGACTATGGGCAGGAACACCACTATGGTAGTCAGGGTCGATGCCGTAACGGCACCAGCCACCTCGGACGTGCCGGTAACCGCCGCATCGCGGACGGAAAGCCCCCGTTCCTGATTGCGGAAGATACTCTCTATGACCACAATAGAGTTGTCCACCAGCATACCCGCGCCCAGGGCAAGTCCTCCCAGGGTCAGTATGTTGACGGTCAGTCCGCCGAAGTACATCAGGCTGAATGTGGCGATTATGGACACGGGGATGGACACAGCCACAATGAGCGTGGTACCTACCCTGCGCAGGAACACGAACAGTACGACCACAGCCAGCAGGATACCTAAAAGGGCGCTGTTCTTGACCTCACCTATCGAGTTATTGATAAAGGTGGCC
Organism: Bacteroidaceae bacterium; assembly: GCA_024398595.1. GTDB lineage: Bacteria > Bacteroidota > Bacteroidia > Bacteroidales > Bacteroidaceae > Colenecus. The sequence goes on along the minus strand of JAKSIX010000027.1, from coordinate 7,283 downwards.
TGGTCGCTGATTACCTTTATCTCATATCCGGGCAGCGACTTGCATATCTTGTCTATGCCGGTCCGGACACCTTCCACCGCCTTGATTGTATTGTAATCCATTTCCTTGAACACCGATATGCCGATGCTGCGCTTGCCGTTCACCCTGACGATGTTTTCCGGTTCGCGGTTCTCGAAATGGATTGCAGCGACATCACGCAGGTAGATGGGAGCCATGCTGGCAGACTGGAACTCGCTGACCTGACGGGCCTCAGTCTCGGTGTTGCGGTATCCGATGATGATGTTGCCGAAAGCAGTCTCATCAGTCAGGGTATTGGAACCGGTTACCAGATACTGGGCACCACGCTCAGTAATTCTGCCGCCGGAAACCCTCTGGTTGCTCTCCTGGATGCGTGACGAGATGTTGTCTATGGTGATGTTGAAGGCCTCTAACTTGTAAGGGTCGGCCTCGATGACCAGGTTCGTGAACTCATCACCGGCAAGTGACACGTCGGCTATGCCATCGACCCTCATCAGTTCGTTGCACACATACGAATCGGCCACCTTGCGCAGTTCGGCCATATCTGTGATGTCCGGGTTGGAGAAGCCCAGAATCATGATGGGAGCTGTGGTGGGATCTTTCTGGGAAATGCGCAGGTCCGTTACGCGGCTGTCCTGGGCAAAGCTGCTCATGGCTTTCTCCAGATCCAGATAGGCCTCATCCATGTCCTTGCGCCATGCGTATTCAACCGTGATGCGGGCCGTACCGACCTTGATGACGGACGACACCGAAGCCACGTCGCTCTGACGGGCAATCTGCGACTCCATATTGCTGACGAACTGTTTCTCTATCTCCTCGGGCGGACGTTCGCCGGCATCTATCTCGACAAACAGGCGGGGGCTGTTCATGCTGGGGAGCAGCTCCACGCTCAGCCTGTCATACGATATCTTTCCGAGCAGCAGTATGGCCAGCACCGCCATGGTGACGGTAACCGGATGCCTGACTGCCCAACTGACCAGTTTCTTCATTGTTTCCTAACGTGCAGTTTATCTTTGGACCTTGACTTTCGAGCCGTCTCTCAGTGTCTCGAAACCGCGTACAATCAGCTGATCGTCTTTCTCCAGACCTCTCAGTACCTCCACATTGTTCTTCTCTTCGAGACCAAGGTTGATGTAACGGGCACGTGCTATGCCCTGATCAACCACGAATACCATACGGCGACGGTTTTCATTGCGGACAATGTTCTTGGGGATGACAATGGTCTGTTCGTGACATTCCGTGATGATGTCGGCCTTCACGAACATGCCCGGACGGATGAGCAGCCTACCGTTATCGACCAGCACCTTACCCTTGAACGTGCGGGTCTCGGTACTTATGGCAGGCGAGAGCTCGGTGACACGGCCAATGATGGTGTCGTTGGGAAGCGTGTAGTGGGTGATGTAAGCCTTCTGGCCCACGACAACCTCGTTGATAGCACTCTCGGGCAGGTTGATTTCAAGCAACATGGAACTGTAGTCCATGATAGTGGCTATAGCCGCACCGCTGCTGACCTTGGCCTCCATGGAATAATGCGGCAGGTCAACTATAACGCCGTCGAACGGAGCCCTGATGTTCATCTTCTCAAGGTTCATCTCGGCATTCTCGTACTCTATACGCGAGTTCATAATCTTGATGTCGGAGTTCTTGACCTCGGTCAGAGTGGCTCCGCCCTTGTCATAGAGCGACTTGGTCTTGACCTGCTCCTGTTCGGCCAGCTCCAGATTCAGACGCTTGGTCTCGATGGATATGCCGTTCTCGTACGACTTGTCTTCGATGCGCACAATCAATGCGCCCTTGCGTACCCTGTCACCCAGCTTGTAGGGCTGCCCCGTCGAAGGGTTCTTCTGAAGGATATACTTGCCGGCCATTTCAGTCGTCAGCTGAGCCTCCGAACCTGATACGGCGGTGCTGTTGGTAGTGAAAATCCTGCTGACAGTGCCATAGGTAATGTCGGAGACCGATACCGGTGTGGGTATCTCGTTACGGCTCATTGTATTCTCCTGCTTACATCCTGCGATGAGGAGCATAAGCACAGTCAGTGAAAGTGTACTGATTCCTGATTTCATATACTGTATCATTTCTTTTGTTTCTTATCTGTTTTCTGCTCGTAGGTCACGGGAACCACAGGTTCGTCCTTCTCGAAATCATAGAGTGTCAGAATCTTGATGTTGAGAAGCTGAATCTTGTAGTTGATTATGGCCTGAGTGTACGATGCCTTGCTGCTGGACAGCTGGCTCTGAATCTGGTTCATCTGCAGACCTGTCAGCTCGCCGTTGCGGTAACGCTCCTCGTTGAGGTCGTAGGTCAGCTGGGCGTTCTGGCGGCTCTGCTCGGCTATGGATATCTGTCTCAGCAGGTTATCCAGACTGCGGCAGGTGCTGCGCAAATCCATCTCTATGCCCTTCAGTTCCTCCTCGGCACTCAGTTCGAACATGTCGCGCTCAATCTCGGCAGCCTTGATGCGTGCCTTTCTGGCCCCCCAGTCAAAGATAGGCACGCTGAACGAGACGGCCACGCGCGGGTTGTTGGTGGGGCTGTCGTAGACATGCGGGAATTCCGGGTTGTCACCCATGATACCTAACGAGAGCGATATGTTGCCGTTGAAACTGTCGTTGTCCTTGACCTGAATCATGGACATCTCCTGCTGCTCGCGGGAAATCTCGCGCTGGCGGAGTTCCAGACGGGTGGCCAGGGCACTCTGCAAGGCCTTGTCAAAATCGACCAGTACCGGCTCGGCCGCAACCTCACATACCACCATGATGTCTTCGTTCAGGGGAATGCCTAACGACTGTTTGAAATTGTCCTTGGCATTCTCCAGGCTCACACGCTGGTTTTCAAGGCTTGAGCGCGACTGGGACAGGTTCAGTTCGGCCTGATAGTACTCGTCCTTGGTAGCCATGTCGGCATCGACCTTGTCCTTTATTATACGGAAGTTCTTCTCGGCGTTCTCAAGTTCAGACTCGCTGATTTCCAGATTCTGCTGCGACATGAAAAGGTTGTAGAACTGGCTGGTGATGTTGCGCTCCACGTTCAGCATCTGCAGGGCATAGCTGATGCGGGCATTCTCGTAGTTCATCTCTATCTGCCGCATGTTCATCTTGGTCTTGTTGTAGGTGAAGATGGGCTGGTTCAGACTCAGATACAGCCGGTTGCTGAATGCCCGGTTCCTGTTGGTGGAACCGCCTATCGTAGACTCGTTGTCCTGCCATGACAGACTGTTGTTGAGCGAAAGCGTGGCATCGGTCCAGATAATTGGCTGGGTGATGGTGAACGTTCCCGATGAAGAGAGGGAGCGGTTGGTGTACCAGTCCGAGTAACGGCTGTCAAACTGGCGCGACTGCGAGAACGAGATGGGCTCCAGGTTCAGCGAGAAGCGGGACTTGAGCGATGCCCGCTGTGCTATCAGGTTCTGCTCGTAACGCTCCATGCTCATGCGGGAGTTTATCAGGTCAGGGTTATGCTCGGCACTGTACTGGAGAGCCTGCTCCATGGTCATTAGAATCTGCGCCCGCGCCACGTTCCCCAAGAACGGGGTCAGTGCAATCAGTGCAGTGATCAGCAGAGGTTTCTTTGTCATATTGATTGTATTTATCTTTCTCTTTTAACCATTCTTACGGCATCGGCCACTATTACGCTGATGTCAGACTTGTTGTTCAGAGTGACCCTGACGGTGTCGGCCTCGAAGCGGAAGGTTCCCAACAGGTTCCAGCCCTCATCGGCGCGGTTCATGTTCATCGATACGCGGTCTACCGTTTCAAACTGGGCTATCTCGAAGTTGTAGTCATTGGTCTGGCGTCGGCCGTCGTTGTTATTGTTGTTCCATCTGCGGTTCCGGTTGTTGTCATTGTACATCCTTGAAGCAGCATAGTAGTAAACATCGTACGTGCCGGCATCTGTCAGGGGAACGCTCCAGCGTGCAAACTGCGAGCCATCACCATGCGATATCACGTAAGCCGAGCGAACGTAATCGCCGTACAGTTCCTGATCGGTAACCGGAATCCACTGGGGATATGTGTTCCAATCCTGGAAGCCCTCATAGACAAACTCGTTTTCCTTTTTCCGGGCCTTGTCCAGCCACTTGGACAGATATCCCGTCCTGATGGGCCTTGACAGGGAGAACAGGGCGGCATCCTCATTGTCCACGATTATCTCGCCAGGCTCGGTATTGTGTACCCCTGTGCGGAGGGCATAAACTCCCTCGGGGGTCAGGACTTCACCGTCATATATACTCCAGTCGGAGCCGTCCAGTACCACATCGTGCGGCAGGTTGGACGACATCATGGTGTTGACCAGTATGCGGCTGGGCATATTCAGCCAGTGAGTCACCAGTTTCCGGGTCTCATGCGCTCCCATGCCCACAATGAAGGTCTTGGGCTTTTCCTCGTCACCGGCATTCTCCATGTTCCAGAACTCGAACCGCATGGTCACATATCCCGGGTTGTCCGATATGTTCTCTACTGCGATTTCAGCCTGATACACATCGGCCGTGTCTGTGACCACATTGGTTATGGTGGACGAGCCGATTTTGTAGCAGGCCAGCTGCGCCCGTCCGTTCCAATCTTCCTTTCTGGCCTGCAGGTCAATTCCGGAATAGCCCTCCACCCTGCTCAGGATGGAATCAAACGATATGTTGGCAAACTCGCGTTCTCTGGTGTGGGCTATAATAGAGTCTATCAGTGCCTCGTAGCCCACAGCTTCCGATGCCGGAGCGAAGAAGTCCCTTGTCTTGAGTGACAGCGCATTGTCGGCCAGATCCTCCCAGTCGGGATTGGACATCACGCGGTCAAAACCGTACTTTCCCAACAGGAACAGGGCCTTTTCGTCCTCGCTCATACCGTTCATTCTTCTCAGCCAGTCGTCCTCGGACGTATTCCCGCCTGTCACTGCCTCGACCATCCTGTTGGCCATGGGCCAGTCGGACGAATAGACATTGTACCTGAAATTTATGAACAGAGGCCGCATGTAGTATGGATTATCCACAGCAGTCATCGTGAAACGTCCGTTTCTGCCACTGCCATTATACTCCTGCTCTTCTTCCATGAAAAGGAGTGCATCCTGCAGAATGGCTACCTGGACCTCTTTTTCAATCCTGTCTCTGTTCCAACGCAGGTACATCTTCTTCCTCTCTTCAAGCTGAAACGATCCGATGTCGTATGCTCTCTCGTGAATCAGCGCAATTTCGGGCTGCAGCTGCTCGTAAGCCGATGTCCAGACCCGTTTGAATGTCTTGAAATGCGCGGGCACCTCGACAAGCGAGAAACGTTGGAACGGATAAGCCATATCCATGCGCCACTCCATTTCCCGGCGCACATCGCGGATAATCTGTGGAATGGTATCGCTTATTGAGTCCAGAACCTGAAAACCATCGTCCCAATGGCCCAGTTCCCACACGGTGTATGTAGTGGAATCGACGGTAATGGACTTGGATATGTAGTCGCCTATGGCAAGCGATACCGACGGCAGGCGGGATTCAGGCTGGAAGGTGTACTCCGTGGAATCGGCACTGGCAGTGCAGGCTCCCTGCGATATGGGTGTAAGTCCCGGATTGGGTGTCACGCTGATGGTGAAATCTGTGAAGTATGATTTCTGCCACTCGGGACTGGCATCGCTGTAAGCAACGCCCGGACGCGGATACCAGTAACTCTCGGGGGTGAGGAGCGTGTAATTACGGTCCTGAAACAGATACTGCCTGCCTGTATTGAGCATGTCCAGCACCTTTGTATTCTCGAGCATCCTGTCGGACGATATGTCCAGATAGCAGATACGCTCATCTGCCACTCCGCCATACTCCATGACGATGTCAACCGGTTCAGACTCAGCGAGTGCAGCATTGAAATCCATTACGATGAGATGCTTGAGACGCTGGTACTGCATGGAATGACCCGGAGAACTGACGCTGTGCAGGGCGAATCCGGGATTGAGGGTGAACACCAGCTGAGTGGTTTCGGCCTCGGGCCTTACGGTCAGTGTGGCCTTCACGCCGAGCAAATCGCCGTTCTGGGTCACGTCAAGCCTGCATGTTTCAGCCACTGCACCTACTGTGTGGACGTAACTGTTGTCCAGCTGAATCATGTCAGCTCTGAACTTCTCGTCCACCTTATATAAATGCACGTGCCTGTAGCCGGCATACAGTCCTCCTGTCAGAAACAACACCGCGGCAATGCGCCACGGCAGCAGGCTGTACCTGGAGTTGGGAAGCCGGTGGAAGAGCGACACATCGGTCAGAATCAGGCCGATGCCCAGCAGCAGGTAACACAAGCGGTGGTTTATGAGTCTGCCCAGTCCGCTGAAACCGGTGACTGCCGACTTGAGCATGGGCAGGTTGAAGCCGATGTAATCGAACAGGTAATAGTACAGATTGTCAATGTAGAACAGCGTGGTGCCGATGTACGCCAGCAGTATGACCATAGTTATGGCCTGGTTATTCAGGACAAGCATCAGAGTGGTTGACAGGCCCACTATGAACACCAGGGTAGGCACAACCAGCAGCAGAAAATACCAGATACAGCTCAGGTAGTCCAGATCGGATCCGTACTTGATCATGCCCATTATCAGCGCTATCGCCATGACCACCGCATCCAGCAGGAAGAACACCTTCAGCGTGGCCCACATCTTGCCTATAAGGTACTCGGCGTTGCTGAGCGGCCGGGTGTAGAACACCTCCGACGTGTCCAGCTGCTTGTCGCGCTTCAGATACTCCGATGCCAGGAACACCGACACCACGGCCTGCCCCACGTTCATTACCAGCATGAACATATAGGGAATGACCGAGCGGTTGACCATAATGGGGTTCTGGTTGGGCTGGATTATGTAACTAGCTCCGAGTATGACAGTTGCTATGAGCGCCAGGAATGCAAAGACCTTGAAGAACCAGCCCCTGACAAGGAGTTTCGTCTCATATTTCGAGACTGTCAGTATGTCATTTATGCCAAGTCTCATCTGTCATTATCCCTGATTTCAGTGAAATACACGTATGCATGCTCCAGATTTGGCGGATAGCTCACGGCATCGTATCCGGGAAGGCTGTCTGCCACCACCTGTATGTCCCAGCCAAGTCCGTGCGGAATGGTCGAGATAACTGCATACTTCTGATTAATCTCGGCATACTGCCCGTTGGTTACCCTCAGACGCCAGACCTTGCCCTCGGTTTCCTTGAGCATGCCGGCGGGTGACCCCCTGAACATGACATGGCCCTGGTTGAGTATGGCCATTTCAGTACACGAACTGGAGATGTCACCTACTATATGGGTTGACAGTATGATTGT
>JAKSIX010000026.1 GCA_024398595.1 Bacteroidaceae bacterium | reverse complement strand
TTAAACAACTTCTAATGGTTAATAGATTCGCAAAAGTACGGGCAGAAAACGGGACTGCCAATACAAAATGTTGAAAGTTTCAGTTTGTCAACAAAAAATACTCACGATGCCACAGTGTCGGGCGTATCAACGTATCTGACGGTTGCAGATATCCCTGCAGGAAAAAGTTTGTAGTTACAAGTCTGTAAGTTTGTAGTTACAAATTATTATATTGCATTGGAATTGGTAGCTGCTGCATTATGACGCAGTATGAAAGTTTTACCATCCATCGCATTCGGAGATTTCGCCGGTTCAGCCGGTGACGTGACAGCAAGAACCATTGGTGGTCGCACAAGTCTCAATCATAAAGCATATCAATCGAAAGTCAAGACGCCTTCACAGGCGTCCAGTCGCAATACTCTGTCCAAAGTTTCCCGGGCATATAAGCAGCTCACCGATTCCCAAATGAAAGCCTGGGGAGCTTTGGCCGAGCATCTCAAGGGCATATCCACATTCGGCAAGGCGGCAGAAATGACCGCACACAACGCATTCGTCCGCATCAATGCAAACCGCCAGCTTGTGGGTATGCCCTTATTTACTGATGCTCCGGAATATACAAACGATGTCCCTGAACGCAACATCAATGTTGACTTTGCGGACACTCCTACGGGAGGCGGTACTTTCGCGAAAGGCACAGGCGGAATGCATACCGTCTTTCAACTCGCCTGTAGTCTTCTTGAGTTCGAGGGTCCGGGTCTCATCTGTTGATATAATCTTCTGTATGTCCTCTATAGTCATAGATTTCAATGTTTTGATTTACCGGTACTTCTTCTCATAGTATCCGTGGCTTACTTTCTTGAACAGACTGGTGTTCAACCACCGTTTGAACGTCCTTTCGTCCATACCGTAGCCCTCGGCAATCCGGATGCCGTCGCCTGTTTCGAAATTCAACGGCAGCGTATCATAGATTGTCCGTTGGATAGCAGGCAGCGTCTCGACCGGAGAGGTGTAGAAATGCTTGTGAGCCTTCATCGGGCCAACTTATTTTTATGCTTACTAAGAACCGTTTTTTTTGGAAGAATAAATCAAAAATTACTACCTTTGTGCCGCAATCGCAAAAAGCCGAAATAGCTCAGCTGGTAGAGCAACGCATTCGTAATGCGTAGGTCGCGGGTTCGAGTCCCGCCTTCGGCTCAAAATCCCGATACATTTTCCCCTCGAACCCGCGACCTACACGCGGCGCAGCCGCTTGTTTGCGTGAGCAAACTAAAAAGATGCAAAGCGCAAGCTTGCTTGCGCGGGTTCGAGTCCCGCCTTCGGCTCAAAATCCCGATACATTTTCCCCTCGAACCCGCGACCTACACGCGGCGTAGCCGCCTGTTTGCGTTTATAGTTTTGATATTTGATCAATGCCATGCCCTCTGCGTGGCCAATTTCCTTCCCTGCGGCAAGTCCTTCCTCACGCCCTTCCATACGGCCCTCAAAACGCCCTGTCTCTATCACGCTACGCTGGTAGCGCTGGTTGTCTAAACGGTGGTAGTAGCTTCTCAACTCCGCATCGTTGAGACTCTCCACACGCAGACGCTCACGTGCCTCCTGAAGTCCGGGAGCCGTGGCATCGGCCGGTATCTCTCCGCTTTTCAGAAAGCTTATCCATTCGTCAAGGGGTGTACGTGCTATGGCGTTGAACTTGTCAACGCGCAGCAGGTAGTATTCCGGGAAGATGTCCGCTGGAGTTTCGCAGTTGAAGGCATCGCGCTGTGACTTGGAAAGACGCAGTATGTCGCTGCTGTCGTGAAGTCCCACAAACTGCGTGGTACCCTTGTATACATAGTCGTTGCCCTGACCTATGGTGAAATATACTATGTGTATGCTGTAAATCTTGCGTATCCCCTCATACCAACAAGAATTGCGTATGTTTCACGACCTGACTGTGGCTTTACGTTTTTGACTGGCGTGATTATCCGGGTGTCACATTTGATTTGGTTGAAAAATAAATTTCCGGCAGGGTGGAATATGCGGCGATTTTTGAGTATTTTTGCGGTATGAAAAATGGGAACAGACATAGCAAGCACAGTTGGCCGATGGCCTCCGTCTCCCGTACTGATGGCAATGACAGTTTGCCAGCGGTTTTGAAAAGAGGGTTTGCGCTTGTTGCTGCTCTCTTTTTTTGTTGTATTATAGTCCTTTAATTATTTGTTTGCGAAAAATGGAACCTTTGCATCATGAGTGCGGAATTGTAATGATGAGACTGCTGAAGAAGCCTGCTTATTACCGTGAGAAATACGGCGATATCATGTACGGCCTTCATCGCCTTTACCTGATGATGGAGAAACAGAAAAACCGGGGACAGGAGGGCGCAGGCTTTGCAGCGGTCAGACTGACGGCGAACCCGGGAGAGGAGTATATGTACAGGGACAGGGCATTGGGCTCCGGAGCGATAAACGAGATTTTTGACGGACTTGCCGGCAAATACTCCAAGTTCACAAGGGAACAGATGGCGGACGAGAAGTTCGTTGCCAGGAATTGTCCGTACATAGGCGACCTCTATCTTGGTCATTTGCGCTATTCGTCTGGTGGAACAAAGAGTATATCGGAAGTGCATCCGTTCCTGCGTCGCAATAACTGGCGGGCAAAGAATCTGGCTATCTGCGGTAATTTTACCATTACAAATGCCGATGAGGTGTTTCAGGAGATAATCTCCCACGGACAGCATCCCAGAAACTACCAGTCAACATATTTCATGCTTGAACAGGTCGGACATCGTCTGGACCGTGAGGTGGAACGCGTGTTCAAGATTGCTGAGGAGAATGGTCTTAAGGGACTTGATATTACACGCTATATTGAGGAGAACATTGACATTGCCAACGTGCTTCGTACATCGGCTCCGATATGGGATGGCGGCTATGTGGTAGGCGGCGTGACAGGTAGCGGCGAATCGTTCGTGATACGTGACCCCTGGGGCATCAGAACTGCTTTCTGGTATAGCGATGGGGACATTGTAGCGTTGACTTCGGAACGCCCGGCTCTTCAGAATGCACTGAATATATCTGCCGACAGGATTCACGAACTGGAGCCTGGCCAGGCTTTGATAATAACCAAGAACGGCAAGATGAGGCTGGAGCAGATTCTGGAGCCGAAAGCAAACCTGTCATGCTCGTTTGAGCGCGTATATTTCAGCCGTGGCAACGATATTGATATTTACCGTGAGCGTAAGGAACTGGGACGTCAGCTGGTGAAGCCTGTGCTGGAGGCCATTGGGGGAGATGTGGATCACTCGGTATTTTCTTTTATCCCGAATACTGCCGAGGTCGCATCGTTCGGACTGGTTCAGGGCTTTGAGGAGTACCTTAATACCCTGAAGCTTGAGCAGATAAAGGCTTTGGGACCAGATTCTTCCGACGATGATCTGATGCGCATACTTTCACGCCGTGTCCGCAATGAGAAGGTGGCGTGGAAAGACATCAAACTGAGAACTTTCATCACAGCCGGTGACAGCCGCAATGCCTTGGCACAGCACGTGTATGACATTACATACGGAACCATAGAGCCCGGTATTGACAATCTGGTCGTGATAGATGACAGCATAGTACGCGGTACGACATTGCGCGAGAGCATTATCAGTATTCTGGACCGTCTGTGCCCGAAGCGTATTGTAATTGTGTCGTCATCGCCTCAGGTACGCTATCCGGACTATTATGGCATTGATATGTCCAGTATGGATCATTTCATTGCCTTCAAGGCGGCACTGGAACTGCTTCAGGAACGCGGAATGTGGAGTTTTGTGACAGATGTCTATTGCAAATGCCGGGAGCAGTTGTCCAAGCCTGCCACGGAGAGAGTCAACTGTGTCAAGCAGATTTATGACCAGTTCACGGCCGAGGAGATATCCGCCAAGATTGTGGAATTGCTGACTCCTGCGGGATGCAAGGCTGAAATAAAAATTGTATATCAGACACTTGACGGTCTGCATAAGGCGTGTCCGAATCATTTGGGCGACTGGTATTTCAGCGGCGATTTCCCGACACCTGGCGGGACGCTTCTTGTGAATAAGGCATTTATTGATTATTACGAAAAAAACTATAAATAATGACGGTATCACTTGTTTTGGCCGATGGCACGTGCTTTAAGGGAGAGTCCTTCGGCTATGAGCAGCCTGTAAGCGGAGAACTGGTGTTCAACACAGCTATGACCGGTTATCCGGAGCTGCTTACAGATCCTTCTTCAAGAGGTCAGTTGCTGGTGATGACTTATCCTGTAATCGGCAACTATGGCGTCCAGCCTATAGGGACGGATGAGTACGGACTGACTGTCAATGCCGATAGTGGCAATATTCAGGTCCATGCTTTGATTGTAAGCGAATACAGCAAGTTCTACAGTCACTGGAATGCAACCGAATCTCTGGAAGACTGGATGAAGCGCGAGAAAATTACCGGAATGAAGGGTGTTGATACCCGTGAGCTTGCGAAGCATATACGTGAGCACGGCAGTATGACTGCCAGGATTCTGTTTGAGGGAAAGACAAAACCTTCGGAATTCTCATTCGGCAATATGCTGGCGGATGTGTCCTGCAAGAAACCTGTCACTTATAACGCAGGTGCTGACAAGACTGTGGTACTGGTGGATTATGGTGTGCGTGCCGGTATGATACGTTGTCTGATCAATGAGGGACTGACCGTGGTGCGCGTACCTTGGAACATGGATTATTCCGGAATCAAGTGCGATGGCGTGGTCCTTTCCGAAGGCCCGGGTAATCCGAGCTATAGCAGTGAGGCTGTGGCCAATATCCAGAAATTCATGAAGAAGTCTCACAAGCGTGTGCTTGGCGTAGGTATGGGATGTCTGCTGCTGGGACTTGCCGGTGGCATGGATACCTACAAACTGAAGTTCGGCCATCATACACATAACCAGCCGGTCAGGCTGGCCGGCACTGACAGATGCTTCATTACCACCCAGAATCACAACTACGCCTTGCGCGAGGATTCTGTGATAGGTAACTGGAAGGTATATCTGAAGAATCTGAATGACGGCTCGGTGGAGGGCATTTACAATACGCGTAAGCCTTGGGTCGGTGTGATGTTCCATTCGGAGTCAGATTTGATAGATACTGACACACGGTTCATTTACAAAGACTTTGTCGCGAAGTTATAATCTGTAGTACGGGTTTAAGGATTTTGAATTATGGCAATGAAGAAATATAAGAAAGTGCTGCTTCTCGGTTCGGGCGCACTGAAGATCGGGGAGGCCGGTGAGTTTGATTATTCCGGTTCGCAGGCACTTAAGGCCTTGAAGGAAGAGAAGATTGAGACGATTCTGATTAATCCGAATATCGCTACCGTACAGACAAGCGAAGGTGTGGCAGACAAGGTGTATTTCCTGCCGGTTACGCCGTTTTTCGTAGAGAAGGTGATAGAAAAGGAGCGTCCTGATGCCGTTCTTCTGGCATTCGGCGGTCAGACAGCCCTCAACTGCGGTGTATCTCTCTATCAGCAGGGCGTGTTTGAGAAATATGGGGTCAAGGTACTTGGCACACAGGTACAGGCCATTATGGATACCGAGGATCGCGAGCTTTTCATTGGGAAACTTGACGAGATTGGGGTTCAGACGATAAAGAGCCATGCCGTTGAGTCAATGGAAGATGCCCGTGCTGCCGCCAAAGAACTGGGCTATCCGGTAATAATACGTTCTGCATATGCACTTGGAGGCCTCGGTTCAGGATTCTGTGACAATGAAGAGGAATTGGATAAACTGGCAGAGAAGTCATTTTCGTTTTCACCTCAGATTCTTGTGGAAAAGAGTCTGAAGGGATGGAAGGAAATTGAGTTTGAGTGTGTACGGGACAAGAACGACAACTGTATAATTGTCTGCTCAATGGAGAACTTTGACCCGTTAGGCATACACACGGGCGAGAGTATCGTGATTGCTCCTACGCAGACACTGACACAGCATGAGGTGCAGAAACTGGAGGAACTTACAATACGCGTGGCACGTCATGTGGGTATAGTGGGAGAATGCAATATCCAGTTCGCGTTTGACCCGCAGTCGGAGGAATACCGTGTGATTGAGGTGAATGCCCGTCTTAGCCGTTCGTCGGCACTTGCATCGAAGGCTACAGGTTATCCTCTGGCGTTCGTGGCCTGCAAACTCGGACTTGGCTATAATCTGTATGAATTGAAGAATTCAATAACCAAGCAGACTGTTGATTTCTTTGAGCCGTCTGTTGATTATATCGTCTGCAAGATGCCCCGTTGGGATTTGTCAAAGTTCCACGGTGTCGATAGGGAAATCGGCTCAAGTATGAAGTCCGTCGGTGAGGTTATGTCGATTGGCCGCTCGTTCGGAGAGGTTATCCAGAAGGGTATCCGAATGATAGGTCAGGGTATGCACGGCTTTGTCGAGAACAGGGAAATCAAATTCCCTGATTTGGACAAGGCCCTGAAGGAACCTACGGACAAGCGTCTGTTTGCAATCAGCCAGGCTCTGCAGGAAGGTTATTCCATTGACCGTATATGGGAACTTACGAAGATTGACAAGTGGTTCCTGAACAGTCTGAAACAGATTACCGACATATCTGTCAAGCTGCATAAGGTCAAGGGGGTGGATGCTTTGGATTCTGATGCTTTGCTTATGGCGAAACGTGCCGGCTTCTCGGACTTCCAGATATCCCGTGCTGTGGGCGCAGAGAAGAGCCTTGGCGTTGACAAGGGTCTGCTGGCAGTGCGCAACCGCAGAAAGCAGCTGGGCATTGTGCCGTACGTGAAGCAGATAGATACGCTTGGCGGAGAGTATCAGGCACAGGCCAACTATCTGTATATGACGTACAATGGTTCTGCGCACGACATACCATTCTATTCGGATAAGAAGTCCATTGCTGTAATCGGTTCGGGCGCATATCGTATCGGTTCGTCCGTAGAGTTCGACTGGTGCGGAGTGCAGGCACTTGATACTATCCGCAAGGAAGGCTACCGCAATATAATGATCAACTGCAACCCGGAGACGGTGAGTACTGATTACGATGTCTGCGACAGGCTGTATTTCGACGAACTTACTTTCGAGCGCGTGATGGATGTGCTTGAATTGGAGAATCCATACGGAGTGATAGTGTCTACAGGTGGTCAGATTCCGAATAATCTGGCTATGCGTCTGGACGGAATGAGTGTTCCGATTCTCGGTACATCTGCCACGAACATTGACAATGCCGAAGACCGTGAGAAGTTCTCGGCAATGCTTGACCGTATAGGCGTTGACCAGCCTGAGTGGAGTGAGCTGACATCTATGAAGGAAATCGGCAGGTTTATAGAGAAGGTCGGCTTCCCGGTTCTTGTCCGTCCGTCGTACGTACTTTCAGGTGCCGCTATGAATGTATGCAGCAATCAGGATGAACTGGAACGTTTTCTTCAGCTTGCTGCCGATGTGTCAAAACAGCATCCGGTGGTTGTGAGCCGTTTCATAGAGAACGCCAAGGAGGTTGAAATGGATGCCGTGGCACGTGACGGTGAGATTGTCGCGTATGCCATAAGCGAACATATTGAGTTCGCCGGCGTTCATTCAGGTGATGCCACTATCCAGTTCCCGCCACAGAAACTGTATGTGGAGACTGTGAAGCGTATCAAGCGCATAAGCCGTCAGATTGCCAGAGAACTCCATATCAGCGGACCGTTCAATATACAGTATCTGGCCAGGGAGAATGACATCAAGGTCATAGAGTGCAACCTGCGTGCGTCACGCAGTTTCCCGTTCGTAAGCAAGGTCTTGAAGATTAATCTGATAGAATTGGCAACAAAGGTGATGCTCGGTGTACCATTTGAGACTCCGGAAAAGAGTCTGTTCGATATAGACTATGTAGGTATCAAGGCCAGTCAGTTCTCGTTCAACCGACTGCAGAAGGCCGATCCTGTTCTTGGCGTTGACATGGCATCTACAGGCGAGGTGGGCTGTCTTGGCGATGACTCACGCTATGCGATACTGGAGTCGATGCTGTCAGTAGGCCAGCGTATTCCTGCCAAGAATATTCTCCTGTCAACAGGGACCGCCAAGCAGAAGATTGAGATGCTTGATGCGGCGCGTCTGCTGAGTCAGAAGGGGTATTGCCTATATGCTACGGAGGGCACGGCCAAGTTCTTGAATGATAATGGCGTAGCCTGTACGCAGGTGTATTGGCCAAGTGAAGAGGGTATGCAGCCGCAAGCTCTGGATATGCTGCACCGTAAGGAGATTGATATGGTTGTGAATATCCCGAAGAACCTGACCCAGCACGAGTTGTCCAACGGGTACAAGATACGGCGTGCTGCCATTGACCTGAATATTCCGCTGATAACCAATGCCCGTCTGGCGAGTGCGTTTATCAATGCTTTCTGTACGACGGGTGTCGATGATATACCAATCAAGAGTTGGGATGAATTCAAATAAATATACACGTATATGGGAAATGCTTATCTGAATACAGAACTTGTCGACAAGGCGATAAAGTTCGCAGTTGACGCTCACGCAAATACGGAACGCCGTGGTAAGGGCTTCCCGTATGTGATTCACGTGCTTGAGGCCATGGAAATAGTGGCTACGATAACCAAAGATCCGGAACTGCTGGCTGCGGCGGCTCTTCACGACACTGTTGAGGATACAGACGTAACTGTAGATCAGGTTCGGGCTGAGTTTGGAGAGCGTATAGCGAAATTGGTTGATGCTGAGACAACCGGAATGGTGGACGGACTGACAGAGACGGAGAGCTGGCGTATGCGCAGAGAGTCATCCCTGAAACGTCTTGCCGCGTCATCGCGCGATGCCAAAATTGTCGCTATGGGTGACAAACTCTCGAATATGCGGGCCATAGCTCACGACTATCGTCAGATAAGGGAGGAACTGTGGAACCGTTTCCACGCGCCCAACGGGAAGTTGGACTATGCCTGGTATTATCAGGGCTTGGGAGATGCACTGAAGGATTTGGCAAATACCGATGCCCATTGTGAGTACTGTGAGCTGTTTAGAAAAGTGTTTGGATAATACATATAGTTATGAAAAGGTTTTTACTGTTGGCTTTGTGTTGCGTATCGGTCTTGTCCTTATCTGCTGCGGATAAGAAAGCCGAAGTGTCCCTGTACGGTTTCGTGACCAATCAGATGTATTGGCAGGACAGACAGAACTTCCAGGCTAACGACGGCCTGTTGAATTTCTTCCCGAAGGATGTTGATTATAATGACAAGGGTGAGGACTTGAATGCGCAGTTCAATATGTCCATGATGGCCATCAATTCCAGGCTTGGAGTAATTCTGAATGGCCCGCAGATACTTGGGGCAAATGCCAGTGCCTTGGTTGAGGCTGATTTCTCATCGGCGGGAATGCTGTTTTTCCTCAGACAGGGATATATCAAATTCGAGTGGGACAGGAATATCGTGCTGTTCGGTCAGACCGGTCACCCTATGTGTACTGACATGATGCCTGGAACTATCAATATAGCAGTAGGTTCGCCGTTTAATCCTCTTAATCGTAGCCCGATGCTCCGCTATGACCACCGTTTCGGCGAGAACAAGTATCTGACATTGACAGGTGCGGCGATATATCAGTATGTGTCCGGCAAGTCAACGGGTCCGGAGGGTATGTCCAATATTTACCAGCGCAATTGCGGTGTGCCTGAGTTGTGGGCAGGACTGAACTACACGAAGAAAGGCTTTACAGTTGAGGGCGGATTTGATTGGGAGTATCTGAAACCGCGTACGACGGACAGTCAAAGGCACAAGGTGGATGAACACGTCACTTGTTGGTCTGCTATGCTTCAGGTCGGTTACAATAAGGGACGTTTCAATGTGAGGGCCAAGACTCTGTATGGATACAATATGTCGCACTTGAATCTGGCTTCAGGATATGGTGTGTCAGCCATCAATTCTGACGGTTCATACGAATATGCACCGCTGAAGGCTACCTCGTCGTGGGTTTTCGTACAGTACGGCAGACGTTGGAAAGTAGGTCTGTTAGGAGGCTTTATGAAAAACCTCGGTGCTGACAAGGATTTGGTGAATCCGAGCGAGCTCCTTTGGGTGTATAGCGGCAACGAGAGGAACATTGACCTTATATACAGGGTTTGTCCCCAGATAGAGTTCTTTGCCGGCAATTTCTCGTTCGGATTGGAATACGAGATGACAGCTGTGGATTATGGCAATACCATCAATAGTAACGGAACAGTTTCCGATACTTACAATGTAAGGAATAATCGTCTGATGCTGGTTACCAAGTATTCGTTCTGATCAGTTCCTCCTTATTTTCAGGATTATTCCGCTGTTGGCCGGTATTCCCAGTCTGACAGGACTGTCAGGATACAGGCTCCATCGGAACTGCTCACCGGACAGCAGATTCAGGAATGTACAGTTATCCATTTTGGATAATTCCAGATAGTCAAACGCATGCTGCGGAATGATTATTCTGTCCAATGCCGGCTTATCATTAAAGTTTACGACAATGAGCAGTAACTCATCCCTGTATGAGTGTATATATGCATATCTTCTGTTGGAATCGAAGAATTCCGATGTGGGATTGGCATACATCAGATCAAAGAACTTGCCCTGCGTTATGGCTTTCTCATTTTTGCAGATTGACAGCAGTGTAGAGTAGAACTTCTGAAGAGATTTCTCGTCCTCGGAAAGTTGTGAACCGTCCATTTCCCCGTGGTTGTACAGACGTTCCAACTTATCCGGACTCCAATAGTCAAATATTGTGTTACGGCCATCTGTACCGCTGAATCCTTCGTTGTCCATGCCTGTCTCGCCAATCTCCTGACCGGCATATATCATCACAGGACAGGAGTCCATACAGGCCGATACAATCATACCTGGACGACCCTTCGCAGCATCTCCTGCAAAGAAATCCGATGCGATGCGCTGTTCATCGTGGTTCTCCAGAAAGTGCAGCATTTTGTCGGCAGACCGACCGTATTGTTGCCAGCAACGGGTAATTGATGCCGTCGTATCCTGCCCGACAGTTATCGCCCGGAGAGTATCGTATAATCCGACTTTGTCGTACAGATAATCAAATCCACCCCATTCCGTATATGACTGATACGATCCTGGATTATATATTTCGGCGATAAATATTATGTCAGGATATTTCTCCTTTACCTTTGCTATGGCGTAGTGCCAGAAATCGACCGGCACCATTTCCGCCATATCGCAGCGGAAACCGTCAATGCCTTTCCCTGCCCAGAACAGCAGTATGTCGGTCATCTTGTTCCAAGTGTCCGGTCTTGGGTCGAAAACACGTGCTCCGTTGGAATAGTCTATACCGTAATTCAGCTTGACTGTCTCGTACCAGTCATATTCGTTTGGCTGCGAGGTGAAACGGTCATTGCCCGTGGCTTTAGCCGGATACTCAATGTAATCATGCCAGTCGTGCGCACCTCCGAGCTGCTCTCCGGGAAGGTAATAAAAGTTGTTCATAGGGGAGAACGTGACATCGGTATCATCGTTCCCGCCCAAGTCTGACTTTCCATTCGGCAGATTGACTGAATGATACTCTCTGGCAACGTGGTTCGGAACGAAGTCCATTATAAAACCGAGTCCGTTTGAATGGACTCTCCGTATCAGGGCTTTCAGCTCCTTCGCCCTGTCAGGAACAGAGACTGCCAAATCCGGATCCGTGTCATAATAGTCCCTGACCGCATACGGTGAGCCGGCCTGCCCTTTGACTGTAGAGCCGTGCGATGCCGGAATCCCGTATTCCGTGTAATCCGTTTTTGATGCGTGTGCCAGTAACCCCGTAAACCACAGGTGCGTGGCTCCCTGACTTTTGAAGTATTTCAATACATCGTTTGTATATGAGTTCAGCTTGCCGCATCCGTTCTGGTTGATTGTACCATCCTGAATTCCGGCGCAAGGCTGACTGCTGCCAAAAAGACGTGTGAATATCTGCCAGATTACTATTCTGCTCATGACAATGATTTGCGGATGCGGCTTATCAGATTTGTGAGCACAGTGCCGGGACCGCATTCTGTAAATTCCTCCGCTCCGTCATTGATCATGTTGATTACGCTCTGAGTCCAGCGTACCGGTGAGTTGAGCTGACTTACGAGGTTCTGACGTATTTCTGCGGGGTCTGTGTGAGGTTTTGCGTCAAAATTCTGATAAACGGGGCAGATGCCGGTGTTGAACGATGTGTTGTAGATAGCCTCCTGCAGCTCGTCTTTGGCAGGTGTCATAAGCGGAGAGTGAAAGGCTCCGCCCACTGTGAGCGGCAGGGCTCTTTTCGCTCCGGCCTCGACCATCAGCGGACAAGCGGCCTCGACAGCCTCGACAGCACCGGAGATTACCACCTGACCGGGACTGTTGAAATTGGCCGGTACAACAACCAGGCCTTTGGCATTCAGTTCTTCGCAGATTGCCGAAATTCTGTCATCATCAAGCGATATGATTGCCGCCATTGTTCCAGGCACTTTCTCGCAGCATTTCTGCATGGCATTGGCGCGTGCACGCACTAAGCGGAGACCGTCCTCAAAAGACAATATCCCGGCGGCGGTTAGTGCGGAGTATTCTCCAAGAGAATGACCTGCCACCATATCGGGCTTGAACTCCTCGCCGAGTGAGCGTGCTACGGCTACTGAGTGAATGAAGACAGCCGGCTGTGTTATATCTGTTCTTTTCAGGTCATCGGCTGTCCCTGAAAACATTATGTCTGAGATTTTGAATCCCATAATATCGTCGGCAGCTCCGAACAAATCCCTGGCCCAGTCATACTGGTCAAATAAATCCTTGCCCATCCCTGAGAACTGGGCTCCCTGTCCTGGAAAAACAAATGCTTTCATCATAGAAAATTATTTTCGTCTTCAAATATAGCCATTTTTTGCGTGCGCACACAATTTAATTATATAGCACACGTTATTACCTAAGTAACATTGTGGTAGTATGAAATTAAAGGTGATTCTAATCTCGGCCGTTCTCGGTTTCGGCATTATGCCGGTGTCTGCTCAAATGTCAGAGGATAAGATTGTCGCGTATATTGCTGAACAGCAGGAAAAAGGTATGCCCCAGGAGCAGATTGTCAAGAATCTGGCAAACAGGGGAGTTAGCATACAGCAGTTGCAGCAGATCAGGGAAAAATATGAAAGGCGCAACTCAACTGGTATGGTTGGCAATACCGTATCCCCGGGGAAGGACAGAAGTCGTGTCCCGTATAGCCGACGTGACGATTCCAGATATGCCGGGGCTTTCAATCTGATTCAGAGCGATGAGGATGCGAGATATCAGAGAACGGTTACTGGTGATGACAGGTATCAGATGATGTATGACGAGTCTGATTTCCTCTTCCCGGACACGCTGGCATTACTTATGGAATCTCTGTCCAAACAGAAAAAAGAGATATTCGGACATAGCCTTTTCAAGGCGGATAATATGACCTTTGAACCGAATCCGAATATTGCCACTCCAAGAAATTATATGCTTGGTCCAGGTGATGAGGTGGTTGTGGATATCTGGGGTGCATCGCAGACTTCGCTCCGTGAAGTGATTTCTCCTGACGGCAATATAGTGATTGAGAACATAGGCCCGGTCTATTTGAACGGTATGACAGTGCAGGAAGCAGACAGACATCTGAAGAAAGTGCTGTCACAGATATATTCAGGTCTTGGGAATGAGGACAATGAGAATCATATACAATTGTCATTGGGACAGAACCGCTCCATTCAGGTGAATGTGATGGGCGAGGTGGAGAATCCCGGTACATATCAGATATCTTCCTTTGCGACAGTTTTCAATGCCTTGTATATGGCAGGAGGAGTAAACGATATCGGATCACTGCGTGCAATCGGGGTATATCGCTCCAATAACAGGGTGGTCTCGGTCGATTTGTATGATTATCTGATGAATGGAGTTATAGAAAAGGATATACGTCTGGAGGATAATGATGTGATTGTCGTATCACCGATGAGCGGTCTTGTATGCATAGACGGACGTATCAGACGCCCTATGTATTACGAGATGAAGCCAAATGAGAGTCTGGCAAAACTCTTGGATTATGCCGGCGGCTTTGTGTCGGATGCATACCGCAAGGATGTCAGCGTCACGCGAATGGGGAATCTGCAGCGCAGTATGTTCACTGTTGCTGCAAAGGATTTTGACACGTTCCTTATGATGGACGGCGATTCAGTGGCTGTCGATTCGATTTTGATTACATATTCTAATATGGTTGAAGTCCGTGGTGCAGTGATGCGTCCCGGAAAGTTCCAGGTAGGTGAAAGCATACGTACTCTGGATGATGCGATTAAAGCGGCCGGTGGCTTCCGCGAGGATGCATCGCTCACGCGTGTGTTGTTGAACCGTACCAATCCGGACAAGACATTGGCGAATCAGGCAGTCGATCTGAGCGGATATGCTGAAGGAAACTTTGACAATGTGGAAATCCGCAATAATGATGTGCTGTACATTCCAAGTCTGTTTGACCTGCGTCAGGAACCGACCATGGGAATATATGGAGAGGTGCGGTTCCCCGGTGTGTACAAGTATGCGGACAATACCCAGATTGAGGATCTCATCATACAGGCCGGTGGCATGACTGATGCTGCATCTGTAGCGAAAGTAGATGTGGTGCGCCGTTCCAGGGACAAATCTTCATTGAATCCCAAAGAGACGATATCGCGTACATTCTCTTTTACAATATCGGAGGATTTGTCAATCAGTGATGAGACATTTGTCTTGGAGCCTTTCGACGAGGTGTATGTCCGCAAAAGTCCCGGCTATGCGGAGAACCGCCGTGTCCTGGTTGAAGGCGAGGTCCTGTTCCCCGGATATTACTCACTGTCGTCAAAGAACGAACGCTTGAGTGATATTGTCAGCCGTGCCGGATTGTTTACAGAAGAGGCATATCCTGCCGGGGCAAGGTTGGAGCGTACTATGACAGACGAAGAGAGGCTGCGTCTTAAGGATATGACCAGGATGCTTGCTAAAAACGATTCGACAAGTGTAGACGCGATTGATATGGCAACGACGTTCAATGTCGGCATAGATCTGCAGGCAGCCATAGACAATCCGGGAAGCCAGGAGGATATATATATACGTGACGGTGACCGGCTGTTTGTGCCGGAATTCTCCAATACCGTCAAGATGAACGGACAGGTGATGTACTCAAATACAATACCTTACGAAAAAGGCAAGAACCTGATGTATTATATTGGTAAAGCCGGCGGATACAGTGAGGATGCACGCAAGAGCAAATCGTATGTGGTTTATGCCAATGGAACAGTGGCCAAGGCACGCAAGCATTCAGGAAAAATAATCCAGCCGGGCTGCGAGATAGTTGTTCCTGCCAAGTCTGAGCGTGAGAGAATGTCCACTACTGAGATACTCAGTTTGAGCTCTACGTCAGCATCTTTGGCTACAGTCGTCATTGCATTGATTAACCTGTTCAAATAGTGGAGCAGCTGAGCGAGATATAACAGCAAAAGTAATATGTCAAGATAAGCCGGATATGGATAATAAGGAATACATTGACTTGAGGGCTATAATAAGCCGGATATGGAACAGAAAGTGGAAGATTGCACTGACAATGTGCGTTACAGCCATACTTTCATACCTTTTTACGCTGCTGTTTCCAAGATATTATAGGAGTGAAGTTGTTCTGGCTCCGGAATCTGAAATGGTTTCTGCAGGTGGCACTATGAGCGCATTGGCAGCATCATTCGGCATAGATTTCGGAGCTGTTCAGACCTCCGATGCAATTTATCCGATGCTTTATCCTGATCTTTTCAACTCCAATGATTTTATAGTCCGTCTGTTTGACATAAAAATTGAGACAATAGATGGAACCCTCAGCACCGATTATTATTCGTTCTTGAAAAAATACAGGAAAAAAACATTCTGGTCACCTTGGGTCAGTAAGGTTAAAAAGTTTTTAAAGCCGAAGTCCAAGGTTGGAAGGAACATTTCCGGTGACGGTGAATCAGGAGTTGATCCCTTCATGCTGTCCGAGGAACAGAATGGCATTGCTGAATTGGTTAGAAATTCAGTTACTTGTTTTGTTGACAAGAAGACTGATGTAATTACAATTCAAGTGGAAGAGCAGGATCCGCTTGTGTGCGCAATACTGGCAGATTCGATAAGACAGAGGCTTCAAACATTCATAATTGAGTACAGGACTCGTAAATCCAAGGCTGACTGTGCTTATTTTCAAACACTTACAGACAATGCGAGAGATGAATACCACGAGGCCTTGAAAAAGTATAGTGAATTCTGTGACACACATAAGAATGTTGTACTTCAGTCTGTGATTTCAGAAATGACGAATCTTGAGAATGAAGCACAGATCAGGTTCAGCACCTATTCAGCGATGAATACCCAGTTCCAGGCTGCGAGGGCAAAAGTACAGGAGTGTACGCCGGTATTTACAATACTTCAGAATGCTTCAGTACCTGTCAAACCTTCAAGCCCAAAGAGATTGGTGTTTTCATTTTTCATGATGATTATGTCATTGTTCGTTTCATTAGTCTGGATTTTTAAGGATGACCTGAAAGAGAGCATATTCTACAAATCCTGATACACTATGAATCCGTCGGGTCGTATTATTGGTAATACTCTGGCACAATATCTGAAATCGGTATTTACCATTGTGCTGTCATTGTATTCCACTCGCCTGGTTCTGAACGCACTGGGTGAGTCGGATTATGGCATCTACCAGTTGGTTGCCGGAGTTGTTGCGATGCTCGGGTTCGTGACAAACGCGCTTGTGACCACGACCCAGCGATATGTCTCGCATTCATTCGGCGAAAACGACATTGCAAAAGTCGGTGTCGTTTTCAGAAACAGTCTGTTGATCCATCTGCTGTTAGGGGTCATTCTGCTGGTTATAATGCTTGTCCTGATGAATGTTATTTTTCAGCATCAGTGGTTGAAAATCGATGCAGACAGGATTGGCACAGCAGGCATAGTTTATGTGTCAACAACGATTGTCTTGTTCATTTCAATATTGGTGGCGCCATTCAAAGCTATGTTTATAGCGCGGGAGAATATGATATTCATCTGTATCGTTGAAACTGTTGATGGTGTGATGAAATTGCTGCTTGCCATGTGGCTTGTAGGGTCGTCATCGGACAAAGTGGTTTTCTATTCGTTGATGCTCCTTGTCATCCAATTTGTAAATCTGCTGATATATACGTCATACGCAATTGGCAAATATCCCGAATGTAGGATACGTTTCGGAAAAGACACAATCAATATGACATGCATAAGAAATTTGTCGAGGTTCGCAGGCTGGACAACTTATGGCATGGGAATTATCGTGATGAGAAATCAGGGTATTGCCGTTATATTGAACCATTTCTTCGGAACGGTAATCAATGCTGCGTATGGAATAGCATTTCAGATTTATGGAGCCGTCTCGTTCGTGTCCTCCTCGATTCTGAATGCTATGAATCCTCAGATAATGAAACTCGAAGGAAGCAATGACAAGGAAAAAATGTTGAGGCTGTCCGAAAAGGAAAGCCTATTTTCCGCTATGCTCATGATGATGATTTCTATACCGATAATGATTGAGATGCCCAACATTCTGGAGGTGTGGTTAGGCGTTGCCCCAGAGGGGACAGCTATGTTCAGCATCTTTATTCTGGCATCGTTCCTTGTTGATCAGTTGACATGTGGACTGAACTCGGTAATGCAGGCGCTGGGAGATATCAGAGCATATTCCCTGATGGTATATACGCCCAAACTGGGCGTTCTGGTACTTGTCTGGTTCCTGCTTTTCCGTGGATATGGACCACAGTCATCCATGTGGGTATATTTTGCTGTGGAATTTCTGGTATCCTTTATGAGGCTTCCAATATTGAAAGCTAAGGTGAAACTTGACATAAGACATTTTGTCCATGATGTGATAATGCCTGCTTCTTGTCTGGCTGTCGTGGTTGCTGTCGCAAGTGTTGCCGTAGTATTTGCGTGCGATTTCAAGTTTCGCTTTCTGTTGACCATCACTTTTGCTGTTATGGTCGGAACTGTTGGGATATGGTTCTTTGTTATAGACCAGGCAGACAGGGCTTTTGTGAAAAATATGATATCAAATTTTTGGCATAGATGCAGAAAATAGATTTTTCCGGATGGTTTCTGTTGAGTCGGGAAAAATGTTCTCTGTTTTTTTTGAACATCGGTTTTCTGATTGCATCTCTCGGTTCGCTTCATCCGTGGTTTCTGTGGCCGTTGAATGAACTCTATACTATTCCCGCGTGTCTTTGTGTTTTCATATCTCTGTTGCTTTCCAAACCAATCAGTCGTAACTTGTACACAAGGTGCGATTATATGTTTCCGCTGATTCTATACGTGCTACTGTCCTTCTATTTGCTGGTATCGGCTGGCGCTAATATCAACGGACTGATAGTGAACTCATTCAACATCCTGATTTTCTATGCTCTATTCAGACTTGATTATGAGCGTTTATACTCTGTCGCGACTTTTCTGGCGAAATCGTATGCGCTGATTCTTTCTGTCTCCATTCTCGCATTTGTGCTGTTCATGATGGGCTTTTCGCTGCCGTCTGTCAATGTGACATTTGGCGATGAGGCCTTGTATTCATACAGTAACTATTATTTTTTTCTACTTGATGACAGATCCCTTAGCAGCATAATCCCAAGGTTCAGCTCCGTATTTCTGGAACCGGGCCATTTGGGAACAACTACAGTCCTTCTTCTCATGACACAGTGCGGGAAATGGCGGAAATGGTACAATGTTGTGCTGCTGACCGCAAGCGTGCTGTCATTCTCACTTGCCGCGTATGTTTTTCTTGTGGTGATAGTAATACTTGATTCTTGGATGCAGAAGAAGCATGTTGTGGCAAAAATAGTGACATTTGCAGTGCTGCTAGGTGGACTGACTGCATTTGCATCCTTTTATCGTGGTGGTGACAACGTCTTTTATGAGACGATTTTGCTCAGGCTCAAGATCGAAGACGGTGAGATGGCGGGTGACAATCGTGTGACCGATGATTTCAAGACCGATTTCGGGAATTACATCACATCTGCCGATATCGTGTTTGGTCGTGACATGGATGCGAGATTCGCGGGCAACTCCGGATATAGGGTGTTCATTTATGAATACGGCTTGGTCGGTGTGTTTTTACTCCTGCTGTTCTATTCATCCTGGCTTGTCCATGCGAAGTATGGCCGGGCTTCGTTATCTGCAGCAATAATGGCGTTACTGCTGTTTGAGGTTCGCGGTTATATGTTGTGGTATTCGTTTTTTATTCCTATTTTTATCACTGCTTTTAGGACAGCTCCAGACGTAAAGATTGAAATTGAAGAGAGATGAGAGTTTTGTATGTTCTGAATGAAACCATCATGGGAGGTGCTACTATTTCCTTTATCAGTATGCTTGATGAACTGATGAGAAAAGGTGTTGTGCCGGCAGTTATTGTGCCGCGTTCAATCTCATCGGAATTCAAGACTTATCTGAGGTCAACCAAAATCCGATATTTCAGAGCTGACATCACAGTCGATGCAATATTCAGACCAGTGTGGGGCAGTAATATGCTGAAATTTCCTTTTTCCTTCATGAAAAGGCTCATTTGCGGACCACTGTTTTCGATGGAAATAAGGCGCGCAGTGAGGAAGTTCAGACCTGATGTGATTCATACGAATGTCGGTGTCATCCATAGGGGACTTTCTGTAGCGAGGTGCAAACATATTCCTCATGTCATGCATCTGAGGGAATATCAGGACAAGGATTTCAACTGGATTATTCTACCATCTAAAAGAGGTTTTGAACGCCTGCTCTCACGATCAGATGCAGTAATTGCCATTACCGATGATATACGCAGACATTTCCATCTGGAGAATTCTGCCAATGCATATACTGTGTACAATGGTGTCTTTCATGAATCGGAAGCTGCCAATAATATTGAAAAGTCGCAATACTTCTTGTGTATGAGCCGTATAATTCCGGAAAAGGGAATACAGGATGTCATTGAGGCTTTTTCCACGTTCTACGGAAGATGTCAGGACTATCGTCTGCTTATTGCCGGATTCGGCAGCAAAAACTATATCAATCGTCTTAAGGCTTTGGCTGAAAAGGGCGGCTGCAGTCATGCCGTAGTTTTTTTAGGCTATGTCGCTGATGTATCTCCTCTTTTAATGAATGCAAAGGCCCTTGTGGTTGGAAGCTACAATGAGGGATTCGGACGTATGACGGCAGAGGCGTGTTTTAAGGGATGTCTGGTCATAGGTCGCAATACGGCAGGAACAAAGGAAATTCTTAATCGTACAGGCGGACTCGTGTTTTCTGATATCGCTGAATTGGTGGAAAGAATGGAGGAAGTAAGTTCTATGTCTGTTGAATCCTATATGGCAATGGCATCGAAAGCTGGAAATGAAGCTCGGAAATACTTCTCAATAGAACAGAATGCTGAAAGAATATATCAACTGTACAATAGAATACTGATTGGATATGACGACAAAAAGGCGGCTCAGACTGAGATGTGAACGGCTATGCAGAGTACTTATGAAACCTGTGTACTGTATTTTCGGCATGAAGTCCGCAAAATTATGCCGTTTGTGTCTGGATTACCTGCATACCTGTTGGTGTGCCTCGGGGCTTGCGTCATTGGGATATGGTGCTATCATTCATCGTCATTCAAACATCGTAGGGGGAAAATACCTCAGCATAGGAGATATGACATCAATAGGATGCTATGCGACTGTTTCTGCATGGGACAGATATTATGATATGGAATACCGACCAAGTATAAGCATTGGACGCGAATGCGATTTTGGAGAATATCTGCACATATCCTGCATTTCGGAAATCCGGATTGGCAACGGTGTTCTTACCGGCCGGTGGGTTACGATTACTGACAATTCTCATGGCCTGCCGACAGAAGAGAATTCCTGTGTCATACCGGCTATGCGCCAGTTGTATTCGAAAGGACCTGTAATTATTGGCAATAATGTCTGGATAGGTGATAAGGTGACAATATTGCCGGGAACGGTAATCGGAGATGGAGCTGTAATCGGTGCTGGCAGCGTAGTGAAAGGCAATGTGGCGCCGAATGACATTGTTGCCGGAATACCTGCCCGTTCAATTAAAATGAATGGTATATGAAAAAGTGCACATTTACTATTGTTGCAAAAAATTATATAGGTCTTGCGCAGATTTTGCAAAAATCTGTTCTGCGAGTCAATGGCGATATTGATTTCTTTATTTTTGTGGCAGATGAGCTGCCGCGAGGTCTTGGGGTAGAGGACAATGTGTTAGTTGCAAGAGAGGTGCTTGATATAGCATCTGATGTGTGGACAGATATGTCTTTCAAGTATGACCTGACTGAATTCTGCACTTCCATCAAGCCCGCCTGCTTTGAATATGTTTTTGCACGCGGATATGAGAAAGCCGTTTATTTTGATCCTGATATTTTCGTTTTCTCATCATTGAATAAGATATATGACATCCTGGACGGATATGTAATGGCTCTAACTCCGCAGATTGCCGGTGTTCATGTGGATTATATCAGTGAGCATCCCGAGTGGGCAATGAATGTAAATGGAATATTCAATCTCGGCTTCTGTGCCATGAGAAAATGCGATAGAATCGCCAACATTATTGCGTGGTGGAAAAAACGTCTCATTGACAACGCATTTGCCGATCGTAGCGTCGGTAATTTTACGGATCAGAAATGGATGGACTGGATGCCGGGACTTCTCGGAACTGACGGACTCTATGTCTTTCATGATTTGGGAATGAATATGGCTCCTTGGAACTTTTTCGAAAGGGAACTTGTACAAGAGAACGGTGATGTGTGCGTCCGGTTCAGGACAGAGGACTGCCGTGATGGAAAAATCTGGCCATTGGTGTTTATACATTTTGCAGGGTATGACTACGCAAAATTGAGAAACGGAGAGGTCTGCAGAAAACGTATCAGGAATCTGCGGGAATATGAAGACCTTCAGCTTGCCACAGATGTATATTGTAAAGCTATAGTTGCAGACAGGAATGTGTTTGACCGTTTTATCGATGAACGTTATTCTTATGGTTCCTTTCCTGATGGTACAGTCATCTCTTCATTTCACCGCAGACTTTATCATGGACTTGTAACTAACGAAGGCATGAAGTTCTCCAATCCGTTTTCGACCGGAAAGGGTAGTTTCTATGAACTCCTTCGGAAAAGGAAAATGCTTGCTGTCGAAAATCCTGATGCTGTTAATAGAAACAATATTGGCAACCTTGGCAGAAAACGCAGGGCGATAGGTGTGCTGTTTTCTATGCTTTACAGCATGATGGGCTACAAAAGGTATGTGCTCTTTGTCAAGAGCCTTTATGATTACTGCCGTCCTGAGTGGCATGGCTTTCTTATCAGAAGAAAATGAAAAGAATAATCTATATCAGACGTAATCCTGATATGAATGCGGATGGTACGGTGGCGTATTGCAATGCCCTGTACGAAATGTTCCGTGAGGATGATGATTGCAGGGCGGAAAAGGTTGAGAATTACCCTGTGTGGAATGTTCCATTGATGAAATACATATACAAACCTTCGGCTCTGAAGAAGGCTATCGCACAAGCCGATATCGTTCATGTGAATGGTTATACAGCTTTTGGTACCTTACAGGCTTTGGTCTATGCCCGAAGAATGCACAAAACGGTCGTATATATTGCACATTGGCATCCGTTCAAATACCTGTCACACCCGGTGCTGTCGGAAGTTTTCTTTCATATTTTGTTCAAACCTGTCATAAAAGCGTGTGCCGACAGAATTGTTGCTATAAATAATGATGATTTCCGCTTCTTTTCATCGTTTTCGAATAAGGTCATCATTATACATCACTGGTTCGTTCCTGAAAATACCGGTAACCATAGTGTTCAGAGGAGTAAAGATATGATACTGTTTGTCGGTCGTCTGAATGATCCGATTAAAAACTTTAAAATGTTGAATAATATTGCTCCAGATAGATATGAGGTTCATTGTGTCGGTCGTGGGGACGTTGTATTGCGACCTGATTTCGTGCGCCATCAGAATGTTTCCAGGGAAGAACTGGCTTCTTTATACAAACAGGCTTCTCTAGTGGTGGTTTCGTCAAGATATGAGGCTTTTTCTTATGTGGCTATGGAGGCCATGAGCAATGGAACTCCAGTTCTGATGTCTGACAATGTGAGGATTGCCGATTTTCTTGATGGAGTTAGCGGATATGCTGTGTATCAGCAGGATAATGTTGAAGATTTTTTGCAGAAGGTGGATTCGACGATTGGCATCAGCGTTGACGTGGACAAGGTACTTGACATATTTTCGGCGGAAAGCGCAAAGAAGGAATACAAAAAGTTGTACCTTTACAGCAAATAGTTGTGTAAATGGAATTTTCTGTATTGTTATCAGTTTATCATGGTGAGTCGGCTGACAATCTGAAGACATGCTTTGACAGTTTGAAAAGTCAAACCAGACAGCCTGATGAAATCGTTCTTGTTGAAGATGGTCCGCTGTCAGATGAACTGAATGCATTGATATCCATACTTGAAACCGAATCCCCGAATCTGCGGGTTGTCAGATTGGAGAAATGCGGTGGTCTTGGAAATGCACTGATGGAAGGAATGAAATATTGCAGATATCCGTACGTTGCACGTATGGATACTGATGACATTTGCCTGCCTGCGCGTTTTGAAGTACAATCTGATTTCCTTGCAGAACATCCTGAAATTGACATTTGCGGATCATGGCATAATGAATTCAAGAATACTCCCGAAAACATTATCGCCATAAAGAAACTGCCTGAATCACATGCTGAATTGGAAAGATATGCGAAAAAGAGGAATCCTATGAATCATCCGACCGTGATGTTCCGCAAGAGCTCCGTTGAAAAGGCAGGAGGATATCAGGAATTTCCGTTATTTGAAGACTATTATCTATGGGCACGAATGTTCGTGGCGGGTTGCAAATTTTACAACATTCAGCGTCCGCTGCTGCTTTTCCGTACCTCTGACCTGACATTTGAAAAAAGGGGCGGTTGGAAGTATGCAATGATTGAATGTAAGCTTGAATTGGAAATGTACAGGATGGGTTTCATTTCATTGCTGAGAATGGTCGGAAACATTTGTCTGCGTTTTCCTCTTCGTATTATTCCCCTTTGGATGAGGAAAGTTGTTTATATGACATTCCTGCGCACCAAATGAGCATCCGGCTATCGGCCTGATATCGCGGCACTACCAGCGTGTAAAATACAAATGGGTTTTTTGTCCTGTCAGAATCATTGTTGAACCATTCAGCTCATCAATATGGTACTCTGTACAGATGGCTTCAACGCCCAATGCGTTGATTTCTCTTAATACCTGTTCCGGATTGTAACCAGTGCCTTGATTGTATCCTGAAAAGTCAAAATAAAGTGAATTTCCGCTAATTTGTGCCTTGCCGATGTAATCTGTATAATTCCTATGAATCTGCACTATTTCCCGTGCGAAGCAATACCATACATTATCTATGGCTTTCATGTCACATTCGTTACCTTCAAAATCGAACCCGTCTGAAAATTCGATTTTGTCCAATCTCCACATTTGGTCTAATTCATCGTTTGGAAATGCTGAAGTACAGGCTACATATAATATGCAGCAAAACGATAGAGAGATAACAGATACTGTTCTGTATAGTTTCATCATAAGATTTTCCATATTTTGGAAACAGTAAGCATGACACCTTTGCTGTTGCCGATTAATGTTCCTGAATCAAAGTCTCCTCCGAGTGATATCCCGGCTTTCCAACCTTGTCCGCCTTTGAATTTATATATTCCTTCAATCAGTATGGAGGTGATTTCCTCGCGCTGACTTAATGGAAAACTGTATGTTCCCCAATGTGACGTGTGCGATACCAATAGTCTGTAATCTATAGAAGACGCTATTTTACCGTCAATTCCAAAGTGGAACGTCAATACTCTGTTGCTTTTGGGGCTCAGGTCTCCGTCATTATTGTATATAGGCGATACCAGCATGGGGCTTCCTTCATAATATCCGAAATTGCTGATACTGCTGTAAATCCAGTGATTGTACATTTCATCGCGTCCATCCATTCCTTCTGGAACTATTTCAGGCCAGAAATTACAAACTGAACCGCATTGGCCTCTTGTGTTCAGAACTTCGAAGACAATATCTTTGAATGGCAGGCTTTCCGGTGCAATTACCTCAATTCCGAAAAGGCCGTCCATCCAGTTCCGCTTGAATCCATAGCTGATGAAGCTTTTTTCCCCGCTCATGTCCGCCTTGTATTCTGTGCCTAGCATGGAGGAATGATCCTCATAGAAATGCTCATAATACAAACGGTATTTCCACTTGTGCATTGTCAGGTCAAATGCCAGATGCCAGCTCCCATAAGAATTGCCGTTTTCATTCGTCTGACCTCCAGGTTTGTTTGTCGGCAGGAATGCCTGTACATAAGCATTGAAGTCATGTGGAAATTCATATTTTTCGTATTTCGTTTTATCAGAGCCCATGAATCTGTTATAGCAGATACCGCCGAATTGTGCGAACATTTCCAGTCCTGCCGTGAATTCCAGGGGGAAGCGCTCCGCATCACCGATTCTGATGAAGAATGATTTGCTGTGGTGCAGAATCTTTTCGGTGTATTGCGGCGGATTGGAATACATTGCGGCCCTACCTGCTCTCCAGTTGCTGTCCTGATACCATCCGTATGCTATGTGGCCTTTCAGGGATACCAGACGGCCGAGTATGCCGAGGCGTGTGAACTCCGGTACTTCCAAACGGATCTGAGGTATCGGCCGACTGTTGCCGGACCAGGTCAGCGCACCTGAACTCAAGTTGTGATTTATAAGTTCACCCCAGCGCTCTTTTTCTCCTATTGACAGATCGAACCATTTGTATCCGGCTTCAATGTATGCCTGCTGCAGATAGAAGTCGGACTGGTAGTTGGCGGCGACGGCTACTTCCATCCCGTAATTGAAGTAGAACTGGCTTGGAAGCCGCATTCCTCCGTCAAGTCCGAGATCCAGCATTATGCCTGATGAATTTGTCGGTGACAGTCCTTGCCTGTTCGATGTGAACCAGAACGGGGCATTGTCTCCGCCACCGACATTGCCGAGCAAATCCAGACTGAGATCCAGCCGTCTCTGAATTCTGCTCTTCGCGCTTATCATCAGCTGGTCAACCTCG
The DNA here is from genome assembly GCA_024398595.1 of Bacteroidaceae bacterium. Classification (GTDB taxonomy): domain Bacteria; phylum Bacteroidota; class Bacteroidia; order Bacteroidales; family Bacteroidaceae; genus Colenecus. Next base: position 4,051 of record JAKSIX010000026.1, on the reverse strand, counting down.
TCTTTGCCGGAATACCGCCGGAGAAAAGCATCGTCACCTCTGTGGTCTGGAGCGGACATTTCCTGCTGTGACGATAACTCCGTTTGTGACGATGGCTCCATTTGTGACGATGGCTCCATCATTGCGGGCCCGTCAGATTCAAACTGTGCGTAGGCTGGCATCGCAGACAGGAAAACTGCCAGTAATATCGCCTGAAATTTATAATTGTCAGACCTTGTCGTGAAATGCTTCATACAGGAATTTGTTAGACTCGTCAAAGATAGTAAGAATCTGTTTTGAAATGTTCCAATTAATCTTTTATAAAGTCTTTCCGGCTGAAAATCCTTCATAAGATTACTTAATCGGAACATTTCAAAACAGATTCTAAAAAACACTCGGTTGTTTGCTCTATTTGCAGTAACTTAGCAATCCGGTATGATTGATATTGACAATGAACTGAACAGCCGGCAGGCCGAGGCCGTGAGATGCACCGACGGCCCGCAGATGGTGATTGCCGGAGCAGGTTCCGGCAAGACGCGTGTGCTTACGTATCGCATAGCCTACCTGCTTGAGATGGGAGTGGAACCCTGGTCTGTGCTGGCACTGACATTCACCAACAAGGCTGCCGGCGAAATGAAGGAGCGTATTGCTGCCAAGGTGGGGCAGAACCGTGCAAAGTATCTTTGGATGGGCACATTCCACAGCATTTTCTCCAGAATATTGCATGCGGAGGCAGAGTCAATCGGCTTTTCGCCGAATTTCACAGTGTATGACCAGTCCGATTCACAGAGCCTTATCCGCAGTATTATCAGGGAAATGCATTTAGATGACAAGGTATATAAGCCCAATGTCGTTCAGAACCGCATATCGAATGCCAAGAACCGTCTGTGCACTCCGGCTGATTACCTGCAAAATGCGGACATTCTGAAAAATGACCAATACAGGAATCTGAGTATGTGCGGCCAGATATACAAGAGGTATTGGGACCGTTGTCATCAGTCCGATGCTATGGATTTCGATGATTTGCTGCTATACACCTATCTGCTGTTCAAACAGAATGAGGAGGTGAGGGCACGCTATGCATCGCGCTTCAGATATGTGCTGGTCGATGAGTATCAGGACACGAATTATGCGCAGCACTGCATAGTATGGCAGCTGACCCGGGATACGCGCAATGTCTGCGTGGTAGGCGATGATGCCCAGAGCATCTATTCATTCCGTGGTGCAGACATAGACAATATGCTGAAATTCACCCGGCTGTACCCGGAAGCCCGAACGTTCAAGCTGGAGCAGAACTACCGTTCTACCCAAACCATTGTAGGTGCAGCCAACTCATTGATAGACAAGAACCGTAACCAGATAAGGAAAAACGTTTTCTCCGAGAACGGGAAGGGTAGTCAGATAGAGGTGTTTCAAGTCCAGTCCGACATTGCCGAGGCTAATACCGTGGCGGAGAAGATATATAACCTGTACGTGCGTGATGACGTCAATTATGGGGATGTTGCGGTACTGTACCGTACAAATGCCCAGTCGAGGGTTTTCGAGGAGACGTTCCGTACTCAGGGAATACCTTATAAGATATATGGTTCCCTGTCGTTCTATCAGCGCAAGGAAATCAAGGATGTCATAGCATATCTGCGTCTTGTGGTGAATCACAATGACGAGGAGGCATTCAAGAGAATAATCAATACGCCTGCCCGTGGAATAGGCGCTACTACACTCGGCCGTATTGCCGATGCTGCCAATGCCAATAATATCAGTTTCTGGGAGGTTATTACGCATTTGAATGAGTACGGAAGGGAATTCAACAGTGGCACGGCATCCAAACTGTCCCAATTCGCAGGACTTATAAGCGGCTTTGAGGAAAAGTCACGCAATACCAACGCATACGAGCTTGCCGTACAGATAGTCGAGGCGAGCGGACTGTTGCGCGAACTGGCTTCGGACCACACTCCGGAGGGTAAGGAACGCTCAGACAATGTCCAGGAACTGATGAACGGAATAGACAGTTTCTGCCGGGGTCGTATGGAGGAGGACGATGAGCATCTTCTGCTGACTGATTTCCTTAACGAGGTGTCGCTGTTGACGGATCAGGATAATGACAAGGAGGGCGATGACCGCAAGGTTACGCTGATGACTGTCCATGCGGCAAAGGGTTTGGAGTTTGACAGCGTGTTCATTGTGGGTATGGAGGACAATCTCTTTCCCAGCCAGATGTGTGTGGATGCCGAACGCCAATTGGAGGAGGAACGCCGTCTGTTCTACGTGGCGATTACACGTGCAAAGCATCGCTGCACGCTGACATTCTCAAAATGCCGTTTCCGCTATGGCAATATGGAAATGCCTGAGCCGAGCCGTTTCCTGCGTGACATTGACTCGAAATATATGAACGTGCATCTGCTCCAGACTGTCAGCAAACCACGTCTGTCCTTGCATAATCCGGACTTTGACGATGTGTTTGGAGGTGATTACAGTGCGGGCGAATTTGCATCTTCCGGTAGGCGATTCGGCTTTAGAGAAGAAAGGGAACCGTATGCTGAAAGACAATTCAAAGCAAGAAGCCAATGTTCATGCGAGCGTTCTTTCAGCAGCCGCCAGGTGTCATCGGGTAATACAGTTGGGCCATCGGCAGACCGTCCGCGCAATCTGAAACGCGTGTCGGAACTTATCGGATACCGGGGAGAATCATCTGCTCAGACTGTATCTCTGTCGGCAGGAAACATCATAGAACACGAACGCTTCGGACGCGGTACGGTACTGTCGGTCGAAGGCTCGGGTGATGCCTCGAAGGCACGCATCCGCTTTGATGCAGGCAGCGAGAAAACCTTGCTGCTCAAATTTGCCCGTTATACGGTGATTGGCTGATGTGACAATCAGCACGGGCAATGCAGTTTAAATGATTTTGTAGTAGTCTGACTTGCGTGGAACTGGAGCCGGAGCTGCGTGAGCAATGTATCCGACAGATACGCAACCCACACCTTCATAACCTTCCGATATGCCCAGGCGCAAAGCCATTGTACGACCTTCTGCGGTTGCAAACATCTCTTTACAGCGGTTAATCCAACAGGAACCTAATCCGATGCTGTGTGCTGCAAGCATAATGTTGGAAATCACTAAAGAACCATCCTTGACGCAGTTGGGATTCTCAGCCTTTGAAAAGACGAGGATGATGGTAGGGGCACCGTAATAAGGGTCGACATTGGCATTGCCAAGTGCTTCTGCATTAAGCCTTCTTAGGATTGCACATATCTCCGGGTCCTGCACCGCGATGATGATGGGATCCTGAGTGCCATGACCCGTAGGAGCCCATGTCCCCGCTTCCAGAATTGTACGCAGTTCATCATCTTTAATCTGCTGCGGCATATAGCGTCGTATGCTGCGGCGTTCACGTATAGCTTTCAATACTTCGTTGTCCATAATTTTGTTTCTTTAATGACATAATCACGCGAATTTATCAAAAAAAAAACAACTCTGTATGCCAATCAGGTGATTTTGTTACCATAAGAATCTGTTTTGAAATGTTCCAATTAATCTTTTATAAAGTGCTTGATGAAAGGTCAAGAGTAACCTACTTGACGGCAAGTCTGTTCTCTTCGGGTATCTGCATCAGGATGCTGATGACATCCTCCGCTTTGGTGCCTCGCACTGCTGCTACGATGGTCCCTTGTCTGCAATGACCGGCCTTGTTGGACAGGAACGTGAACAGGTCATCGTGAAGAGATGTCTCATCAATACTCAGATTCTCACCGATGTTCTCAGGCTTGAGCATCCACTTGTCGGCATGGTCAATCTGGTCCCATTCGGGATAGCCGCTCAGATGATACTTGTACGCGCGTTCAAGATTGTCCCCGTCAACGAAGTAGTACGAGGCGACGGCTCTTGACGTTACCGGGTTGTTATCAAGCTGCTCCTTTTTAAAAAAGACGCGAACTCCTCGGAGAGACGCGTTCCGTCAGCGGTGAGCTGATATGCGTTGAGAACTATGCTGTGCCCGTCATCATCCAGCCACCGGCGTCTTCTGACGTGAAGGATGAACTTGCGGTTGCGCACCGGGAAGTCATCAATCACCGTC
>JAKSIX010000025.1 GCA_024398595.1 Bacteroidaceae bacterium | reverse complement strand
GCCTGGTAAGCCTTTGTTTATCAGGCCGTTTGACAATCTTTTACGAAAAATGTTGCGGAATTAAGGAATTAGCAATTATCATCAGGCGGTCCACGACAAAATTTCGATTATAAAGACATATGAAGGCAAATACCCTGATTGCGGTTTTGCCTATATTGGTGATGATGACAATGACCTTGGCGCTATGAAGTACATAAAAGGTAATGGAGGAATAATAGCTTGTCCTTGTGATGCGTCAGATGCTGTAATTCATAATTCTGATTATGTATGCAAGCATTCCGGCGGTGATGGCGCTGTACGGGAATTTATGAATACTTATTTGATAATAAACTTGTTTGACGTTTATAATGAACGGTTTCAAGATACGCTTTGCTGATATTCTGAGGTATTTTATCCTTGGCGGTGTTGAGTTTTTACTATTTTACTGGTTGGTACCAAATAGTGAAAGCATAATCGATTCACTAATTCAATTTTTTCCTTTCCGTGAGGGGCAAATCGGCTTCGGCGCTCTATTAACCACTTTAGCGGTAGCTGCAATTTGCATATTCTTATATTTGCTGGGGTTTGTGACTCAATTAATTATGCAATTGCTCCTGGGCGGTGATTTTTTCTGCACCGGAATCGGTGAGGTCACGGAAAGTATACGCTTCATGCCCAGGATGCCTTTCAATAGTAGAGATTTTCCGAATTGGTTGTACTGGTCTGATAATCCCAGGCGTGTCGTGGATATTTACAAGAATGTTCTTGAAACAGAAGACGACAATGAAGCGAAAACGGAATTTCTATACTCAAATCAGTTGTTCCAGGGAATAGTTTTTTCTGTTTTTCTGATTTCTATGTCTGTTTTCATAGCAGATACAATTCTAATCAGGTCCTCTGATTGCAGCATTCCGTTCTCCATTTTATTTGGGATAAGTGCAATAGTCTTGATCTTATTTCTGTTCCTTTTGCATTTGTTTTGTGGGAAGGGCAGCCTTATAGTAGTTCCTGTTGCCTTAGGATATCTGGTGAGCATTATTCTGCCTTTCTTTTGGTCAACTTTGAATGGCAACACCGGTTCGGACAATGACAACAACATCGTGAGTTTTTGTATATATGCGGCATATATCATTCCATTGCTGCTGGCTAAAGCATTGGCGCGCAGTCAAATCAGAAGAATAGATATACTTGCAAACTTTAATGATTGCAACTCGGCAAAATTCAATGAGATTCTTTCTCGCGTCGGTGCACCAAAAGCATATGTTCTAATGCGGGCTCATCGTTTGGATTATTTAGATGAAGCACTGGAGTCAATCGCAATGCAGGATTATCCAAACATAAAGGTGATAGTTCTGTTAGACGGGATCCTTGAGGGGGAGTCGGAAACTAAAAATAAAATAAAGGATTTGGTTAATCAGTATCAGCAATGCAAAGAAAAGCCGGGGCATCTGAATATTCAGCTTTATGAGTCTTCCAGAAAAAAACCTGCAGCACTTTCATATGAAATCAGGAAGATTTTCATTCAGCAGTCAAATTTTGATGATATAGCAATTACTTTGGATTCTGATGACAAGTTTTATTCTCAAAAGGTCGTTTCCAACATTGTCACCAAATTGTATAAAACCAAATCGAATATCTGCTTGATCAGGTTTGAAATTTTTGGTACTCAAAAACTTAATTATGGAAGGGATTTTCATAATGGATTGGTAAAAGACTTGTGTTACAAAGGATCTGTGTCAAAGGCTGGAGAGTCAATGCCGTCCGGAAAGTCGTCACGCGGAACGGTGGAAAGATGTCTTCCGATTACACCTGATAAACTGTTGAAGAACGAGAAGTTATATAAAATCAGTACTATCGGATGGACAAAGTGCTATAAAAGGGAGATGCTGTGTAAATATGTGGAGTTGCTGAAGGGAGTCAAAAGGAATTTTGATGAAAATACGACATATGAGGACTTCCCTGACATAAGAGTGCTGTTGAGTAAAGATAGTAGGATTTGCACCGTTGCAAAGAATTCCGTAATGTTCCGGAAGGCGCATGGTTCTGCCACCACCTCTGTCACAAAAGACAATTATGATAAATATATCCCTTATTTCTTGAAACTTGCTAAGGATTTGACGGAAGTTGAGACGGATACAATGATAAAGGGCGGCAAAGAAGTCGTTACTGAAAAACTGATTCCATATAAGTTTGTGCAGTATTTGAATATTGTTTATGACAAAACAATAAATAAAAAAGAACTGGATGATTATTCCTGCAAACAATTTTACATAAAAATACTTGGCTATGTTCTGGGTGGTAAGGATGCGGCGGAAAAGGATTCAAAAGAAAGACAGTTTCAGGATGACATACTGGCACTTATTGCCGATGAAGAATGTTATAATATTTTAGGGGAGGAGAATTTTCCGGAGAGCCTGCGGATGAACTCTCTTCAAAAAAAGAAAACGAGAGAAGAAAAATGGGAACTGGTAGCCGGCGCATATGAGATTTAGAACAACTCATATGGAATGGTAGATGGAATATTGTCAAAAATAGTCATTGCATATGACCGACCAGGAAATCGTACAGGGCCTGATAAATCGTGATGAGACTATTACGCAGGAATTTTTCTTCCACAAATGCCAGCCTAGTAACTGCTCAGGTACCCCCGCCATAGGTAACAACCTAAGACATACAGCAAGCAATGATTCAGTCAATGATACTACTCCAGTGCGAGTGTCGGAGCCGTCGGTCTTGGTGTAGACCGGAGGTCTTGCAAGAAGCTTATCAAGCCTTTGCTCCATCTCCGTCCGTATGTCCGGTCCAATGTCTCCCTGGTTCCTGTGGTGTACGGAGTCGCGCAGGAGATCCAGCATGTCAAGGCTCCACTCATCGTCAGGGAAAGCCTGCATCGTGTATGTGAGGTTCCGCAGCAGGTGTGCGATGCATATCTGGTGGTCCTCCATCCCGACATCTCCAGCCTTACAGGGCCTCTTAAATAGCAATAATCGGCTGATTTTCAGCAGATTGAAAGCCGGGTATGCAATATGATGAAATTTTTTGAAAAAAGTTATATCAGGGTGGCGAAAGCCCCGCACTGCCCTCAGTTTATTGTCAGGTCAGGGGTACCCTGAGTAGTTACAAGTCAGGAAATGTTGCGGAATTAAGGATTAGTATGACTCAAAAGGTGATGACATGCGAAAAATGTGCTACCTTTGCAGGAATGAATCTAATACTTTTACTGAGAGTAATGCGTGCATAAGTTATGAGCGAGCCGACTAAGAGAATAAATCTGTGCCTGGCGCATATGAGTGCGGATGGTGTGGAACAAAGGTACATAAGGAAGGCCTTTGACGATGAATATGTTGTGCCGATGGGACCGAATGTGGCGGAGTTTGAAGGGCTACTGGAGAAGTTCGTGAATCAGGGTCATTCTTTGGGGCACAAGGTGGCGGCTCTTTCGTCAGGCACGGCTGCGGTGCATCTGGCACTGAAGATGGCCGGTGTCGGTCCGGGCGATGAAGTGTGCGTGCAGTCGTTCACGTTCTGCGCAAGTTCCAATCCTATCACTTATCTTGGCGCGAAGCCGGTGTTCATTGATTCGGAACCTGATACTTGGAATATTAATCCGGATCTTTTGGAGGTGGCTGTCAGGGACCGTTTCAGGAAGACGGGTAAATATCCGAAGGCTATCGTCCCGGTGGCTTTGTACGGTATGCCTTACCGCATTGACCGCATTATGGCGATTGCCGGCAAATATGGCATTCCTGTGATTGAGGATTCCGCTGAGAGTTTGGGGTCAAAGTACGACGGACAGATGCTGGGAACGTTCGGCCGTTATGGAGTGCTGTCGTTCAACGGCAACAAGATGATTACCACAAGCGGTGGTGGGGCGTTGATCTGCCGTGATTCGGAGGATAAGGATAATGTGGTGTATTTTGCCACTCAAGCGCGTACGGGGTACAGTTATTATCATCATAAGGACATAGGCTACAACTATCGCTTGAGCAATGTGTGTGCCGGTATCGGCATCGGACAGATGACTGTGGCGGATGCTCATATCGCTCATCATAGGCATGTTCAGGGGTTGTATGAGGAACTGCTTGCAGGGGTCAGAGGAGTGCATGTGCATTGCCAGCCTCAGGACGGGCACTTTGATTCGAACTATTGGCTCTCCGTTATCACTTTGGACGATGATGTGAAGGTCGTGGGGCAGGATAATGTGTATAAGGAGCTGAAGACCAAGGCTGTGGGCGTATCAAGCGTGTTCTGTACTCCTGATATGCCGGTGACGGACTGCCAGCCGAACGACAATGTGGAGGCTATGCGTGAGTTTATGGACAGGGAAAATATTGAGACCCGTCCAGCTTGGAAGCCGATGCATAAGCATCCTGTATATTGTGAGGGGGCTGTGGAGGTGCCGCTTGCGGCTGAGTCCGGCGATGCGGACGGTTGCGGTTTTGGCCCGGATGTCCGTTGTATAGAAGGACCGAAGATGGCCGCTTATGTCAATGGCGTGAGCGAGTCGCTTTTCAAGGTAGGCTTGTGTCTTCCTGCCGGTCCTTGCGTCACCGATGACGATGTAAAGCGCATTGTGGAGTGCATCAAGAGGGCGATAATATAGTAGACGGAAGAGTGCTGATTTCTATAGATTGGTCTGATTGATGACAGAAGTGGAAACAAGGATTGAGGCTCTGCGTGCTGTGATGCGCGAATGGGGCTGGAGTGCGGCTGTGATAGTCGGTGAGGATCCCCATAACAGCGAATATACTCCGTCACGCTGGTGTCAGCGCCGCTATATAAGCGGGTTTACCGGCTCGGCGGGTGTGGTGGTCATTACTCTGAGTCATGCCGGGTTGTGGGTGGATTCACGTTATCATATACAGGCTGCACGTGAACTGCAGGGCAGTGGCGTGGAGATGCACAGGATGGTATCCGTGGAGGATATGGAGTGGATGAAATGGATTTCGGACAATGTGCCTGCCGGTGGAAAGGTGGGTATTGACGGAATTTGTATGAGTCAGGCAGATGCCGTGCGGCTTCAGTCGCTGTTGTCCGTGAAGGGAACTTCTGTAATATCAAGACCCGATTTCCTCAGTGCGATATGGCCTGACAGGCCAGCATTGCCGCAAGATTCTGTTTGGTTGCACGATGAAAGCTGTTCCGGCCGTTCTACTGCTGATAAACTTTCGTGGTTCCGTGGCGTGCTTGCGGAAAAAGGCTGCAGATACGCGCTGGTTACTACGCTTGATCAGATAGCGTGGCTGTTGAATATCCGTTCAAATGATATTGATTACTGTCCCGTGGTGATATCCTTTGCGGTGGTGTCTCCTGAGGGGGTGGCATTGTTTGCCGATGGGGCGAAGTTCAGTTCCGAGGTCAGGGAGACCTTGGGCTCGGACGGCATTTCGGTATATCCGTATGGCGGTGTAGCGGAATACATTGCGCAGATGCCTGCCAACGGAAGGATTATGACGGATCCGTCATCGCTCAATTATGACCTGGCCAAGGCGGTGAATGACAGATTCGGCGCGGACGGTACTGTGTGCTGTGCATCGCCTATAGATGTGGAGAAGTCTGTGAAGAATGCTGTGGAGATAGAAGGCTTCCGCAGAGCGTATGTCCGGGACGGCGTGGCTCAGACACGGTTCTACCACTGGTTAGAGGACGCTATGGCTGCTGGAGAACAGATTTCCGAGGCGGATGCTGCCGACAAGCTGCATGAATTCCGTGCTGTATGTCCTGATTTTATAGACGAGAGTTTTGAGACTATATCGGCCTATCAGGAGAATTCGGCTTTGCCACACTATTCGACCGTGCGCGGACATGACGCAATGCTTCAGCCACGAGGACTGTACCTTAATGACAGCGGAGCGCATTACCGCTATGGAACTACCGACATTACACGTACAATAGCACTTGGCCAGACTACCGGACTGGAGCGTGAGGACTATACGATAGACCTGAAGGCAATGATTGATCTGGGGATGGCGGTATTCCCGGCAGGTACTCCGGGCTGTCGTCTGGATGCTGTGGCCAGAAGGCCGTTGTGGCAGACGATGCGCAATTTCGGTCACGGTACAGGCCACGGTGTGGGCAATGTGCTGTCGGTACACGAGGGACCGCAGACGATACGTCAGAATTTGAAGGATCAGCCTATGCTGCCGGGAATGATTACGTCTGATGAACCGGGTATCTACCGCGAGGGCTTTCACGGCATACGTCACGAGAATATGCTGCTGTGTGTGTCGGCCGGCAGTAATGAGTTCGGGGACTGGCTCGGTTTTGAGACTCTGACGTGTACTTGGATTGATACTGCTGCGGTGATTGCAGGGATGCTTGACGCCGCTGAACTTGAATGGTTGAACCGCTATAACAATAATGTCTACGAGACTCTGAGTCCGCTGCTTTCTGCCGGCGACTCGGCCTGGCTCTACAAAAAGACCCGTCCCATATCTATGTAGCTCCGCTGTTGGAAAAATCGCTCTCGCGTGACCCCCTGAGACGGTCGATATTGCCCCCTTCGTACGATTTACTGTTGCCCCCTTGTTACGATATAAAAATGACCCCACCGGCCAAGACTTTATGGGGGCAAATACAGAAAAGGCAATAAAAAAGATATTCAAAAGGATTGAATTCCAGTTCCGTTACAGACTGTTCGGAAGTAATGAGCTGACAGCCAAGATCCATCTGTAGAATAAGTAGTCATATTGCTTGTGAATCCCATATATTTCATACCTTTGCATCGGTGTCAATGCAAAGGGACGCACAAATCCGTTAATAGACATAATAATAAAATGACCGTACCAAACACAACAAACAACCATGCTTTCCTGAATCCCCCAGAAAGTTGACAACTTCTTTGGGAACTGGAAATGCAGCGTGTTTTGTATGCATGCCCGAACTTGGATTTTCTGAGGGAGGACAGCATGTGGTGCGCTCATTGACATTTTGTTACAAAAATTATCCTAACGGTTCTTTTCTGCCACTCCAGAATGGATGCCTACAGGTATCCGTCCTTCTTCTACCCATATTCCTGCAGACTTGCTGTCCTTGCAGGAATATCTCTTCATGCATATAAGTTTATTTAACCCCGCCGACATCTGCCAAGGCATGAGTTTGGCTTTAATGGCTTCATGGTACGTATCATGTAGAAAGACCGTATCATGCACAATCCCTATTTTTCAATCTAAAAACATCATCGTTATGAAACAATTTGATAACAAAAAAAGAACAACCAATAGAATTCAGAACAGAATAACCCGTGAGGATGTAATACTGACAGGTGGCAGCAAACATGATGATCCTTTACAAGACACTCTTGACGCCCTTGACGCATATTTCTCCGAATTCAAAACCTCTACTACAGATAATCACTGTTCCATGGAACTGAACCTCCAGGAATCCTTAGCCTTCCTGGATGACATGGTAGGCATGGAGAATGTCAAGGCTAAGTTGCAACGGCTTGGACGCTATTCTTTATGGAGGAACAAACTTGAGGCTGATGGCATTGACATCAGCATCTATCCTCAGCCCAATCTGACCTTCATGTTCCTGGGTGAGCCTGGTACCGGAAAGACAACGGTAGCCAGACAGATGGGAAAGATTCTTCACAGTATAGGGCTTCTGACGTCTGACAATGTACAGGAATACCGCAGAGAGGATCTTGTAGGGCAGAACTACGGTTCGGAGGAAAACAATACGCAGGCTGCCCTGGAAAGCGCATGTGGAGGTGTGTTCTTCCTTGACGAGGCCTATCAGTGCTTCAGACAGAGCTCTGACAAGCGTGATCCTGGCTATCATATCCTTGAGACCATGATGGCACATTTCGGCAAACCAGACAGGTGCATAATAATGGCTGGATACAAGAATGAGATGATGGAACTCTTTCGGGTGAATCCTGGATTCCGCAGCCGCATTCCTGACGACAACATCATTGAGTTCACGGGACCGACTGAACAGCTGCTGGTCGATGTTGCTACCAGTGCATTTGACAGAATGGCATTCAGCATGACACCCGACGCCAGTTCTATGCTACATAGACACATACATAACCTGTGGATCAACAGGGACAAGGATTTCGGAAATGCCCGTGTAATGAGACTACTGGCTGATTCGGTCGTTATAAATCACGCCAACCGTATCATTATGTCAAATCAGACCGATGATTTCACCATAGACGAGTCTGACATCTGTCAGAGTCTGATTCCTCTGCCAGCATCCCAGCCACGTTCGCGTATTGGGTTTACGTAATCCTATAATACTCCCATTTTTTCGAACCAGTGCATAAGTCAAATATATTTAGCAACTTTGCACTAATGAAGACTCCATCTGAAAATTATGGTCAAATATGGTCAAATTTGCACTTTGGGAGGAAAAGGAAAACTGCAAATGATTGATTTTTAATCACTTGCAGTTCCACATTGTACCTCCGCTGGGAATCGAACCCAAATTACTAAGATTATTGAACAGCTCCGCTGTCGCGACAGGATGTCGCCCTTTTGCGCAGCAAATAAAATGATGTCAGTTTCCTGAACTTTAAATTTGTGAGGGTAGAAGGAAAGTGCGAACTTTCTGATTGAATGGTACCTCCGCTGGGAATCGAACCCAAATTTAAAGTTTAGGAAACTTCCGTTCTATCCATTGAACTACAGAGGCCCGTACCATCAAAAACACTGCAAAGTTAGTGCATTTGACAGATAAAAGCAAAAACCCAAGGTCAAAAGTTGCTGCCAACTTGCAAAGTATAGCAAAACAATTTGTAATTTTGCGAAAATGTATAGATTCGGTTTGGTCTATTATGCTGAATGATATAGTTCTATCTGGCCTGATTAACCTTTTCGCTCTGTTAGGGTCGCGCAATAAGGTTGATGGCTCCGGCGCTGAAAGGCTGCTGGACAACTATCTTGGGCGGTATCTCGGCCTCAGGAACATACAGCCGTATATGGATTTGTATGATGAGTTGCTGACATTCTATTCCGATGGAGACTTTGTTGACAAGGAATCGGTAGTAAGGCAGATATGCGAGAAGATAAAGGATAAGCTTGAGGCCGGTGAGCGCAAGATGGTCCTGCTCCGTCTGATGGAGTTCTGTATGATATCTCCCGAGTCGTTTGACTCGCGCAGCCCGATATTCCTGCAGATGTCGGAAAGTTTCGGTGTGGATGACTCCCTGTATTCGGACTTCTGCGATTTCGTGTATGACCGTGAGGGAGCTAATGTGCGCAGGCACGAGTTCGCGGGCTATTCCGGCCACGTCAAGACATTGTGGATACAGTCGGACAACAAGATGGTATTCTCGTATCTGGGCGGGGATGATGTCCTGTTTGATGATGTGCTGCTTACTCCCGGGATATTCCAGATATGGCACGTCAGCGGTGTCCTGAAAAACCACAAGGGTGCTCCTGTATATTACCCGGAGGTGCGTCAGACGTACGAGAGCGAGACTTCGGAGCATATCATATACAGCATTCGCGACGTTAATTTCCGTTTCCCGAACAGCAACAACGGTCTTCACAATCTGTCGATGACCTTGTCCGGCGGTGAGCTGGTGGCCATTATGGGTGGCAGCGGTGCAGGCAAGACCACGCTGCTTTCCATACTCAACGGCTCGTTGAAACCGCAAAGCGGTTCTCTGACAATAAACGGACATTCCATAGACGAGCCTGAGGTGAGGGCTCTCATAGGATTTGTCCCGCAGGACGATCTGCTGATTGAGGAACTGACGGTATATCAGAACCTTTATTATACTGCGCGGCTCTGCTTTGACGGTATGGGCGATGAGGAGCTTGACCGCAGGGTGCTGAGTCTTCTGCGTGATCTCGGTCTGGACAAGGCTAAGGATCTGGTGGTGGGTTCTCCGTTGAACAAGACCATATCCGGCGGTCAGCGCAAGCGCCTGAATATTGCACTGGAGCTCATCCGCGAGCCGTCCGTGATTTTCCTGGATGAGCCTACGTCCGGTCTGTCATCGTCGGATACGGATAACGTGATGGGCTTGCTGAAGGACCAGACCTGCCACGGCAAGCTTGTCGTGCTGAATATACATCAGCCGTCCAGCGATGTATATAAGCTGTTTGACAGGCTGTGTCTGCTTGATCTCGGTGGCTATCCTGTATTTGACGGCAATCCCATAGATGCTGTGACCTATTTCAAGGATGCCGCCAACTATGCTGATGCCGATACCAGCACCTGTCCGACTTGCGGTAACGTGAATCCTGAGACGGTGCTCAACATCATAAATGAGAAGGCATTGGACGATACAGGACATCTGAGCGGTGAGCGCAAGGTCAGTCCGGAGCAGTGGCACGATATGTATTTGGAGCACAGGGTGGTGGCCGGGGTGCCTGCCGATGTTCCTGACATACCGGCATCGAACCAGAAGAAACCGTCGGCATTCTCGCAGATGAGGATATTCCTGGAGAGGAATGTAAAGGCGAAGCTTACGAACCTGCAGTATATTCTGATTACTCTGCTGGAGGCTCCGCTGCTTGCCGTGATATGCGGTCTGCTTACGCGTTTCGCACCGCCTGAGGGCTATACTGTGATGGACAACAAGAATATGGTCAGCTATTTCTTTATGGCCATAATAGTTGCCATCTTCATCGGTATGAGCGGCTGCGCGGAGGAAATCATAAAGGACCGCGTGCTCCTGAAGCGTGAGAAATTCCTGGATTTGAGCTACAAGGCCTATATATGGAGCAAGATAATCTTTGCGGCTGCTGTATCGCTTGTCCAGACTGCGCTTTTCATTGTGGTCGGCAATGTTATAATGGGACTGCACGGAATGTTCCTGATGTGGTGGATGATTCTGTTCATTTCCGCGTTGCTGTCAAGCCTGATCGGTCTGTTGCTGTCGCAGTGTCTCAATTCGGTGGTGGCGATATACATAACCATTCCGATTCTGCTTATCCCCCAGATTCTGCTGTGCGGACTTGTGGTGTCGTTCTCGGATCTGAACGGTAACAGCAAGACGGACAATGTGCCGGTGATAGGCGATGTGATACCGTCGCGTTGGGCTTTTGAGGCACTGGCAGTAGGCACGTTCCGCTACAATGATTACGAGAGGCCGTATTTCGATATGGATAGGGAGCGTTTTCAGGCGATGTTCTACAGGGAGACCTTCATATATGAGCTTGAATCGCATTTGGAGACTATAAAGGACGATGAGGCCAAAGGCAATGAGACATCGCCTGTCCATATGGAGGTGTTGAAGAATGAGCTGCCTACATTGGCATCGGCCTGCGGTCTGAAACCGTATTGCGGTGATTTCGATTACGAATCTGTGAGCGGATATCTGAATAATGCCAAGGAAGTGCTGGGCGAGGTCTGTAACCGTGTGACTCTCCAGAAGGACAACCTTCTCGGTATGGATATAAAGGAGCGCGGCAAGGAGGAGATGCTCCGGCTGAAGAGGGCTAACTGCAATATCAAGCTGGAGGAATTTGTCACGGGAGGCGATACGGACAGGACTCTGCTGATTGTTGACGGTCATATTGTCCCGCAGATAGGGCGCATATATCTTACTCCCAAGAGCAATAACGGACGTGCTCCTTTCTACAGTTCCGTGAAGGTTGTCGCAGGCAGACAGATACCGACGTTGTGGTTCAATATGTCGGTACTCTTCCTGATGTGTGTGCTGTTTGCTGTATTGCTGATGATGAATATTCCCGATAGAAAAAATAGATAAAATAATTATTAATTACTTAACATTCAAAACAATGAAGAAATTTTTAACCTACGTTTCCATTGCAGCATTAGCGGTAAGCGTGCTGTCATGTGGTGGTAACAGGAAGGCGAAACAGACTGATTCGGGCACTTCCAAGGAAAAGTCTTTTGTAGAACAGCAGCAGGAGGAGTATATCAAGATGCAGATAGACAGTCTTGCAGCCGAGATGCTGAGACTGAAGCCCCTTGATTTCGTGGCCAAGACTTCCGACGGAAGCATTGTGCTGACAGACAAGGAAAAGCAGGTGAAGCCGGAGTATCTTATCAATGCCTCTGTTATCAATGACTTGCAGACTCTTTCCCAGAAATACCGCGCTGCGGCTCTTATCTATGTTGACAAGGAGGTTGCCAATCTGTACGAGATGACTTCTACCGTGTCGGACTATGACAAGGCTCTGACAAAGCTGTATCTGGACATCAACGATCCGAAGCTCAAGGAGATTTTCTCGAATGATGATACGGCTGAGGCAATGAATGCTTTCTACGAGGCTTGCAAGGCCAACGGACGTACACATTTCTTCTGGGATGTCTGCGCGGCCGCCATTGTTGAGCACATCTATATCGCCGCTCAGAATTCAGAGAAGTTCCTTGCATCGTTCGATGATGATTCTGCATCGGAGCTAACTCTTCAGATTGCTCTTCTGTGCATTGCCATTGATGATCTTGCTGAGATTAATCCGGAGTATAAGGAGATTGACGAGGCTCTTGAGCCTATCAGTGTAATCAATGCAATCAGCGTTGATGAGTTCAGGGAGCAGCTCGCACAGGTAAAGAGTGAGGTGTCCGTATCCCGTAAATCTCTCCTCAAGTAATTTTCAGAAGATTACCTGATATAATAGGTGTAAGTCCTGCTGTGCGGTCAGTCGCACGGCAGGATTTTTTTTGTCTGCCCGAATGATAACACGTATCTATGTTTAGTGTAATTTTGCATAACGTTTATGACATTTTAATAAGGAACGATGAATATTAAGGAATTGGAAGACGTTGTGGTCCGCTTTTCAGGCGATTCCGGAGATGGAATGCAGTTGGCGGGCAACATTTTCTCGACTGTTTCGGCTACGGTAGGTAACAGTATCAGCACTTTCCCGGACTATCCGGCCGATATTCGTGCCCCACAGGGCTCTCTGACCGGCGTTTCCGGATTTCAGGTGCATGTCGGCGCGAATAAGGTGTTTACGCCGGGTGACCTTTGTGATGTGTTGGTGGCGATGAATGCTGCGGCTCTGAAGACGCAGCTCAAGTATGCCAAGAAGGATGCCACAATTATAATAGATACGGACGCATTCCAGAAAAGTGATCTGGATAAGGCCGCTTTCAAGACTGACGACCCCATTCAGGAACTCGGCATTGACAGGGACAGGGTTGTGGCTTGTCCTCTGACGCAGATGGTGAAGGATTGTCTGGCAGACACAGGGATGGACGTGAAGTCCGTTCTGAAATGCCGCAATATGTTTGCATTGGGTCTGGTATGCTGGCTGTTCAGCCGCGACCTCAACATTGCATTCAATTTCCTGCGTGACAAGTTTGCAAAGAAGCCTGAACTGGCCGAGGCCAATATCCGCGTGATTCAGGCCGGTTATGATTACGGTCACAACACGCACAGCTCGGCGATGAACGTCTATCGGGTGGAATCAAAGGTTAAGGAACCGGGAAGATATATGGATATTACCGGCAACAAGGCTACTGCATACGGACTTATCGCCGCCGCTGAGAAGGCCGGGCTGAAGCTTTATTTAGGCTCTTATCCTATAACACCTGCTACGGATATCCTGCATGAGCTTTCCAAACACAAGTCCCTCGGCGTGACAACTGTACAGTGTGAGGATGAAATCGCAGGCTGTGCATCTGCGCTTGGTGCTTCATTTGCCGGTGCGTTGGCTGTGACATCCACTTCCGGCCCCGGCATCTGTCTGAAATCTGAGGCGATGAATCTGGCTGTCATTATGGAACTTCCGCTGGTTGTCATTGACGTGCAGCGCGGCGGTCCTGCAACAGGCCTTCCCACCAAGAGCGAGCAGACTGACCTGCTTCAGGTACTCTTCGGACGCAATGGTGAGAGTCCGATGCCGGTAATCGCTGCTGAACATCCGGTAGATTGCTTTGATGCAGCCTATATGGCCTGCAAGATTGCACTTGAGCATATGACACCTGTGGTGCTTATGACGGACGCTTTCATTGCAAACGGTTCCGCTTCATTCAAGTTGCCTGATCTGTCGGAATATCCGGAGATCAATCCTCCATACGTTCCGGAGGAGTTGCGGGGCAACTGGACCCCGTATATGCGTGCTGAGAACGGTACCCGTTATTGGGCTGTTCCGGGACGTGAGGGATTTACCCATATACTCGGCGGTCTGGAGAAGGACAATCAGACCGGAGCCATCAGCACGGCTCCTGAGAATCACGACCTGATGACACGTCTGCGCAGGCAGAAGATTGAGAACATTGAGGTTCCTGATCTGGAGGTGCTTGGCGATGTGGACGATGCGGATTTGCTGATTGTGGGCTTCGGCGGTACTTACGGTCATCTCCGTGCGGCGATGGACGAAATGAGGGCAGCCGGACGCAAGGTGGCTCACGCGCACTTCAAGTTTGTCAATCCTTTACCGAAAAATACGGCTGAGGTACTTGGCAGATACAGGAAGGTAGTGGTTGCCGAGCAGAATATGGGCCAGTTAGCGGCATTCCTCAGAATGAAGGTCGATGGATTCGTACCATATCAGTTCAATCAGGTGAAGGGACAGCCGTTCGTGGTGTCTGAGTTAGTGAAGTCGTTTACGGAAATTCTTGACAAGTAAAAAGTAGAGATTATGAGCGAATATACAGCACAGGATTTTAAGAAGGGACAGCCCCGCTGGTGTCCGGGATGCGGTGACCATTTCTTCCTCGCTTCGCTGCACAAGGCGATGGCGGAGATTGGGGTTGCTCCGCACAATGTCGCGGTCATCTCAGGTATTGGCTGCTCCAGCCGTCTGCCTCACTATATGGCAACGTACGGAATGAATACCATTCACGGACGTGCGGCTGCTATTGCAACCGGTTGCAAAGTCGCCAATCCGGAGCTTGCAGTATGGCAGATTTCGGGTGACGGTGATGGTCTGGCTATTGGCGGAAATCATTTCATCCACGCAAACCGCCGTAATATCAATCTTAATATGATTCTGCTGAACAACCGTATCTACGGTCTGACCAAGGGACAGTATTCTCCGACATCTCCACGCGGTTTTGTCAGCAAGTCAAGTCCTTACGGCACGGTCGAGGACCCGTTCCGTCCGGCGGAACTCTGTTTCGGTGCGCGCGGTCATTTCTTTGCACGTGCGGTGGCAACGGATGCCCCGGCTACGGTGGATATCCTGAAGGCTGCCTATCAGCACAAGGGCGCATCTGTCTGCGAGATACTCCAGAACTGCGTCATTTTCAACAACGGCACTCACGATGCGGTGTATAATAAGGAAGGACGTGCCAAAAACGCAATTTATGTGAAGCACGGTCAGCCTCTGCTGTTCGGTGAGAACAACGAGTACGGACTGATGCAGGATGGCTTTGGCCTGAAGGTTGTGAAGATAGGCGAGAATGGTGTTACCGTGAAGGACATCCTGGTTCACGATGCCCACTGCGAGGATAACACCCTGCAGCTGAAGCTTGCTCTGATGGGGCAGGGTGACGGTTTCCCTGTTGCTCTCGGTGTAATCCGCGATGTCGAGGCTCCGACATACGACGACTCCGTTTCCGCTCAGATTGAAGAGGTCAAGGCTCAGAAGAAGTATCACAACTTCGCTGAGCTGCTTGAGACTAATGATATCTGGACAGTGGAATAGTTCTGTCAGAACATCATTCCACCCATACCTCCCATACCACCGCTGCCGAATGATACGTTCGTAGTGGTGGTATATTCTACTGCTGTCCCGTCCTCCTTCTTTGCCGGAATCCAGTCAGGCATCAGCATAACTGTGCGCATGGCTTCCTGACCGAGCAGGTAGTTCGTGTTCTTGATGACTTTGGGGTTGATGACAGCTCCGTCCGTACCGATTGTGAACTGAACGGTGACATTGTCCTTGATGCGGTTGTCCTCGCAGTCTTTGGGATAGAAGGTGTTGGAACGGATGAAGTTCATCATCTGCATCATTCCTCCCGGATAATTTGCAACCGGCCCCGTGGGACCACCCTGACCCGGTCCACCTGGACCACCCATAGGTCCTCCAAAGCCGCCCATAGGTCCTCCTCCAAATCCTCCCATACCTCCGAATCCACCCATCATCGGGCCACCTTGCGGAACTGCATTGGCTTCGGCGTTCTCGTCCTTCGGATCGATGGACATTGGCACTCCCTGACTCAGGACAAATGCCAAAGAGTCAATGTATGATGAATATGTAGGGTATTCCAGTTTTGATTTAAGAACAAGTCTGTACCATTTCTTTGCCTCACGGATGGTTGCGGTGTCGCCTGTCATACGCCATTGGGCGAGGCAGATATTGCCGGCGAGAGCCTGACAGCTGACTATGTCATCGCTTTTGTCACTTACTTCTTCAATTTTGGGAATTGCACCCAGTTGCATACGTGCCTGAGTCAGAAATGCGGGATCGCCCTGATGTTTGCCGTATTCGCTGTAGAGACGTCCGAGAAGGTTGTACGAACGCAAATCGCCTGTCTTGATAGCCTTGCGCAACCATTTTGTGGCGGTCGAATAGTAGGCTGTGTTGTCCGGTTTGCGAATCCAGAATATGAAATAGTAGTTGCCGAGATTGTACTGGGCATCAAGATATCCTTCGTTGGCGGCTTCTTCGAGAAGCGTTATGCCCATGTTGAAATCTGCCTTGACATTCGTACCTGTCATACATTCCACGCCGAGCAGGTTCATTGACTTCAGATCGTTCTTCAGTACACCTTTCTTGTATTTCTCTATGGCGGATTTGGCATCGGCATTCGTCAGTTCTATCTTGTCGAGCTCCGTTTTCAGTGAATCGGTGTCCAGTGCGGCAGATGCGTTGCCAACCAGTATCAGGCCGAGCATCAGTACTGTTATTTTTTTCATATAGCTGAGATATTTGTATTCCTATTGCAATGTTAGTAAAAATTACTGGAATATGACAGGAATGGCGTGTATGAAAAAGTTCCGGCAAACCGGAATTACAGGTTTGCCGGAACTCATATATTAATTAATAAGGTGACCCTTATTTCTTTCTCATAATGCGGTATGCGGTCGGAGCTGCCACGAAGAGTGACGAGCAGGTTCCGAATATGACACCGAGAATCATTGCGAATGCGAAGCTGCGGATGCTGTCGCCACCGAGGAAGAAGATACAGAGCAATACGATGAGTGTACTTACTGATGTATTGATTGTACGTGCCAGAGTGGTGTTCAGGGCATCGTTGAACAGCTGCTTCCTGTCGCGTTTCGGATAGAGGTGGGTATATTCACGGATACGGTCGAAGATAACCACCTTGTCGTTGATTGAGTAACCGATAGCGGTCAGGACTGCACCGATGAATGTCTGGTCAATCTCAAGTGAGAACGGCATCCAGCCCCAACAGATTGAGTACATGCCCAGAATGACGAGTGTATCGAAGAACAGAGCTACGATAGCGCCTACTGAGTAAGCCACGTTGCGGAAACGGAACAGAATATAGAGGAAAATCGCAATCAGAGCCAGGATTACGGAGATGATAGCTCCGCGTGTGATATCCTCGGCTATGGAAGGACCTACCTTCTGTGAACTGATGATTGAGCCACCCTCACGGTTCTCACGGTCAATGAATGTGGCAAGGTCGAGCGACGGGCTGAGCTTGCCTGCAGCCTTCAGAGTGGTGAAGAGGAATTCCTCAATTTCCGCATCGATATTCTCTGAATCTTCATTGATACGGTAGTTCGTCGAGATACGGATGGTCTTGTGGTCGGTTCCAAGGGCAATGGCCTGAACGATACCTTCGTTGATGGCATTGTCCTCTTCGATGGATGCCTGCATAATGTCGCGTATATCCTCCGGCTCAACCGGCTGCTCGAACTGGACGACAAAGTTACGGCCTCCGGTGAAGTCGATACTCTTGCTCAGTCCTCTTGTGCAGAGGAATGCGATTAATATCAAAGCACCGATTCCGAACATGACGGATGACTTCTTGCCAGCCTCCATGAATCCGATCTTCGTATTCATCATCAGGTTCTTTGAGAAGCCTGTGGTGAATGTCTGGTTCTGCATCTTGCCCTTGCCCAGATAGTGCTCATAGACAATACGTGTCAGGAACACTGCTGTGAAGAACGAACAGATGATACCGATGATAAGTGTGGTTGCGAATCCGCGGATAGGACCTGTACCGTATGCGAACAGGATGATACCTGTGATGATTGATGTGAAGTTGGAGTCGAAGATAGCTGAGAAAGCGTTCTTGTAACCGTCGGCCAGAGCGGCTGCAACGGCCTTGCCGGCCTTCAGTTCCTCCTTGGTACGCTCGTAGATAAGCACGTTGGCATCGACTGCCATACCGAGCGTAAGTACGATACCTGCAATACCGGACATTGTCAGTGCTGCCTGGAATGAGGTGAGGATACCGAGTGTGAAGAAGAAGTTGCAGAGCAGTGCTCCGTTGGCAATCATACCCGGAACGAATCCGTAGATGATGCACATATATATCATCAGGATGATGAAAGCCACGATGAATGAGATGAATCCCTGGCGGATTGACTCCTGTCCGAGTGACGGACCTACGATGTCCTCCTGGACAATCTTTGCGGGAGCAGGCATCTTACCTGACTTCAGTACGTTTGCAAGGTCCTGTGTGTCTTCTACAGAGAATGAACCTGTAATCTGGCTGTTGCCACCGGTGATTTCACCGCTTACATTAGGTGCGCTATATACGTAGCCGTCCAGTACGATGGCGATGCAGCGGTTCACGTTCTGCTTTGTTATCTGAGCCCAACGGCGTGCGCCCTCGGTGTTCATGGACATACTTACGCACGGATTGCCGAACTGGTCGAAATCATCGCTTGCCTTTGTTACGACATCTCCGCCGAGTGAGGCCTTGCCGTCCTTGTTGGTAACCTTGATGGCATACAGCTCATAGTACTGCTCTTTTGTGTCAATGGCCTTGACACCCCAAAGGGTCTTGAGGTCGCGTGGCAGCATGGACTTGATTTCCGGCAGAGCCAGCATACGGTTGACTTCAGCCGTATCGTTGTAGTGTGCTACGCCAAGTATGCATCCTTCTGTATAACCTGATGGCTGAAGGCGTGACAGAAGCGGGTTCGCTTTTCTGTATTCCGCTTTCTGAGCAGCTGTGAGCGTGCTCTCCTGCTCATTGGCACTTGCCACAAGAAGATTTGCGAGACTGTCTGCCGATGTGATGGCGTTCTCCTCGGCAATATTCTCAGCTGTCTCTTCAGCGGCTTCTTCTACGGCATCGCTTTCCGTTGCCATTGTCAGACGCAGCTTTCTGTCGGCTGCATTGAGAATGTCGGCGAGCTCCCTGTATTTGTAGGTCTCCCAGAATTCCAGGTTGGCTGAACCCTGAAGCAGCTTTCTTACACGCTCAGGCTCCTTGATGCCTGGAAGCTCAACCATGATACGGCCCTGCTTTCCCTCAAGTTCCTGAATGTTTGGCTGTGCTACACCGAAACGGTCAATACGTGTACGCAGTACGTTGAAAGAGTTGTCAATGGCTGCCTCAACCTCTTCCTTCAATACTGCAATCACCTGCTCGTCGGTGCTCTGTACATCGACGCGGTCCTTAAGCATTGATGTGGCGAAGAACTTGTTGAGGTTGCCGCTCGGGTCGAGCTTGCGGTATTCCTCTACGAAGATGTCAACGAAGTTCCCCTGACTGCTGACGGCACGTTTTGTGGCTGCTGATATGGCAGCGTTGAAGTTCTCGTCCTTGCTGTTGTTTGCGAGTACCTTCACTACATCCGGGACAGACACCTCAAGAATGACGTTCATACCACCTTTCAGATCAAGTCCGAGACCAATCTGCATTTCGCGGCACTCCTTGTAGGAATAGATTCCCATCCAGACTTTTTCATTCATCACTGAATCAAGATAGGCCTGTTCGCCCATCGGACTCTCTTTCGCAGTCTTCTCAATGCTGCGGGTTCTGAAAGTAAAGGACAGGTAGAACAGACATACCAGTGTCAGTGCCAGCGCAAAAACCTTTACGAATCCTTTGTTTTGCATATCGTTTTAAGTTAATTATTTGTTTGTCTATGCCCTGTTCCGCTGGGGTGCGGAATTCAAAGGTGCAAATATAGACAAAATTCCGGTACGTTATCGCGCGCACGTACTAAAGTTTGAGGTGAGTGATGACGGGATAGTGGTCGGATGTCTTTATGGAACGGTCAACCCTGCATTTCAGGGGTGTAAAGGCATCGTTGCAGAACACGTGGTCAATGCGGAAGTAGAGTCTGTCCATGTGGTATGATATGCCGGGACCGAAGCCTGATTTCCTGTAGGCATCGTCCAGCAGTTCTGCAACCTTGCGATGGGAGTAGGAGAGCGGAGTGTCGTTGAAGTCTCCGCACAGTATGATGTACCGTGCAGTCTCGTGGCGGATCATATCCGTGATGATGTCTGTCTGGCCGGCCCGCTTTGCTCCGGCAGCTATAAGCTTCTTCAGCACCGGTTTGGAATCTCCGTATTTTTCGTAATCCTGCGGATGTGTTATGATGCGGTTGTACTCGTCGATATCGTCTTTGCTGAGACCGAAAGACTGAAGATGACAGTTGTAGACGGCCAGAGTGTCACCGCCGATGAGAATACGGCAGTACAGGGCCTTGTTATGCGAATCCTCAAAGTCAATTTCGCGCGATTCGGTGACTGGCCATTCAGACAGTATAAACATCTCTCCGTCGGCTGTCTTGCAGATATTGGGAAGCCCGGGTATCATGCTTCCGCTGCCTTGCAGGTATTCTGACAACATTTTGGGACTCCCCTCCTGTATGCAGATAATGTCCGCATTGCTGGCCGCTATGTATTGCAGTATGGTGTTGTCCCTGTCAGGACCTTCCGTATTTTTTCCCCACAGAGCGAATCCCATTGTATTGTACGAGAGCAGCCTTATCTCGTTCTCACCGCATTCGTGGGATGCCGACTTGAAATTGAGCGGGGAATATGTGAGTGTGGGAGGAATCACCAGCAGAAGAGCCGCCAGATGCGGCCACGATAATCGTGGATGTATTGACAACCATACAATCAGCATCGCTATGTTGGACAGGAGAATGACAGGAAAAGCCATACCTGCCAGCGACAGTATTGGAAAATACCTTACAGGCAGATACCCGCTCCATCCGCTTGCGACAAGGGCGGCAGCCAGAATGAGGCTGACGCAGAACAATGGATAATAGATTATTTTGCTGATGATGTTCACTTCCATCTGCCTTTCAGGCGATATTTGTTACGCCAGTACCAGATAATCAGGAATCCCACCAGCATTCCGCCAAGATGTGCGAAATGCGCTACGTTGTCTCCAGGCCTGTTGCTCAGTCCGAGAAGCAGTTCCAGTATGACGTATCCTGTGACCAGCCACTTGGCTTTTATAGGAACTGGTATGGGTATGATGAATATCTGATGGTTGGGGTATGTCATTCCGTATCCAAGAAGTATTCCATATACGGCTCCGGATGCTCCGACAGTGTTTATCATGTTCAAATATTCTGACATCGGAACGGAGGCGAAGCCAAGATCCACCATCGCGTATTTAGAGAGATCCATCATCCAGTGAACGTACTGCGCCCCTTCCTGAATGATTCCGGCTCCGAGTCCGCAGGCAATGTAGAAAAACAGGAATTTCTGCGACCCCCAGGTGCTCTCCATCATACTGCCGAACATCCATACGGCGAACATGTTGAAGAACAGGTGCTGGAATCCATCGTGCATGAACATATATGTGAAAAGCTGGTAGAGCCTGAAATCCGATGCCTTGAAGAAATGCAGACCGAAAATTCCGTTGAGATCTATTCCCATCCTGTTCAGGGCCATGGCACCGAACCAGAGCAGTGCGTTGATTATCAGCAGATTCTTTGTTACTGTCGGTATCCTGTTCATGTTCCATTCCATATAGTGACGCTACAAAGGTAACATTTATTCAAGTTCTTCGTCAGCGAAACTTCAGTTTGTTTTGCTATTTTTGTGGCATTATCAAATGTACGCATATATATGATTGAGCAATTGATAGCGCAGGGGACGGCAAAGGCCGTCAGTGAGCTTTACGGGTTGGCAATGCCTGAGGAGCAGATTCAGGTGCAGAAGACGAAGAAAGAGTTTGAGGGACATTTCACTGTGGTGGTCTTCCCGTTCCTGAAGGCCTCGCGCAAGGGACCGGAGCAGACTGCTACGGAGATAGGCGGGTGGCTGCAGGCGAATGAGCCGGCAGTGTGCGGCTTCAATGTCATCAAGGGCTTCCTTAATCTGGTCATTTCAGCATCGTTCTGGATAGATACGTTGAACAGGGTGAATGCGGACAGCGAATACGGTTTCACTCCTGTGACGGAGAATTCTCCGTTAGTGATGATTGAGTATTCATCGCCGAATACGAACAAGCCGCTTCACCTTGGTCACGTGCGCAATAATCTGTTAGGATATTCATTGGCCAGAATCATGGCTGCGTGCGGCAACAGGGTTGTCAAGACGAATATCGTCAATGACCGTGGCATCCATATCTGCAAGTCGATGCTGGCGTGGCAGAAGTGGGGTAACGGCGAGACACCGGAGAGCAGCGGAAAGAAGGGTGACCATCTGATAGGCGATTACTATGTGCTGTTCGACAAACATTTCAAGGAGGAAGTCAGGAGCCTGCTGCCTGCAGACTATGACCGGCTTGACGCGAAGGCGCAGGAGGCTGCCAAGGCAAGGGCCGAGCAGGAGTCGCCGCTGATGCGCGAGGCTCACGATATGCTGGTGCGCTGGGAAGCCGGTGACAAGGAGGTGCGTTCGCTGTGGGCTATGATGAACGAGTGGGTGTATGCCGGCTTTGATGAGACGTACAAGCGTCTGGGCGTAAGCTTCGACAAGATATATTATGAGTCACAGACATATCTGGAGGGCAAGGCCAAGGTTATGGAGGGGCTTGAGAAGGGACTGTTCTTCCGCAAGGAGGACGGCTCGGCATGGGCTGACCTTGCATCGGACGGACTGGACCGGAAACTCCTGCTCCGCAGCGATGGTACATCGGTGTACATGACTCAGGACATAGGTACGGCGAAGCTCCGTTTTGAGGATTATCCTATTGACAGGATGATATATGTGGTTGGCAATGAGCAGAATTACCATTTTCAGGTGCTGTCGATACTGCTGGACCGTCTCGGCTTCAAGTGGGGCAGGGATCTGGTGCATTTCAGCTATGGAATGGTGGAACTGCCGAACGGCCGTATGAAGAGCCGCGAGGGTACTGTGGTCGATGCCGATGACCTGATTGAGGGAATGGTTGAGACTTCGCGCCAGACATCTGCCGAACTTGGTAAACTGGACGGACTTGACAAGGCTGAGTCCGACAACATCATACGTATGATAGGGCTCGGAGCATTGAAATATTTCATTCTGAAAGTGGATGCCCGCAAAAATATGACCTTCAACCCGGAGGAATCCATTGACTTCAATGGCAATACGGGACCGTTCATCCAATATACCCACGCGCGTATCTGCTCCATCCTGCGCAAGGTGGCTGAGGAGGGCATCACTGTTCCGGAAAGCCTCAGCGCCGACGGGCTTGAACTGTCGGAGAAGGAGATATCAATCATACAGCAGCTTGTCAATTTCAGGCAGGTGGTGCTTCAGGCAGGTCAGGACTACAATCCGTCGGCAATTGCCAATTACGTATATGACCTGGTCAAGGAGTTCAACCAGTTCTATCACGATTTCAGCATCATGCACGAGGAGGATGCCGCCAGGAAGCTGTTCCGTATTGTGCTGACGGCCAATGTGGGCAAGGTGGTGCGCCTTGGAATGGGACTCCTTGGAATTGAGGTACCTGACAGAATGTAATTTCTTATTATGGCATCCGTCAAGTATTACGTCGTGTGGGTTGGGGCTGTCCCCGGTATCTATACCAGCTGGGAGGAGTGCCGCGCACAGGTGGAGTCCTGGAAGGGTGCCGTATATAAAGGTTTTGACACGCGCGAAGAGGCAGAGCGTGCATTTGCAGGCCGTCCGGATGATTTTTTAGAGAAAAAGGCTTCTGCCACACACGCTGGGCGGAAAAAGAAAGAGCCCCGTCCGCTTCCTGCAGAGGTGCTGCGCAATGCGCTTGCCGTGGATGCAGCCTGCAGCGGCAATCCCGGTCAGATGGAGTACCGTGGCATATTCCTCGGGGCGGCGCAGGAGGTGTTTCATTTCGGACCTATGCTCGGCACCAATAACATCGGCGAGTTTCTTGCCATTGTCCACGGACTTGCGCTGCTGAGGCAGAAGGGGCTTGACTGGCCGGTATACAGCGACAGCCGCAATGCCATTCTCTGGGTAAAGGGAGGCAGATGCCGGACAAAGTTGGAACGTGTGCCCCAGACTGAGGAACTGTTCCGGCTCATTGCACGTGCGGAGAACTGGTTGGCACAGAACAGATTCCCCAATCCTGTCATCAAATGGGACACCAAACGCTGGGGCGAGATTCCAGCTGACTTCGGCCGCAAGTGACTCCGACTGATAAGTTGGGTGTAATTTTGAAAATTGTAGCTATTCCTGTATATTTGTCCCAACTTATTTCGTGAGATATGACAAAGGAGAAGGAACTTGAATCACTGCTCCTCCAATACAGGACTCTGGGAATCGACAGACAGATAGACTATGAAAAGTTCTATCTGTATTCCATTATTACTCATTCAACTGCAATAGAGGGGTCAACAGTTACTGAGATTGAGAATCAGCTGATGTTTGATCAAGGTATCAGCGCTGGGGGAAGGACCCTTATAGAGCAGTATATGAACCTTGATTTGAGGGCTGCCTATGACAGGTGCCTGGAATATGCCCGTAGCCACAGTGAAATAACCGTCAATCTCTTGAAAGAGCTTTCCGCCATTGCTATGAAGAATACCGGACAGGCCTACAAAACGGCTCTTGGGGAATTTTCGTCCGCGAATGGGGATATCAGACTTGTGAATGTAACAGCAGGCGCAGGTGGGAAATCTTATATGAGCTACAATAAGGTCCCGGTCAAATTGAAGGATTTCTGCGATGAATTGAATAAAGCGAGGAAAATAGTAGGGAGAAAAACGGCAATTGACCAATATCTTCTCAGTTTCGATGCCCACTATGACCTCGTGACCATTCATCCATGGGCAGATGGCAATGGGCGAATAGCCCGCCTGCTGATGAATATGATTCAGTTCGAATTCGGCTTGATTCCGTCAAAAATTCTCAAAGAGGATAAGGAACAGTATATAAAAGCGCTGATTGAAACAAGAGAAGCTGAGGACAAGGAAATATTCCGCCAGTTTATGCTTGATGCGATGATCCGCAATCTGAAAAAGGATATCCAGGCGTATCTTGAATCGACGGGAGAAACATTGCCACCGATTCCTGAAAGAGAAAAGAGTAGGGAGAAAATCGTCAGACTGCTAAGAGAAAACGGCAATATGACCACCGTTACACTTGCAGAAGCTCTTGGCGTCAGCACAAAGGCCATTGAGAAGCATCTGTCAAAATTGAAATCGGAAGGTGTTATTTCCAGGGTAGGCCCCGACAAGGGCGGCCATTGGGAGGTGTAACGGGATATGGATGAATCTGTCCCATGAACGGAACCTGTCCCCTGTTCATCAGCGGAAATATTTTCCGATGACGGGGAGGGACTTCGGCGGGAGATCCTTCCGGAGGATGTAGGCGATGTAGATGCAGATCAGGGCGGTGTTGATGACCAGTTTCAGCCACACTGCCAGACCGGTTCTGCCGATGAGGACGTAGGCTGTGTAGAGAGCTCCTGCCAACAGTACGTACTTGAAAATATCAAACAGCGGATAGGCGATGGGGTAGTGCTTCTGACCGGTAAAGTAGGACATCAGCATACAGATGGCGAATGCGGCGAAACCGCCCCAGGCGCAGGCCATATAGCCTATCTTGGGCACGAACAGGAAGTTGATGGCCAGCAGAACTATGCAGCCGATGCTTGAGAATACGGCTCCCCACCATGTCCGGTCAGTCAGCTTGTACCAGAATGACAGGTTGAAATATACACCCATGAAAATCTCGCCCATCATCACTATGGGGATGACTTTCAGTCCGGCGCGGTATTCGCTTCCAACAATGAATTTCAGAATATCCATATATAACATCACTGCGAGGAACGCGAGGAGCGCGAAGATGATGAAATACTTCATAGCGTCGGCATACATTTTCTTCTGACCTTCCTTGTCTTCAAGGGCGGCACTGAACACCATAGGCTCGTAGGCGAAACGGAATGCCTGGGTCAGCATGGTCATGATGACCGCAACCTTGACACAGCTGCCATACTCGGCCAGCTGGTCCTGCCCCGTCTGTCCGGGAACAATCCACGTGTAGCATATCTTGTCGGCATGCAGGTTCAGTATGCCTGCAAGCCCGAGAATGACGATGGGCCACGAATACGACAGCATTTCGCGCATCAGCTTGCGGTCGAATCCCGCACCGAGATGCCTGAACTCCGGCACGAAGAATGGGAACATTATGCAGGAACAGAACAGGTTTATGTAGAATGCCCAGCTGATGACATCGTCAGGATTGAACCATGAAACGGACTTGGTGCCTGCCACTACAGGCTCGTAGATGGCTTTGACCATAATCACGTTCAGTACCAGAGAGAGGAAAATGTTGAACAGTTTCATGCCCGCGAACTTGACGGGCTGTTTCAGAAATCTGAGGTATGAGAACATGACGCACTGGACTGAATCGATGGCCACGACAAGTGACATTGTCCTGATGTATTCTGTGTGGTCCGGATAGCCGAGCGATGCACAGATGGGGTCGGTGAAAATCCAGCACAGCGCTGCGAACGCAATTGACAGCATGGCCACGAAGAACCAGGATGTAGAATACACGCGCTTAGGGTCATTGCCCTCCTTGTTGGCAAAGCGGAACATCGTGGTCTCCATTCCGAAAGTCAGGATTACCAGAATCAGTCCCGTCCATGCGTACATATTCACGTACGCTCCGTACAGAGCCCTGTTGTCAGTAATCGCGTATGTGAACAGCGGAGTAAGCAGAAAGTTGAAGCATTTTCCCAGTATGCTGCTCAGTCCGTAAATGGCCGTGTCCTTGGCCAGTGTCTGCATCTTGTTTGCCATATCCTGCGCTTAGTGTATCGCAAAATTATCAAATTGACCAGATAATTAGTTACTTTTGTAAACCAAAATTAACGGATTGTATGGACAGACGCTTTTTGTTTTGCACCGGAATCGTGGTATCCCTGATTTCCTATATGAAGCTGATGGACAAGGCAAAAAGTGAACTGGACAGTTTAAAGGCACAAATGAAGACGGCGATATGAGAGATTTATTTCGTTTCCTGGGCAGATTCGTAAGACCATACAGAAGCAATCTGGTGTGGTCTGTGATTTTCAACGTGTTCTCCGCATTGCTGAACGTGTTCTCATTCGCGCTGATTGCGCCTATTCTGGAACTGCTCTTCAAGGTCAATGACACCTCATACCAGATGATGCCCATGACATACGGCAGAATGGGATTGCCGGATTTCGGCGTTCTGAAAAACAATTTCTACTGTTACGTGAATGAGTGGATAGGAGAGTACGGCGCATCTACGGCATTGCTCATACTGGGTCTGATACTTGTGGTGATGACTTTTTTCAAGACAGGGTGCTATTTCGCATCGTCTGCAGTGATGGTTCCGCTGAGGAACGGTATTATCCGCGATATCAGGGTCAGGATATACGACAAGGTGCTGAGTCTGCCGATGTCGTTCTTCTCGAAGGAACGCAAGGGCGATATCATAACCCGTATGAGCGGCGATGTGA
Source organism: Bacteroidaceae bacterium (assembly GCA_024398595.1). GTDB lineage: Bacteria > Bacteroidota > Bacteroidia > Bacteroidales > Bacteroidaceae > Colenecus. The sequence continues at coordinate 4,842 of JAKSIX010000025.1, read as the reverse complement.
CGGAGATTGACAATTCAATTGCCAACTCGTTGGATATGCTCATAAAGAATCCCATTCTGATTGTCATCTACATAACGGCACTGTTCGTGATAAGCTGGCAGATGACGGTATTCACAATAGTCGTGGCACCTGCCATAGTGTGGATAATGGGGCTGATAGGCCGTAAGCTGAAGGCGCAGTCGCTTGAGGTGCAGTCACGCTGGAGTGATACGATGTCGCAGTTGGAGGAGACTCTCGGAGGGTTGCGCGTGATAAAGGCTTTTCTGGCGGAGAGAAAGATGTCAGACCGTTTCACGGACAGCAGTGAGCAGCTGCGTACGGCCAGCAACAGGGTGAGCATACGCCAGGCTTCGGCGCATCCTGTCAGCGAGTTTATGGGAACCGCGCTCATTGTACTGGTACTGTGGTATGGCGGTTCGCTGATACTGGGCGACAGGTCCGGCATAAAGGCATCAGACTTCATATATTACCTGACGATATTGTATAGCGTGATAAACCCTATCAAGGATTTTGCAAGAGCCGGGTATTCTGTCCCGAAAGGTCTGGCATCGGTGGAACGTATAGACAAGATTCTTCTGGCGGAGAACAATATAACCGAAGTGGAGAATCCCGTGGAGGCCGACGTTATGAAGGAAGGCATTGAGTATCATAATGTCTCGTTCCAGTACGAGGAAGGACGCACGGTTTTGGACAATATCAGTCTGAACATTCCACGCGGAAAGACTATCGCTCTGGTAGGTCAGTCAGGTTCCGGCAAATCCACTCTGGTTGATCTGCTGCCGCGTTTCTATGATGTTACGGAGGGCTCTATAACTATAGATGGGGTAGATATACGTAATCTGTCCCTGCGTTCCTTGCGGGGTATGATGGGCAATGTGAACCAGGAGGCTATACTGTTCAATGACACGTTCTATAACAACATAACGTTCGGGGTTCAGAATGCTACCAGGGAACAGGTCGTTGAGGCTGCTAAAATTGCCAACGCGCACGATTTCATAATGGAGTCGGAGAATGGCTACGACACCAATATCGGTGACCGTGGCTGTCTGCTGTCGGGTGGCCAGAGGCAGAGAATCAGCATTGCCCGCGCCATACTCAAGAATCCTCCCATACTGATTCTGGACGAGGCGACAAGTGCTCTTGACACGGAGTCGGAACGTCTGGTGCAGGAGGCTCTGGAACGTCTGATGAAGGACCGCACTACCATAGCCATTGCACACCGTCTGTCAACCATCAAGAGTGCGGACGAGATATGCGTGGTGCACGAGGGACGTATTGTGGAACGGGGTACTCACGATGAACTCCTTGCACTGAACGGCTACTACAAGCATTTGAACGATATGCAGCAGCTCTGATGCTGTGCCTGCCGCGATTCAGACGCGGTATTTTTCAGCCAGTTCGCGGCTGATATAGTTTTCAGTTCTCTGACAGACATCACTGCTGAAATCAATCCCGTAGCCTACGAGACTGTTCCATTGCTCTTCCGTCAGGCCGGAAATCATTTCCTGTGTAACGTTGTCGTGAATCAGTCCGTAGAGTATGCCGGCATTGAAACTGTCACCTGCTCCTATCGTGCTGACTGTCCTGATTCTCCTTGAGTCGAAATGCTTGTGGAGCGTACATGTGCGCAATTCCGTTCCGTCTGCCCCACGAGTGAGGATGAATGAGCCGCAGAACGGAGAAATCTCTTCATTCCAGATTCTGTCGGCATCGTCATAGCCGTACAGAATCCTGAAATCGTCTGCAGAGCCGCGCACTATGTCTGCAAGCTGGAAATTTTCGCGTATGGCAGGCATCAGCTGTTCTTTCTCCTGAATGTGATTGGGTCTGAAGTTGACATCGTAATAGATTATCGCGCCTTTGGATTTGGCCGTTTCCAGGAAACTGCGTACCTGTGGGCGCAATGACGGGATAAGCGCAAAATACGAGCCTATGACGATGACATCGTCCTTCCCGGCATCGGGAAGCCTGAACTGGAACCGGCTGTGCTGATAGTCCTTGTAGAAGCTGTAATGGGCGTCGTTGTTTTCGTCCAGAAATGCGAGGGAGATTGCCGTCTTCTTGCCTTCGCCGTGTACGACATAATCCGGCGATACACCGTTGTCAGTCAGGAAATCGCTGATTATCCGGCCGATGTGGTCATCGCCTGTCTCACTCATCAGGCAGCACGGCGTGCCGGTGCGCCCGAGTGAGACAGCGCAGTTCAGGACAGAGCCTCCGGGGACTCCGGCCAGCGGCTGGTCGTTCTTGAACAGAATATCGAATACCGTTTCACTTATTCCTATGGCTTTTCTCATACAGTGTTTTTTTGATATGGCGAAGGTAACCATTTTATATCTTTTTACCGGAGTTTTGTATAATTTTGCGCTGTTTTTTTGAGGCGATTCTGATGGAACCATATACATGTACTTTTGATAACGGACTGCGGCTGATATTCATACCGTCGCCGACGAAGGTTGTGTATTGCGGATATACGGTGGGTGCCGGTACGCGCGATGAGATGCCTGATGAGCAGGGTATGGCTCATTTCATTGAGCATCTGTCATTCAAAGGAACGGAACATCGCAGTTCGTGGCATATACTTAACAGGATGGAGACCGTCGGAGGGGATCTGAATGCCTTTACCACGAAGGAAGAGACGGTCTATTATACGGCCTGTCTGGACCGTGACTTTGAAAGGGCTGTTGAATTGCTTACGGATCTGGTGTTCCACAGTGTTTTCCCACCTGCCGGGATAGAGAAAGAACTGGGGGTTATACTCGATGAGATACAAAGCTATGAGGATACGCCGTCCGATTTGATTTTCGATGATTTCGAGGGCCTGCTGTTCAAGGGTGATGCCTTAGGCAACAATATCCTCGGCAATCCGGAACAGCTGAAGTGTTTCACGCAGCAGGATGCCTTGCGTTTTGTGTCCCGCCATTATAATCCGGACAATATGGTCTTCTTCGTGTATGGGGACCTGAGTTGGAAAAAGGTTCAAAAAACAGTCTCGCGCTATGCGGAGTGCCAGAAGGCCAGGTCTGATTTCCGCAAGACACGCCTTCCGTTGCCTGCATACCTGAGACGTGAAGTTGAGATGCACCGTGATACGCATCAGGCACACGTGATGATAGGTAGTCGCGGACTGGCCGGAGCCGACCCGGACAGGCTGGCACTGTATCTGCTGAACAATATTCTCGGAGGACCGGGAATGAACAGCCGCCTGAATATCAGCTTGCGGGAGAAGCGCGGACTGGTCTATAATGTGGAGAGCAATTCCACAAGTTATACCGATACCGGCGTGTTCTGCATATATTTCGGTTGTGATACGGACGATGCGGACAAGTGTACGGAACTGTGTCTGAAGGAACTGGGACGTATGTGCCGTGAGACATTGACGGATTCCGCGCTGCGTGCCGCCAGAAAACAGCTGATGGGGCAGATGGGTGTGGCAGGAGACAACTTCGAGAGCGTTGCGCTCGGCATGGGTAAGGCCTATCTGCATTACGGCAGCTACCAGACACGCGATGAACTGTTCCGCCGCATTGAATCAATCACCGCCGGTCAGATGCTCGATGTCGCCCGCCGCATACTCGACCCCGATACCCAGACCGTTCTCTCTTATCGGTGAACAAGTTTCGTTCATCACCACCCGGCTTGATTTCCACGGCCCCACAGCGTCAGTCTTCCAAATGAATGACTGCATAGCATTCCGTACCGGCATTGTCACGGTAACGCTTCACTGTCCTCTGTTCACAGATGAACGCAACCTGTCCCCTGTTCATGCAGCTTTCCGGAAATGCGGGACGTACGGATTTCAAACGACAGATCGCTGAGCCTTGCGCCCGCACGGACGATGACATACGCATTGCCGTCCACATCCGTCCCGCCGACGGTCACAACACGCAGTGCCGCCTCGTCTGCACCCTCTGTGTTCAGGGGCGCGGAACCGGCAGCCACCGAACGCCGGCCCGTCGCGCTGTCAACGGTATTCAGCGACGTGACAACAATGGGAGTCCTTCCCTCCGGAGGAGTGACTACAAGCAGGGCGGCCGCATCCATACAACCGCGCACATCCTTGAAAAGGCCGCTCTGAACAGCAGGAATTTTCATTTTCGTACAACGCGAATCATTCGCGTATTTTTAATAATCAGGGCCGGTCCTTGCGGGCCGGCCACTGATTTATAAAATAGAACTGTTTAGTGGAGTTTATTAATTCTGTGCATCTGCAACAAGTTTATTATCATCCCACTTGTAGCCAGAATTTACGGTGATTGTGAGATTTGCAGCCTTTGTGATATTTATTCTATCATTAAGACCCGCCACACCAAGCTGATAAGCACCACCTGTAAATGTCCCGCCATCAAGTTTTGCAGTTATGCCCTTATTTGTGCTATGTTCTGAAATAGCTATGGCTACACCCTTAATGGTGTTTCCACTTCCATTCTGAGTAAAATCATAAGGACTTGCAGTTGATGTGAATTTGCCCCCTGTAATTTCAAGAGTACCAGCACGCATTTCGACTGCTGAAGAGTAGCCTTCGATTGTACCAGCTGTGATAGTCAGTTTGCCGTCCTGAGGATGGAAGATACCGAGGTTGTCGTTTGCGTGGACACCTTTGATGGTACCGCCATTAACGGTAATTTCCGTGCCATGACGGCTTCCGTTGCCGGTGATTCCGTAGTAGTCGCCCTCAAGGGTAACAGTGCCTCCAACAGTGAGTTTGGCTTTCTGGGCGTCTGTTGAAGCCTCGTCTGCTTCGTCTTTCTCGGTCATCTTGACGGCTGAATAAACATTGGCATTGCTATTATTTGAAATCTTGCCGCTTCCGTTAACCGTGAGATTACCTGTACGGTTAAC
>JAKSIX010000024.1 GCA_024398595.1 Bacteroidaceae bacterium | reverse complement strand
ATCTTGTCTCCCGTTTTCCAGACGACGTCATATTTGTAAACCATTGCCGCCTTTGCTTCCGCACCTATTCCTTCTGACACTGCACTGATGGTCATCCCTTCTCCCGTGGGAGTGGTTTCAGCCTCTTTCATGGTTTCTTTCTGGCAGGATACCGCCGTCAAGGCAGCGGTGAACGCCAATAATACAATTGCTTTCTTTTTCATTTCTGTATCTTTTAATTTTTCATTGTTTCAACATTTTTCATTGTTTCAACTCTGGGGACTACAACTGCTCGAAATCGTATTCGTTCAGTTCGTTTTCACCCATACTCCTATTTCCGCTCTGGCAGATGATTGCCCGAGTCTTGATTTCTACTGTCTTCATCTTGGGGGACACATAGATTGGCTGCTGTTCTTTTTTTGTCATTTCTTTATCGTTTTATAGTTTATTTCTCGTTTGATTATCGGATGGATATGTGAATAAGACTTCCACCCGAAACTCCACTACGGTGTCTCAGGCGGAAATTCTCGCTATTGCTAGATGTTAATTCTTTGAAAACTAAGCAGTTGCTTACCCCCCCTGAATGAAGAGGGAAACCCTTTGACAATTATTGAAGGATAAAGTAAGCATACAATCTTACAAAGGTACTTTTTTTCTCTGAAATGCCTATAATCAGAGGGTGCTAATCCACGGAACTTTGCAGGTGAGCCGTATTTTACGATACAAATGTAGAAAAAAACGTTACCGGTTTTCCCTGGCAATTCAAAAAAGGGGGACGGGGATTTACCTTTTTCGATGAAATTGGCGTGGATTGAATAAAAATCAGTAATTTCGCGACAAATGCGTTATATTAATTTTTAAAAGATGAACATTGTAACAAAAGAAATCCAGCTCCCTGACGGAAGAGTTGTGAAGCTGGAGACCGGGAAACTGGCCAAACAAGCCGATGGAGCTGTTATGCTGACCTGTGGCAAAACTATGCTTCTGGCCACTGTATGTGCCGCCAAGGATGCTGTTCCCGGAACAGATTTTATGCCTTTACAGGTAGAGTACAGAGAGAAGTATGCATCAATCGGACGTTATCCGGGCGGTTTCACAAAGCGTGAGGGCAAACCGTCGGACTACGAGATCCTGACCTGCCGTCTGGTGGATCGTGCGCTCCGTCCTCTGTTCCCTGACAATTATCATGCAGAGGTTTTTGTAAACATCATACTTTTCTCGGCCGACGGCGAACAGATGCCTGACGCACTTGCAGGACTTGCAGCATCTGCGGCTCTTGCGGTATCGGACATCCCGTTCCAGGGTCCGATCAGCGAGGTGCGCGTGGCACGTATCAACGGCGAGTATGTCATTGACCCGACATTCCAGCAGCTTGAGCAGGCTGATATGGATGTGATGGTTGCCGCTACCTACGACAACATAATGATGGTGGAGGGTGAGATGAAGGAGGTCAGCGAGGCTGATCTGCTCGGTGCGATGAAGGCCGCTCACGATGAGATCAAGAAGCACTGCAAGGCTCAGATGGAGCTGACAGAGGCTGTGGGCAAGACCGTGAAGCGTGAGTACTGCCACGAGAACAACGATGAGGAACTCCGTCAGGCCGTCAAGGACAGCTGCTATCAGAAGTCCTACAATCTGGCTGCCGAGGGCAATGCCGACAAGCATTCACGTGAGGCTAACTTCGAGGCAGTGCGCGATGAGTTCAAGGCTGCATATCACGAGGCTCACGCTGATATGGGCGATGATGAGTTTGCCGAGAAGGATGCTCTGATTGACCGCTACTATATGGATGTGGAGCGTGATGCTATGCGCCGCTGCATTCTGGATGAGGGCAAGCGTCTGGATGGCCGCAAGACCACAGACATCCGTCCTATCTGGTGCGAGGTAGGCTATCTGCCCGGTCCTCACGGATCATCAATCTTCACACGCGGTGAGACCCAGTCTCTCTGCTCCGTCACACTTGGTACCAAGGATGACGAGAAGATGGTGGATGATGTTCTGGACCAGCACGATGAGCGCTTCCTGCTGCATTACAACTTCCCGCCGTTCTGTACAGGCGAGGCCAAGGCACAGCGCAGCACAGGCCGTCGTGAGATTGGTCACGGACATTTGGCATGGCGTGCCTTGAAGGGTCAGATTCCTGCCGATTATCCATATTGCGTACGCGTGGTATCCGATATCCTTGAGTCGAACGGCTCATCGTCAATGGCTACGGTATGTGCCGGTACATTGGCTCTGATGGATGCCGGTGTCAAGATCAAGAATCCTGTGTCAGGTATTGCAATGGGTCTTATCAAGAACCCGGGCGAGGACAAGTTCGCAATCCTGAGTGATATTCTCGGCGACGAGGATCATCTCGGCGATATGGACTTCAAGACCACAGGTACCAAGAACGGTCTGACTGCCACACAGATGGATATCAAGTGCGACGGTCTGTCATACGATATTCTGGAGAAGGCTCTCGCTCAGGCTAAGGCAGGTCGTGAGTATATTCTCGGCAAGATTACCGACTGCATAGCTGAGCCGCGTGCCGATCTGAAGCCGCATGCTCCGCGTATTGAGACCATCACCATTCCGAAGGAGTTCATCGGTGCTGTGATAGGTCCGGGTGGAAAGATTATCCAGGGTATGCAGGAGGAGACCGGTGCCAAGATAAGCATCGATGAGATTGACGGCGTAGGTAAGGTTGAGATTGCCGGAACGAACAAGGAGTGCATTGATGCGGCTCTGTCCAAGATCCGTGCCATTGTGGCTATCCCGGAAGTTGGTGAGGTCTATGACGGAACTGTACGCAGCGTGATGCCATACGGGCTCTTCGTTGAGTTCATGCCAGGCAAGGACGGTCTGCTCCATATTTCGGAGATTGACTGGAAACGTTATGAGACAATAGAGGAGACAGGTATCAGGGAAGGTGACAGAATTCAGGTCAAGCTGATTGACATCGACCAGAAGACCGGCAAGTTCAAACTCTCGAAACGTGCTCTCACTGAGAAGCCGGAAGGTTACGAGGAGCGTCAGCGCCAGCCTCGCGGTGAGCGTCCGGACCGTGGCGAGCGTCGTGAGCGTGGTGACCGCAACGGACATCGTGACCATCGCAGAAACGACGAGCCGAAGCAGGATGGGAATACAGCTCCTGTTGAAGAATGATTATGCGTAACGTCAGGAGTTTGGTCTATATAATGGTTTTGCTGATGGCGTACGGCTGTCAGCAAAATCATTCTGACGGCTTTACCTTGAAAGGGGAGATAGCCGAAGCAGATGGATGCACGCTGTATTTGGATTGGTTAGGTATCAATGCCATTCAGACCGTGGATTCGGTACGTTTGGATTCAACGGGCATTTTCTCTTTCAGGCAGCCACGCCCGGAAAGCTATGAGTTCTATCGCCTGCGTATAGACAATCAGGTGATAAATCTGTCGGCCGATTCGACTGAGACAATAAGCGTGAAGGCTTCCAAAATGTCAATGGGAACCGGCTATGAGGTTACGGGATCGGAGAATTGTGCCGTTCTGAAGAATCTGGTACTTGCGCAGATGAAGCTCCAGAATGAGATTAACGATATGGTGGCGAAGTCGGGCCCGGAGACTGGTATTCTGGCCCAACGCGTGAACGAAAAGGTTGACATATTCAAGTCCGATATATGCAACAGCTACATTTTCAGTTGCCCGGACAAACCATGCGCCTACTACGCGCTGTTCATGCGCATAAACGGTACGCCTCTGCTGCGTCCGCAGGAGTCGCGTCAAGACGCGAAATGCTTTGCTTCGGTGGCGACGGTTATGGATTTGAAGTATCCTGATGCTGTCAGGACGGCCCACCTGCATAATGTTGCGCTGAAAGCTATGAAAGCCACTGCCGGTACCGCTGCTATGTCGGAACAGACATCGGAATATCTGAACAGTATTATCCGCGAGGCGGGTGTGCTGGAAATAGAGCTTCCTGACGTAAAAGGTGTGCTTCACAGACTTACGGAACTGACAGGGAAAGTCGTGCTGCTGGACTTTACTGTGTACAAGGCAGAATATTCGGCAAGTTACAATCTTGTCCTGCGTGATCTGTACAACAAGTATGCGGAGCAGGGATTTGAGATATTTCAGGTGTCGTTTGACGGGGATGGGCATTTCTGGGCGACATCGGCTGACAATCTGCCCTGGATATGCGTGAGGGACGAGGCTGCGCTGCAATCTGATTATTTAGGCTCTTACAGGATAGAGACATTGCCGACAGCATTCCTGATTAGCCGGGAGAATGAGATTGTGGAGCGTATGCAGGATTACAGGGAACTGGAGTCCCATATTGCGGATCTGCTGTAGGATTTCTTTTGCGGGACAAATGTTTATGCCTTATAAATTTGCACATATAGCTTAAATCATTATCTTTGCATTGTCTATTACGGAAATGGGTTCCAGCATCGCAGCAATGTTGGAATCATTTTTTTCCGTTATTAAAATATAAACAAAATAGTATAGATTATGGCATACATGTCGGAAGAGGGCTACAAGAAGCTTGTAGCGGAGTTGCAGTATCTTGAGAATGTGCGCAGGCCGGAGATAATCCAGCAGATTGCTGAGGCCCGTGACAAGGGCGATCTCTCAGAGAATGCGGAGTACGATGCGGCGAAGGAGGCTCAGGGAATGCTGGAGGCTAAAATCGCCCAGTTGAAGGCTCAGATCGGTGATGCAAAGCTGATTGATTCTTCGAAGATTGATACATCTGCTGTCCAGATTCTAACCAAGGTCAAACTCAAGAATACCAAGAACGGTGCGGAAATGGTCTATACCATAGTGCCGGAGAGCGAGGCTGACCTTAAGGCCGGCAAGATATCGTGCAATACACCTATTGCAAAGGGCTTGTTGGGCAAGAAGACCGGTGAGACAGCGGAGATTGTGGTTCCAAGCGGAAAAATCACATTCCAGATTCTTGATATATCATTATGACCATCTTCAGCAAAATAATAAAAGGTGATATTCCCTGCTATAAGATAGCGGAGACTGAGAACTGTTTCGCATTTCTGGACATCAATCCTATGGTGCGCGGACATGTGCTGGTAATACCGAAACGGGAGGTTGATTATCTGTTCGACCTTCCGGATAGTGAGCTGGCAGACCTGCAGCTTTTTGCGAAGCGTATCGCCATAGCTCAGAAAAAAGCGATACCCTGTCAGCGTGTAGGACAGGCTGTACTTGGAATGGAAGTGCCCCACGCACACATTCATCTGATTCCCATGCAGTCCGAGAAGGATATGCTGTTCAGCAATCCCAAGCTGAAACTCACAGAACAGGAATTTCTGGAAATAGCGGAGTCTGTCAGGAAGAATCTGTAAAAATAGGAAATTCATATAGGGAACCTGTGCATTGCATGGGTTCTTTTTTTTCTATTGCCCGTTATTTTTATACTTTTGCGGATAAATTAGGGTGAAGTGTATATTTGATTGAATTAGAAAGGTTTATAAATACGGAAATTATGAGAAGAAACAGATTTGATCTGCTTGCCGCTACAGTGGCTATGGCTGCTGTGGTCTCGTGTTTTGATCTCCCGCAGGAGCAGCACACCTCTTTTGAGACTATGACTCTGACCAGACAGAATGTGGAGGTGCCTTCCAGCTGGAGCGCGACTATTGTCGGAAAGAACGATGTCACCATTACGCCGCAGACCAGCGGTCAGCTTATGCAGAAGTGCGTACAGGAAGGACAGCGCGTGAAGAAAGGTCAGATGCTGTTCGTCATAGACCAGCGTCAGGCCAAGTTGGCACTGGCTACGATGCAGGCCAATCTGATGGCTGCCGAGGCTCAGCTCAGCACTGCGCAGTTGGAATATGAGAGCAATCAGAATCTGTATGACAAACAGATTATCAGCAGTTATCTGCTCAATGCCTCCAAGAACGATTATGAGCGTGCGAAAGCCGCTGTAGCACAGGCAGAGGCTGCGGTGGCAGACGCTGAGGTGACTCTGGAGTATTGTACCGTTATATCGCCGGTTGACGGACTGGTGGGACGTCTGCCGAACAACCCGGGCGATCAGGTGTCTCCGGCTACCGTGCTGACCACCATATCCGGTACGACAGAGATGATAGCCCAGAGTTCAATAACCGAGAATGAAATTCATGAAATACTCAATAACAGAGGCAGTGATCTGGAAAGTGCACTGAAACTGTTGCCGCCTGTGTCTCTTGTTCTTAAGGATGGCTCGGTATATGAGCACAATGGCCACGTGGAGAGTATTTCCGGTGCCATTGACCAATATACAGGCTCTGTGGTATGCAGGAGTGTGTTCCCTAATCCGGACGGAAAACTGTATTCTGGAATGCAGGGTACAATCCAGATGATGTTTCCGTATGAAGGCGTGATAATTGTTCCTCTGAATGCTGTGGTACGTATTCAGGACAAGACTATGGTATATAGGGTAAGGGATAACAAGGCCGAAAGCGTGATGGTTGATATCGTGGAGAACGGCAAGGTTGCCGCGCTGCTGAGCGGTGTTGAGGCCGGTGATGTCATTGTGACGACCGGTGCCAACAATGTATATGACGGACAGCAGGTGATATTCCCTGAGGAATCAGATAAATAAAGGATACGTCTATGGCTAAAGGAAATATGTTTGTCGATCGCAAGGTGATGGCCTGTGCCATTGCCATTGTGATTGCTTTTGTCGGATATATATCGGTGAAGACATTGGCTATTGAACAATATCCTGACATAGCTCCTCCGACGATATTCGTTGAGACAAGCTATACGGGAGCTGATGCCGCGACTGTGATGAGTTCTGTGATCATGCCGTTGGAGGATGCCATCAATGGTGTGGAGAATATGTCGTATATAACCAGCAGCGCATCATCGAATGGTGATGCCGCCATTACGATTTATTTCAAGCAGGGCACAGATCCTGATATGGACTGTGTGAACGTGCAGAACCGTGTGTCGGGTGCTATGGGGCTTTTGCCCGCCGAAGTGACAAAGGTCGGTGTGCAGGTCAGGAAGCGTCAGAACAGTATACTGCAGATAACGGGTCTTGTAAGCCGCGACGGCAAGTTTGACGAGGATTTCATTGCCAATTACATTGACATCAACGTCAAGCCGCGCCTTCTGCGAATACAGGGTGTCGGAAATGTACAGAATCTGGGTAACACGTATTCTCTGCGTATCTGGATGAAGCCGGATGTGATGGCACGTTACAATCTGGAGCCGAACGATGTGTTTGCCGCCGTAGGCCGTCAGAATCTTGTGGCTGCGACAGGATCGCTTGGAGAGCTGTCGGAAAACACCTACCAATATACAATGGAGTATAAGGGCCGTCTCAAGACAATCAAGGAGTTCGAGGATATTGTCCTTAGGGCGGATGTATCGGGGAATACGCTGTATCTGCGTGATGTCGCTGATGTCGAATTGGGAGCACTGAGCTATAGCTTTACATCGGCAATAGACGGAAAGCCAGGCGTGATTTTCATGATCAATCAGACTGCCGGAGCAAATGCCACTGCGATTAATGCCCAGATTTCCAAACTGTATGAGGAGATTGAGCGTCAGCTGCCTCCAGGATTGGAGTTTGAGACTCTTGAAACATCCGATGACTTCCTGTTCGCTGCCATTCACAGTGTGGTGGAGACGCTGATAGTCGCTATCATACTTGTTATTCTGGTGGTGTATTTCTTCCTTCAGGATTTCAAGGCCACTCTGATACCGTCAATTTCAATCTGCGTGTCGCTTCTCGGTACTTTCGCCGTGGTGAAACTTGCCGGCTTCTCCCTGAACATCCTGACATTGTTCGCGCTGGTACTTGCGATTGGTACAGTCGTGGATGATGCCATTGTTGTAGTGGAGGCTGTAATGGCCAAACTTGAGACCGGTTACAAGAGCGGCTATAAGGCTACCAAGGATGCTATGAGCGAAGTGTCCGTGGCTGTTATCAGCTGTACTCTCGTATTTATGGCGGTGTTCATACCTGTCACGTTCATGCCGGGTACATCGGGCTCGTTCTTCACCCAGTTCGGTATTACCATAGCATCGTCTGTCGGTTTGTCCTGCGTGTGCGCCATGACGCTTTGTCCCGCATTGTGCGCAATCCTTATGAAGCCGGCGACTGAGGCTGACGGAACCAGGAAGAATCTGAACTATTATACCAAAAAGGCGTATCAGGCTTCGTACAACGCGATTTTCAATAAGTACAGCAAGGCAGTCCCCAAATTCATAAAGCGTCCGGCTTTGGCTTGGACAATGCTTGCAATAACCGCTGCCCTTATGGTTTATCTTATGAAGGTTCTTCCGGCCGGACTTGTACCTCAGGAGGATCAGGGAGTCATTATGGTTGATGTATCGGCACCGGCGGGCTCCACTCTGCACGAGACAATGCTGACTATGGATAAGGTGGAGGCGAAGCTGAGGGATATACCGGAAGTGGAGTCTTATAGCAAGATTGGCGGATATGGCCTTATTTCGGGTGCGGGTACAAACTTTGGAACACTCATCGTACGTCTGAAACATTGGGATGAGCGAAAAGGTATCCAACATATAATAGATATGGTGATTGCCCGTCTGTATTATGCCTGCGAAGACATAAAGGAGGCTACAGTAATACCTTTCCAGATGCCTCAGATTCCCGGCTACGGTAACTCGAACAGTATAGAACTCGTGATGGAGGACCGTCAGGGTGGGGAACTGTCAGCCTTCAAGGAAGTTGTCGATAAATTCCTGATAGCACTTCAGCAGCGTCCTGAGATAAAGATGGCGACATCGACTTTCTCCGAGAGCTATCCCAAATATATTGTCGATGTGAACGCCGTGCAGTGTGACAAGTCAGGGGTGTCGCAGGAAGAGGTGCTTTCAGTATTGGGCTCATATTGCGGCGGTGCATACATAGGCAACTACAACCAATATGGCAAGGTATATCGTGTAATGGCAAGTTCGGCACCTGAGTATCGTCTGAATCCGGAATCACTGACCAATATATTCATACGTGTGAACGGAGAGATGACACCCATCTCACAGTTCGTGACGCTGAAGCAGATTGTCGGAACTTCGGGCCTCAACCATTTCAATCTGTATCAGAGCATTACCTGTCAGGTTATGCCGGGTGACGGTTATTCCAACGGCGATGCGCTGAAGGCTATCAAGGAAGTCTCATATACGGATTTGCCTCAGGGATATGGCTATGAATACGGTGGTATGTCGCGTGAGCTTGCGGAGAATGCCGAGAACAATATGACGGGCGCGATATATCTGGTATGCGTTATCCTGATATATCTTATTCTGGGATGTCTGTATGAGTCGTGGTTTATCCCGTTTGCCGTGCTGCTGTCAGTTCCGTTCGGTCTGATGGGCTCGTTCCTGTTCTCGAAGCTGTGTGGGATGGAGAACAACATCTATCTGCAGACCGGCGTCATCATGCTTATCGGTCTGCTGGCCAAGACGGCAATTCTCATTACCGAGTTTGCTGTGGAGAAGCACAAGCACGGTGTGGATATCACCGAGGCTGCTATCGGAGCCTGCCACGACCGTCTGAGACCTATTCTGATGACGGTGCTTACTATGATTGCCGGTATGATTCCTCTTATCATCGAGGGCGGGGCCGGCGCCAACGGAAACAGATCGCTTGCTATCGGTGTGACCGGCGGTATGGCCGTGGGAACGGTGGCCCTGCTGTTCGTGGTTCCTACGTTCTACATTATTTTCCAGAAACTGCACGATAAGATACAAGGTACAGAAATAATTGAGGAGGAAGCTGTATGAAAAAGTTATATATAGTCTTAATGACGGCTGTCATATTTTCATTGACAGGTTGCGGAATATTCAGGAAATACACTGATACAACGGAGATTCCGGATAATCTCTATGGCGATAGTGAGCTGGCAGTCCAGACTGCCGGGGGCAGGTCGTATGGAGATTTGTCCTGGAGGGAACTTTTCACGGACCCCTGTCTTCAGGCTGTGATTGATTCGGCTCTGTCGCGCAATACCACGCTTGCGGCTGCCGAGAGTGTCGCAGAGCAGGCAGAGGTTATGCTGAAGTCGGCGAAATTGGGCTACCTTCCGGTAATATCGCTGAATCCGTCTATCTATATTACACCGGATCAGGGATATACTGTGCCTGTTTCCGGCAGTTGGGGTGTGGATGGATTCGGGAGTATCACAAACCGCAAGCGCGAGGCTCAGGCGAATGCACAGAAGGCTCAGGACAATATGTTGGCCGCCCGTTCAAGTATTGTGGCTATGGCAGCGAGAGCGTATTATCAGCTGCAGCTCTTGGACAGGGAAATGGAGATTGTCACGACCACTGAGGGTATATGGGGCAAGGTTCTGGATACTCAGATAGCATTGATGGAGAACGGACGCGCATATTCCACATCTGTCAATCAGATGAAGGCTTCGCTGTATAATGTGACGCTTCAGAAACTGGAGATTGCCAATATGATTAAGGATGCGGAGGCGGCGATATGCCTGATTCTGAGACAGACTCCCCAGCATATAGAGCGCAGTGCGTGGGATGCTTACCGGATGCCGCAGTCGGTATCGGTGGATATTCCTGCCACGATGCTTGAGAAACGCCCGGATGTCCGTGCCGCAGGCCGTAATCTGGAGGCTGCATATTATGTGACCAATCAAGCGCGTTCGGCTATGTTGCCGTCACTGACACTGTCCGGACTAGTCGGTTGGGGTACCAATGGTGCGCCTATCTCCAATCCTGCTGATATGGTGTATAATGCAATTGCATCGCTGGCGCAGCCTATATTCAATCAGGGAAAGCTCAGAGCCAATCTGAAAGTCAGCAAGCTTCAGCAGCAGGTGGCTGCGGACGCATACGTACAGACTGTAATCTCAGCCGGTAACGATGTGAATGCGGCACTTCGCTCCTGCGAACTGGTGAAGGAAAAGGAATCCATCTACAGGCAGCAGATAGTGGCTTTGGATGATGCCTATTCAGCAACCCAGACTCTTATGAGTAACGGCAAGGCCACATACATTGAGGTTCTTACCGCTCAGGAAGCTCTTCTGAATGCCCAACTCGGTGAGGTAGCCAATATCTTCAAGGGACGTAACGGGTTGATAGACCTTTACGTATCGCTTGGTGGCGGAGTGGAGTAATCTGTTGAGCCACAGGCGAAAAACGGGAAAGTCCGGAAAAAAATAACCCGCCTCTTTCGAGACGGGTTGCGCTCCCTCAAGGACTTGAACCTTGGACCCCCTGATTAACAGTCAGATGCTCTAACCAACTGAGCTAAGGAAGCAATCCGCTTTCGGTCGGGAAACTTTCATTTCTGCCTTAAAGCGGTGCAAATTTACCGCTTTTTTGGAAAGAAACAAGCGTTAGTGGTAAAAAATGTTCTGACAATATTAAAAAATCATGTTTGCTGTTGTATCTTTGCCGTATGCGTAAGGGTAAAATCATTATATCTGTATTGTTGCTCTGTGCTGCAGGAGTGGCATTGATGAGTACAAAGGTAACAGACCGGAATTTCGAGATTTCCAGAAATCTTGAGATTTTCCATAATATATTCCGCGATGTGGATATGTTCTATGTAGATACCGTCGATGTGGAAAAGATGCTGAATAAGGGTATTGATGCGATGCTGGCTACACTTGACCCATATACGGAGTATTATCCCGAGAGCGCAGAGGAGGATCTCAAGATGATGACTACCGGCAAGTATGCCGGAATAGGTGCGCTGATACGGCAATATCCAAAGAATGACTATGTTGCCATTGCGGAACCGTACGAAGGTATGCCTGCTGATATTAGCGGTGTCAAGGCCGGTGACCTGATACTGCGTATTGATGGTGAGGATATGAAAGGGAAGACTACATCGTATGTGAGTGACCATCTGCGCGGTGAGCCTGCATCGGAGTTTGTATTGACTGTGCGCAGGGTGGGAGTAGCCGACAGTCTTGATATCAGGATAAAGCGTGCGAACATAGCATTGCCGTCCGTTCCATATTATGGAATGTGGAAGGGTACGGGATATATACTGTTGGAGAGCTTTACGGAGAATTGCTCCAAGGATGTCCGCAAGGCATTGCTGGAACTGGAGGCAGAGGGCGCAACATCGGTTGTACTGGATTTGCGCGACAATGGAGGCGGGCTTTTGAACGAGGCTATTGAGATAGTAAGTCTGTTTGTCCCGAAAGGTACTCTTGTGGTTGAAACCAAAGGAAAGACCCGCTCCGCATCAGGTTCATATACCACGCGCCGTGATCCCGTCAATACGGAAATTCCATTGGTCGTGATGATTAACGGCAATTCCGCATCGGCTTCTGAAATCGTATCGGGATCGTTGCAGGACTTGGACCGTGCTGTGGTTGTCGGTTCGCGCTCGTACGGCAAGGGGCTCGTACAGACTACCCGTTCGCTGCCGTTCAATGGAACTATCAAGGTTACGACAGCGAAATACTATATACCGAGCGGACGTTGTATTCAGGAGGTGGATTACTCCAAACGTGACAGAAACGGCAAGGCGGAGCGTACTCCTGACAGTCTGGCGCACGTGTTCAAGACCAAGGCCGGACGTGAGGTTAAGGATGGCGGCGGAATACGGCCGGATGTCAGTTGTCCGGTGGATACGCTGGCAGACCTGGTTTATTACCTGTCAACGGATGTCCTGCTTTTTGACTATGTAAATGATTTCTGTAGCAGAAACGGGGGAATAGAACCTGTCGATGAGTTTTGTGTGAGTGATTCCCTGTATGGCTCATTCAAGGAATACGTAGGAAAGTCGGACTTTGACTACAAGAGCCGCAGCAGTCAGGCACTTGCGGCGATACGCGATATTGCGAAAGTGGAGGGATTGTATGCCAATGCGGTTGCGGAGTTTGACTCGCTGGAGGCTAAACTGCAATATAATGTGGAGCGCGACCTTGATACGTTCAAGGACGATGTCATATCGCTGCTCGGTACGGAGATTGTATCGCGCTATTATTACGAGCATGGAGTGATACGGTATAATATGCGTAATGATGCCGCGTTGGACACTGCAATATCGGTTCTGGGCGATTCACGTAGATACCGCGATATTCTGTCGGTATCCAAGCCTAATTGAAATCCTGACCTTTGTACTTTAGCTTTATATCGTTCAGGTATTTCTTGAATGCCTGCTCGTTGTGACGGTTGCAGATAACCAGGACATCATCGGTATCGACAACCAGCATATCTGACAGACCGTCTGCCACAACCAGTTTCTTGCCATGGGAGTTCTCTATTATCAGATTTCCGTTGCAGTTGTATGTCAGTGTGTCTGCTGCGATTACAGCATTTCCGTCTTCATCGCGGCTACTCACATCGTAAAGCAAATCCCAGGATTCAATGTCGTTCCATCGGAAGCTGCCGGTTGCCATATATACGTTGCCGGCTTTCTCAAGCAGGGCATAGTCTATTGAAACGTGGGGAAATGCCTCGTAGAATGCGTACAGGCGATTCCGGCGGGCATCGCGATTGTGGCAGGTGCTGTATATCATATCGAACTGTGTAGTCACTTCCGGCAGATATGCCGCGGCTGTCCTGATGAATGCACTGACGTTCCACATAAGTATTCCGGAGTTCCAATAGAATTCTCCGCTCTCTACAAACAGCTTGGCGAAATTCTCTTCCGGTTTTTCGGTGAATGTGCGCACCAGATACATACCGTCCATAGTCTTTTCGTCTATCTGGATATATCCGTATCTGGTTTCGGGGCGGGTGGGTTTGATGCCTATCGTCAGCAGTGTGTCGTGCCTGTCAACGAAAGCCATTCCCTTTTCTATTGTGCTGAAATACGATTCTTCGTCCGTTATCTGAATATCGGAGGGCAATACGACCACCTTTGCGTTCGGATTGAGGTCGCGTATGTGGTATGCGGCCATTACGAACACAGGGCCTGTGCCTTTCATGGCGGGCTCGCGCAGTATCTGATGTATGTCCAGATCGGGCAGCTGCTCACGCACTATATCGTAGTAGCCGATGTTGGTTGCCACGATTATATTCTCCTTCGGAATAATCCTGCCCATTTGGGCTACGGCGCGTTTCAGCAGTGTGCTGCCGTTCTTGAAGAAATCCACGAACTGCTTGGGACGTTGCTTTCTGCTCAAAGGCCACATCCTCGTTCCAGCTCCGCCGGCCAGTATTACACAGTAGTTGTCATTACTTAGCATAGGTGTCACCGATTACTCAAAGGTAGCGTCCTTTTTCTTAAAATCAAACTTATTTAGCCGCAATTTGCAGATTTTTCAAAAAAACGGCGTACCTTTGCATTGCAACTCCATCGGAGCGTCACGGAGTTGTGATTCACCAAATGCCCAGATGGCGGAATCGGTAGACGCGCTGGTCTCAAACACCAGTGGGGTAAAACTCGTGCCGGTTCGAGACCGGCTCTGGGTACGGATGAAAACCGCAAGTCTCTGCAAGAAGTTGCAGGGGCTTGTTATTTTGTGTGGTGCAACATTGGATGAGCCGACAAATGATGTATCTTTATGGCCGTATAGGTAAGAATTTGTAATATGAGAAAGAATTTCTGCAAGATGTCTATGCTGACTCTGTCGGCATTTGGTGTGACAATGGGTCTGAGTGCGCAGAATCCTGTGATTCACACGATGTTTACTCCGGATCCGGCGCCTTATGTGCATGGTGATACACTCTATCTGTTCGTTGACCACGATGAGGATGATGCCCAGTATTTCAAGATGAAGGACTGGCTGCTGTACTGTACCACTGATATGGTAAACTGGACATATATGGGAACACAGGTATCGACGGCTACTTTCAAATGGGCCAAGCAGGGCGACCGCGCCTGGGCATCGCAGGCGGTGGAGCGTAATGGCAAATGGTACTGGTATATGTGCTGCAATACGGAGAAGGGCGGCGATGCGCTTGCTGTGGCGGTGGCCGACAGTCCGCAGGGACCTTGGACAGATGCGATAGGTGCACCGTTGGCCGAGGGCTTCAGCTTCATTGACCCGACTGTGCTGGTGGATGATGATGGCAGAGCATACCTGTTCTGGGGTAACAAGGGTTGCTGGTACGGCGAGCTCAATGACGATATGGTATCGTTCAAGGATGGCTACAGGGAGGTTCCGGGTTTCCACGACCCGAAGTGTTTCGGACCGGAATCCATGAAGGAAAACTGGGCCAAGGGCGGTCAGAAAGAGATGATGGTGGGCTATGAGGAAGGCCCTTGGGTTACTAAGAAAGGCGATACATATTTTATGACATATCCTGCCGGTGGAGTACCTGAACATATGGCCTATTCCACGGCTCCGACAATTGACGGTCCCTGGACCTACCGTGGCCGTATTATGGATGAGGCTGAAAACAGTTTCACGATTCATGGTGGGGAGGTGACGTTCCGGGGACACAACTATATGTTCTATCACAATGGGGGATTGCCCGGCGGAGGCGGTTTCCGCCGTTCAACCTGTGTGGAGGAATTCAGGTATAATGCCGACGGCAGCATTCCTTTCATCCCGTTTACCAAGGAAGGTGTTGCGCCTTTAGGCACTGTCAATCCATACGTCAGAGTGGAGGCTGAGACGATGGCCGACGCATCCGGCTTGAAGAATGACAGCCGTGCCGGTGTGAATCACTATGTTACATCCATCAATAACGGCGACTGGCTGAAAGTCAGGGAAGTTGATTTCGGGGATAAGGCTCCGGTGCTGGCCACTGTTGAGATTGCAGCATTCAGGAACAAGGCCGCGATAGAGTTCTATGCCGATAATATGGAGGGTGCGCCTATATGTACGATAGATATTACAGGTGACGGTGCGGTGCAGTATGCGCGTGTCAATACGGAGCTGACGGGTATTCACGATGTCTATATCAGATTCACCGGTGGGGAAGGTGATTTCTTTGATCTTGACTGGTGGAAATTCAATCAGACGGTGAATATGCCGGTGGTACAGACGAAATATACTGCCGACCCAGCTCCTATGGTCTATGACGGTACAGTGTATCTCTATACGACTCACGATGAGGACTATGCCGATAACTTCGAGATGTACGACTGGCTGCTCTACACATCGGCCGATATGGTGAACTGGACCGACCGTGGCGCGGTTGCATCGACCAAGGATTTCGCGTGGCGCAGCCGTGACAACGGAGCGTGGGCATTGCAGGTGATTCCGCGAAACGGCAAGTTCTATATGTACTGTCCTCTGCACGGACACGGTATTGGCGTACTGGTTGCTGACAAGCCTGAGGGGCCGTTTGTTGATCCGATTGGGGAGCCTTTGGTGTGGCAGAAGGAGCATTGGGATGATATTGACCCTACTGTCTGGATAGACGATGACGGTCAGGCATATATGTACTGGGGTAATCCGACTCTCTATGCGGTCAAGCTGAACGAGGATATGATATCATACAGCGGTGAGATTATGAAATTCCCGAAGATACAGGATTATCAGGAGGGACCCTGGTTCTGGAAAAGAGACGGACACTATTATCTGGCGTTCGCGTCGACCTGCTGTCCTGAGGGCATAGGTTATGCTATGAGCGACAGTCCGCTCGGACCGTGGGAATATAAAGGTCATATTATGAACCATACGCAGCGTACACGCGGCAATCACCCCGGTATCATAGACTATAAGGGCAGGAGCTATGTGTTCGGCCTGAACTATGACATAATGCATCTTGACACGTTCAAGCACCACGAACGCCGTAGTGTGTCCGGGGCTGAGATGACATACAATCCCGATGGGACGATTCAGGAACTTCCCTACTGGCAGGACTGTACGCTCGGCCAGATTGAACCGTTCAATCCGTATCGCAAGGTGGAGGCGGAGACCATGGCCTGGGGTTATGGTCTGAAGAATGAGAAGGTTGATAAACGCGGACTTGTCGTGACGAATATTGATGAAGGCGAGATGATTCTGCTGAAGGGCGTTGATTTCGGCGATGGTGCAAGGCAGTTCATTGCCAACGTACAGGCTGATTCTGACGGCGTGATTGAAGTTCGGACAGACAGTAAGGACGGACCGCTGGCTGGAACATTGACAGTGAAGCCCGGCAAAGGATTCAAGAACATTAAGTGTGCCCTGAATGGCGTGGCAGGCGTTCACGACCTGTATTTCGTGTTCAAAGGCACGTGCGATTTCAAGTGGGATTACTGGATGATGAAGTAATCTGATGAAAATATTAACGAATATGAGAAAATATCTGTTTGGTTTTGCTGTTGTTGTGGCGGTAGTGCTGATGCCGTCGTGTAATAATGGAGCTAAGGGTGATGCCGAGGTGGAGGATGCCGATACCATCATCGCCGATTGTGACCAGTATGTCAGGTTTGAGACAACTATGGGAGATTTTGTGATAAAACTGTATCAGGGAACTCCGCTTCATAGGCACAATATGGTACGTCAAGTGCGCAAGGGTGTGTATGACGGTCAGCTGTTCTTCGGCGTGGAGCGGAAGTACAAGATCCAGGCGGGTGATCCGAAGTCGAAGGGGGCACAGGCGGGCGTAGCTCTCGGTGTTGATGAGGAAAATGATACTATCCCAGGTGAGATCAATCCCTGGAAATACTATCACAAGCGTGGGGCTGTAGGCCAGGCCAGTCTGCGTCAGGTGAACTATTCCACCAGCCAGCAGTTCTATATCATAACTGGCAGCAAGACCAGTGCGTCAAGTTTTCCCGGGCTGGAGACCAAGATACAGAAGAAATGGTACAATGTGCTGCGGGACTCCATTGCACAGCCATACGCGGCCAAGTTTATGGAGTATAAGCAGAAAGGTTACAAGAACAAGACCAGCGTGCTTATTGACAAATTGAGCAAACAGGCCGATTCGATAACACAGACACGGCCTGTGTTCCATTTCTCGAAGGAGCAGATTGAGGAATATACTACCGTAGGCGGTGCTCCGTCGTTGGATGGTTATTACACCGTGTTCGGAGAGGTCGTAGAGGGTATGGATGTCATTGATAAGATTTCGGCATCGCACGTTGACAAGAACAGCCGCCCTGTACCGGATGTGAAGATAATCAAGGCTACTCTGATAGAGTGGCCGGAGTCTCCTGCGGAATAACATCCCTGAAACTCTGCCATAGTGAATCACCGGGTATGGGAGCATACACGGTGATTCTTTTATGTGATACCGGGTGCTCAAAGCTTACGCAGTAGGCGTGCAGGGATATGCTTGCATCGGGATTTGAACGCTCCGCACCATATTTCAAATCGCCCTTTATGGGGCATCCCATTTTTGCCAGCTGGCATCTTATCTGGTGATGGCGGCCAGTCAGAAGTTCCACTTCCAGCAGGTGGTAATTGACGGAACTTCCTAACAGACGGTATTTGAGTACGGCTTTCTTGCTGCCTGGCTTCTCCGAATCGTATGCATACGAGCGGTTCTGCTTCTCGTTACGCACCAGCCAGTGCGTCAGTTCTCCTTCCGGCTTTGGTGGGAGATTTTTGACAATTGCCAGATAACGCTTGCTCACATTTCCGTCGCGGAACATATCGTTGAGTCTGGACAGAGCCTTGCCGGTCTTGGCAAATACCACCACTCCGCTGACAGGACGGTCCAGACGGTGCGTCACACCGACGAATACATTGCCAGGCTCGCAGTATTTCTCCTTGATCCAGGCCGCTACGGTTTCGGACAGAGGCTTGTCACCTGTCTTGTCTCCCTGGACTATCTCCGATGAATTCTTGGAGACGATTATTATATGATTGTCATCGTAAAGGACTTCCATTACATACTTCTCCCTCCGTCAATTGTCAGAACCTGTCCTGTGATATACGATGCATTGTCCGAAATCAGGAACAATGCGGCCTTGGCGACTTCTTCCGGTGTGCCGGCGCGCTGCAATGGAATATCCTTGCACCACTGTGCCATCTGCTCCTCGCCGACTTTGTCTGTCATTTCAGTTCTGATGAATCCCGGTGCTATCAGGTTGGCGCGTATTCCGCGTGATGCCAGTTCCTTGGCCACGGATTTGGTCAGTCCTATAAGTCCGGCCTTTGATGCGGCGTAGTTGCCCTGTCCTGCATTACCTCCCAGACCGACTATTGATGATACCGACAATATGCATCCGCTGCGCTGGCGCAGCATTACCGGCGCACAAGCGTGTATGCAGTTGAATGCGGATTTCAGATTGGTGTCAATGACATCGTCCCAGGCCTCCTCGCTCAGACGGAATGTCAGTCCGTCGCGTGTGATGCCGGCGTTGTTCACAAGTACGTCAATCCTGCCGAAATCTGCAAGAATCCGGCTGACTGTCGATGCGATGCCGTTGAAATCGGCTACATCGGACTGATAACCCTTGACTTTCACGCCTTTGGCTCCCAATTCCTCTTCAACGGATTTTGCTTTTTCTACACTGCTCCTGTAGATAAATGCCAAATCTGCTCCTTCGTCTGTGAAGCAGCGTGCCATGGCGTAACCTATGCCTCTTGTGCCACCTGTGACAATGACCACCTTGCCGGAAAGAATTCCCATATATCCTTATTGCTTTTCGTCTTTGCTGCTGTAGCTCAATGCTCCATATACCATTCTCTCAATTTCTCCCCTCACGTCATCTCCGCTGTGTCCCATCCTGACCTGGCCGCGTATGAACGGCACTTCAAATCCTCTCATACAGTACTGGATATATGCCGATGTCAGATTCACATATTGGACATTGAATATGCCGAGTGACTTGCCTTCCATAATGATGCCGGTCAGGAGTTTTTTCTCGGCAGCATCAAAGTCCTTGCGGAAATGCTGCAATCCCCAGATGTCACGGAAAAATCCGGAGCGCAGCGTGCCGTTCCGATATACCGCTTCCTTGAGAATTGTCATACGTCCGTATATGAATTCCATTATTTTCTTCTGAGGCGGTATGTTCTTTGCGGCGATTTCAGTCAATGCGTCAATGATTTTCTGGAATTCCAGATTAACGGCCGCCTGATATATTTCCTCCTTATTCTCGAAGTATGTATATAGTGTTCTCCTGCCTTTTCCCGATTCTGCGGCGATGTCGCTCATTGTAGCAGACTCATAGCCCTTCCGCACGAACAGCTGCTGTGCGGCGGCAATAAGCTGAAGTCTGGTTTTCTGGTTTGGCATATAATGCAGGCATATCTATTGCACAAAAGTAAGCAAAATGAGCGAAGAACAGGTTAAAAAGAGTGAAAAGATTTGCCTTTTACAAATAAGACTGTACCTTTGCGTTACAAAACATCGCGGAGTGGAGCAGAGGTAGCTCGTTAGGCTCATAACCTAAAGGTCGGAGGTTCGAATCCTCCCTCCGCAACTCAGAGCAGGTTCAAAACTCTGATTTCTCCATTTAAAATTCAGTCCCATTTCCCGTTGTACATATCCACCATATTCTGGGCGTGTTCGGCCATCATGTCCCTCAATTCCTGAGGTTCCAGAACCTCCACGTGGTCGTTGCATTCCAGCAGACGCCGTTCCAAATCCCATGTCGGAGCCATATAATAGTGGTAGATGGAGTAATCCTCATGCTCCTCAATGCATGTCTGTGTGTGGTGAAGTTGCGGTATTTCTCAATTCGTTCTTCTTCCGGAAGAGATTCGTATCTTTCCATCCTCTCGTGGAATGCATCCAACTTTGCCGATAATTTTTCCCAGAGTTCCAGTGTCAACCAATCTTAGGGAAGGTCACGCCATTCTGGAAGGTGACTCACGAGTCACGCATTAGGTGCGAATTGTGTGAGAATTCTCACATTTTTGCGCGCGAATGTGTGATATTGGATGTTTTGATTATCTTTGCAACACATTGATAATTTGATGACCGTATGGTAATAACAAGAGAAATCATAGGTAGGCTGGAAGCTTGGAAGAGTGCAGAGGACCGCTCTCCTCTTATAATACAGGGGGCACGACAGATTGGTAAATCCTGGGCTGTCACTGAATTC
Source organism: Bacteroidaceae bacterium (assembly GCA_024398595.1). Taxonomy (GTDB): domain Bacteria; phylum Bacteroidota; class Bacteroidia; order Bacteroidales; family Bacteroidaceae; genus Colenecus. Next base: position 14,457 of record JAKSIX010000024.1, on the reverse strand, counting down.
GGGCGTACTCACTATAAGCATACGGCGATATTCAATTTTGAAAAACAGGGAGAGTTGAAGAACATCTTTGAAATGACCAAAGATGTCAGACGAATTCTTGGAGAACTGGAACTATATACCAATGTACCGCTGCTTGAAGAAGATACGCTTATCTTCTTTGATGAGATTCAGGATTGCAAGGCTGCTCTGAATTCGCTGAAGTATTTCAAGGAAGATGCTCCGGGCTACCATGTCATTGCCGCAGGCTCCTTACTGGGAGTGGCTGTCAATAGGAAAACATCAAAAAAGGATGCAGAAGAGGAACAGAATGACACCTTCCCTGTCGGTAAGGTCAGTTTTTTGGAGATGTATCCGGTCACATTCCGGGAATATCTCCGTATGAGCGATGCAGCACTCTTGCAGCAGACCGAATCCCGATTGGCAGATTTGGAGCCACTTCCTGATATTCTATTTAACAAACTCACAGAGCAGTATAGAAGATATCAGGTATGTGGCGGACTGCCAAAGCCATGCAGTGACATGTTGGATGGTGCCGGTATGGAAAAGATAGAGAATGATCTTGCCGAACTCAGAAAATCCTACGAGTTTGATTTCACGAAGCACGTTGATGCCAAGGACATTCCACGCATCAGGGAAATATGGAGAAGCATACCATCCCAGTTGTCCCGTGAAAACAGGAAGTTTATATTCAGAACCGTAAGAGAAGGTGCAAGGGCTCGTGAATACGAATCTGCTCTGGACTGGCTTGTACTTTCGGGAATGGTTTTCCGCATCTTTGTCAGTGAAACGCCACAACTGCCACTCAAGCATTACGAAGACACAACTGCTTTCAAGGTATATATGCTTGATCAGGCTATACTTCGTACAATGGCAGAACTGCCTCCTGAAGCGGTAATTGCCAAAGGAGATCTTCTTAAGGAATTCAAGGGCGCCATGGCTGAGAATTTTGTCCTTGGCTCTCTTTTGGCTCAAGGATTCAATGCTCCTCATTATTGGACCATTTCAGGAAATAGGGCAGAGGTTGATTTTCTCATTCAGGACGGCATAGATATATATCCGATTGAAGTTAAGGCTGAAGAGAATATTACAGGACAGAGCTTCAAGGTCTATCAGGAAAAGTATTCTCCGAGATTGAGACTCCGCTTTTCCATGAAGAACCTTAAACTGAACGGAAATATCCTCAATATCCCGATTTTCCTGTGTGACTGGCTGAAAGCCATATTGGATTTTCCCAAAACAAAGGAAATCGGGAATCATGATTCATCGCGAACGATGCGGGGCCAGTGATTGGAATTGTACCGTCCTTCCTTCAGAAGCATCCGTATGTTTTTGAAGGACATTCAGTCTTCCCTGCGCTTCAAATGCAAGAGATTCACAGTGCTCTGGATGGGTTCATTTCAACCCCGGATTATCATATAAGCAGTGCGATTGTCCTGAGTAATGAAAGGAGCATTGAATTGAAGGACGGCATTCTGTATATGCCGATTTATTATTCGATGTTCATTCGTGGAACGGAGTCAAAAGACCTGATTCTTGATTAACACTGTGTTCACTGAATGTCATAGAAGTATCGTGTCGCCGCAGGCCAGGTATCCAATCTGCTCACCGAGGAGTGATTTCAGTTTGGCGAATTGATCCAGGCCGGTGCAGTGCATGGTGTAGAACATGGTTCCGCTGTATTTCCTGAGTTCTGAAGCGAGGGTGTTGATGAAGACATTTTCACTGATTTCATTCAGGCCACTTTTGACGAGATGCATTCCTGCCAGAACGTGAGTGGGTGGGCGGCCGGTTACTTCCTCGGCTTTACGGATGATGTTGATGATGCCGCGATGGGCACAGCCGGCAAAGAGGACTACGTTATTCCCTTCTTCAATGACAAGGCTCTGTTCGTGACGGAATGAATCATTTTCACTTTCAGAAGGTCCGAACAGCCGTCGGTTTCCTGCAGGATTGCAGCAGTCGCCACTGACATTGGCGAACAGGGTCATACCGCTTCCGATTGTTTCGAGATTATCGCAGTAAACCAGTCGAACACTCTCCTTCAGTTCACTGTCCAAACCGATGTAATGCAGGCCGTCATCGCGCAGCGAATAGTGGGGCTGGAATGCGTCCCGGTGAATGAAGACCTGCGCCTTGCTGTTCCCGGCGAGGAATGTTCCCAGTCCGCCGCCATGATCGTAATGTCCGTGGGATATCACGGCGACATTGACATCGGCAATGCTCAGACCCATAGCTTCGGCATTGCGTGCGAACAATGCGCTCTGCCCCATATCGAACAGTACTTTACGCCCGTCTTCCATTTCAATGTAAAGGCTGAGACCATGCTCTACGGGAAGACCCCGACGGCTTGTGTTCTCTACGACGGACGTTATCTTCATGGTTTTCTGTTTATAATGGCAGGTACCCGACAATCTTTTCGAGCCATTCCGCGTCCGTGGCATCGAAGGTGCCAAGCTCCCGGCTGTCAATGTCCAGAACGGCGGTAATCCGTCCGCATTGCCTCACCGGAACCACAATTTCGCTTCGTGATTCGCTGGAGCAGGCGATATGTCCCGGGAACTTTTCCACATCCGGTACGACTACGGTGCGGTTTTCGGCCCATGCTGTTCCGCAGACACCTTTCCCGAAGCCTATTCTTGTGCAGGCCAGAGGGCCCTGAAACGGTCCGAGAACCAGTTCCGTTTTTTCGCTGTCTTTGCCGCACACCCGGTAGAATCCGGTCCACCAGAATCCGAACTCGTAATGCAGCAGTGCTGCAAGATTGGCCATACGGGCTATTACGTCATCTTCTCCGCTCATCAGCGAGCGTACCGCCGGCAGTATTGCCGCGTATTTCTCTTCCTTTGTCTGCACCTGCTTTACCTGTGTTGATTACATAGCGAAATTAAGCTTTTTTGTGTAAATTCGCACAAAATAATGCAATGAGATATGAAACCGACTTTGTTTGTTCTGGCTGCAGGTATGGGCAGCCGTTATGGTGGTTTGAAACAGCTTGATACCCTTGGTCCTTCGGGTGAGACAATTATGGATTATTCCGTGTATGACGCGATACGCGGCGGATTCGGAAAAATCGTATTTGTCATCAGAAAGGATTTTGAGGAGGATTTCCGTCGTCTTGTCCTGAGCAAGTATGAGGGACACATTCCGACAGAGGTCGTATTCCAGTCAATCGATAATCTGCCGGCAGGATTCGAATGCCCGGCTGACAGGACGAAGCCGTGGGGTACGAATCACGCTGTACTGATGGCAAAGGATGTCATCAAGGAGCCGTTCTGCGCGATAAACGCAGATGACTTCTACGGTCGTGACTGCTTTGCGGTGATGGGCAGGTTCCTGTCCGGACTGCCTGACGGCGCGAAGAATACGTATTCTATGGTGGGTTTCCGCGTAGCCAACACACTGAGCGAGAACGGCAAGGTATCGCGTGGAGTGTGCGAGGTCAATGCAAAGAAACATCTCACTACTGTGGTGGAGCGCACTGAGATTCTCCGCAGGGACGGCAAGGTCTGCTACAAGGACGGTGAGAATTGGGTGAGCATTGCGGACAATACCCCTGTATCAATGAACGTATGGGGCTTTACGCCGGACTATTTCACATATTCTGAGGAGTATTTCAAGGAGTGGCTGAAAGACAATCTGGAGACTCCCAAGTCGGAATACTTCATTCCTCTGATGGTCAATAAGCTTATCAATGACGGTACTGCTACAGTGGAGGTACTGGACACTACTTCCAAATGGTTCGGCGTGACATACGCTGAGGATCGTCAGGGCGTGGTCAATAAAATCCGTCAGCTGGTCGATGCCGGCGAGTATCCGGAAAAGCTGTTCTGAGCTGTATTACGCGAGCCAATGATAGATCTGAAAGCTGTTTGTAAGACGTATTGGGGTGACACGCCTCTGACGGCTCTGAAAGATGTTGACCTTCATATTGACGAAGGCGAATTCGTAGGTGTGACCGGACCGTCAGGCTCCGGGAAATCCACGCTGCTGAATGTCATAGGCCTTCTCGATTCCTATGATGAAGGCGTGTATCGTCTTGGAGGACAGCTCATAAAGGATCTCACGAAGGATGAGGAAGCGCTTATCCGCAACCACAATATAGGTTTTGTGTTCCAGAGATACAACCTTATTTCCTTCAAAACCGTCTATGAGAATGTGGAACTTCCACTGATTTACAGGGGCGTTCCGCAACGGGAACGGGAAGAGAGGGTGATGAGTATGTTGGAAAAGATGGAACTGACAGGATGGAAAGAACATATTCCATCCCATTTGTCAGGCGGCCAGCAGCAGAGGGTGGCAATTGCCAGAGCAATGGTGATGAATCCGAAGATTATTCTGGCCGACGAACCTACCGGAGCCTTGGACAGCAGAATGACACAGGAAATAGTCAACCTGTTCAAGAAATGCAATGAAGAGAGCAATGTCACAATTGTTCTGGTTACGCACGAGACATCCATTTCCTCCCAAATGAGCCGTTGCATAACAATGAATGACGGCCGCATTGAGAAAGATGAAAGAAGGTAGGCTATCATTGGGGAATTATTTCAGGGACATTCTGGCATCTGTCAGGATGAGCCGCAGACGCGGTTTCCTGTCGGGACTGATGACTGTCTGGGGCGTGTTTATCTTTATTGCCGTTGTAGGCACTTCAAACGGAATAGACAGGGGCAACAGGTCCAATTATGACTATATCCTCCAGTACATTCTGATATCGGTCAGTCCTGGTGAAACTTCAATGGCATACAACGGACTCATAAAAGGACAGCGGATGTCACTCACAAGAGACGATGCACAGGAGTTGCAGACATTGTTTTCAGACCGTTCGGAATTCATCTATCCAAGGAAACAGATTCCCGTGAAATGTAAAAGCCTGACAGGCTCGGCTGGAGCACTGGTCAGCGATTACCGCAAAGAACTTAACGATAATGCTATACAGATTACAGCCGGACGTAATTTTACGCAAGTGGAATTGGATGGAAGGAACAGAATCTGCATTATTCCGGAAGCCATAGCTGTGCAACTGTTCGGGAGGGTTGAAGATGCCGTAAACAGGACACTTGAAATAAATGGTCTGCCGTATATTGCCCAAGGAGTGTATAAATCATCACATAAAGTAAGCATCAATCAGGTGCTTGTCCCTTTTGAGACGGCCATGTCAATGCAGGGAATGGGAGATGAACTGAGTTCCATTGATATAAAGCTGTTCCTGAAAACACCTGTGGAAGAAAAGTACCGGCTGAAGGAGGATATACGGTCCTGGTTGTATTTCAAGAAAGGAATCAGTCCTGACGATACCTCCGCCATGCATTTTGAAGAATATATAGATTTCATTGAAGCACAGGAGAAATTGCTGGACTCGATAAGGCTCTTTACAGTTATTTTGGGGCTGTTGTCTCTTCTGATGGGTATTCTGGGAGTGAGCAGCATCGTGTTCCTGTCTGTAAAGGATAGAACCAAAGAGATTGCCGTACGGCTGGTATGCGGTTCGAACAAAGGTTCCATTTTCCGTCTGGTTCTTGGTGAATCGGTATTTGTCATGCTGATATTCGGGTGTATAGGGATGCTGCTCGGATCCGCTGCACTCAATGTTGCCAATATAGTGGTGAAAAAAGTCACTGCAGATGCAAAGTGGATTTTCATAGGGGATATGACTGTCAGCTGGCAGTTGATACTATCCTGCACTGCCATCATTATTGTATGCGGGTTGATTTCAGGTTTTGCTCCGGCCCGCAAGGCCACGTCTGTCAGAATCAACGAAGCGATGTGCTGTGAATAGGATTATTGAAGACAATTTGTTTAAGGACGCGATGATTGTGCTGAAACGCAACAGGACAAGAACTTTGCTGTCAGGATGTGCCGTTGCCGGTGGAATGTTCATTCTGCTGATTGCCTTGGCCGGGTACAACATCTTCTATAACGGGTCTATAGGGGATATAAGCAAATTGAGGATGGAAACGGTGGTTGTAAACACTCTTCCGACTACAATGGACTACTCCGGATTCGGTTCCGGCAGACTTTGGAATTTTGATATGAAAGACCTCAATTCCATCCAATCCGAATTCTCCGGCACAATAACCCGAACCTATGCCGTCACCATTACCCCCAATCTCCAGCCCGTACTTGTCGGTAATGGTACGGAGGATTATGCGAATGTCCTGTCAATGACCCCCGGCTTGGACAGTCTGATGCAGATTTCTATGGCCAGAGGCCGCTTCATTGACGAACTTGATATGCGTCAGAAACGTAAAGTGTGCGTTGTGGGATTGGATCTGTACAAAAAGTGGTTCGGCGATGGTGAGGAAGCCTGTGGACAGGACATCCGTATAGGTAACGTAATGTACACTATTGTCGGGGTTCTGAAAAAAGACAACCCCTTCGTTGCTCCGTTCGGAAACGAACAGAACTCCATTGTTCTTCCATGTTCAACGACCGATGCGGTTTACGGACTCAATGGAAATCTTACATACCTGTGCTTTTCATTGAACGTGGCAGAAGGATACGAACAGCAAACGGAAGAAATCCTCCGCTATCTGCGGCAGATTCATAAAGTCAATCCCGATGACAGTTATTCGGTAGAGACTGTCGGAATGCAGGAATATTCCCAAATGCTGAATACCCTGTTCGGTGGGACAAAAGTATTGATATGGGTGGTTTTCATAGGAATAATCATCTCAAGTCTGCTTGGAGTGTTTGGCATAATGCTTCTTTCCGTCCGGGAGAGAAAAAGTGAAATAGCAGTAAGGCTGTCAATGGGAGCCAGGCCACGGGACATCATCAGACAGTGTGTGTATGAAAGTCTGGTCATTTCCGTATCTTTTTCACTGATAGGTGTGTCTGTCGCAGAACTTGCCATTGCCGCCATGCGCTTGCTCATCGGAATCGGAATCCTGTCGGATCCCTTGTTCGGTATGCCACAGCTGTCTTTCTTCGGAATCCTGTCGGTGACGGCCATTGTGATTGCCGGAGGCGTGATTTCGGGGTATTATCCCGCACGGAAGATGGCAGCCCAAAATATTTCCGAGTTATTCTATGACGTATAAGAATCTGTTTTAACAAAAACAATATGGGAATCAAAAGAAGTTTATATCTGTCAGTTGCATTCGCACTTGTTCTGCTCGTAATCCTGTGGCTGTTTTCAAGACCTCCACGGAATGTCTATCCGTATGTTGAAGCCGGTTATGCGGACATCGCATCTGCAATAACCATATCCGGCAGGATATCCTCTGACAGAGAGATTGAGGTAATGCCCCGTATATCTGCATATATTTCGAAAATTCCGGTCAAGTGCGGAGACGTGGTTGAAAAAGGCCAGTGTATAGCGATTCTGGAAGCTATTCCTGACATTTATGCACTTGAAGAAGCAAATGCTGCCGTCGAATTGGAAAGAATTGCATTGAAGCAGGCGGAAACCGATTTTGAAAGAGCGGGGAATCTCTATGCTGTGCATAATATTTCAACCAAGGAATACGAGCAGGCCCGGAATGCCCTCAGCATAGCTGAAGAAAAACTGGCGTTTGCCATGAACAGACGCAGTATTGTTGTCGGTGGCAGTTCAAAACGCTCTCCGGAGTACGACGAATCAATAGTGCGTAGCCCGGTTGACGGAGTCATTTCCGCTATTTTCGTGAACGAAGGCGAAAGCGTGTCCCGCATAGGCAAGCCTGTATGCACGGTCGCAGACAACGGCCCGCTGGTTTTCAAAGGATATGTGGATGAAACTGACATTGTGTACATCCGCAAAGGAATGGAGCTGACTCTTGTTCCCAGTGCCGCTCCCGATACAGTTATTCAGGCAGAAATCGTTTCCGTATCATCTTTCGGAAGGACGGAAGGCGGTTTCACACAATTTGAAATCAAGGCTGCCCTGACCTCTATACCCGATAATATCGGACTGCGTTCCGGCTTCAGCGCCAATGCCAGGATTGTAACCCGAAAGGCAGAGCAGGTTTTGTCCGTGCCGGAAAAATGCATACGTTTTGATAAAAACCATATACCATACGTGTTGAGACTGACATCCTCTCCGAGGAACAGACATCACCAACGTTGGGAACAGGTTCCGGTTACGCTGGGCATCAGTGACGGAAGAATAATACAGGTAACATCCGGCCTTGAAGAACACAATCTTGTCAGGTTATGAAACATAATTGACTCAAGTTTCGCCTTGACAGCCCCTGAATGAAAACAATTTGAAACATCTGCCACGGACCCGAGTTCAAACAGCACTGGGAAAGTTTGGTAATCTGTGGAAGAAGAAGTAATTTTGCACGTTTTCTGCGGATGATATCAGTCTCAGACCTGAAGGTGGAGTTCGCCGCCAGACCGTTGTTCAGTGGTGTCAGTTATGTGGTGAATGACCGTGACCGTATAGCCCTTGTGGGTAGGAACGGTGCGGGCAAATCCACTATGCTGAAAATTATTGCCGGTCTGCAGCAACCTACATCGGGGACTGTGTCGGTACCGAAGGAAACATCGGTAGGTTATCTGCCGCAGGTGATGAAACTTACCGATTCGCGCAGTGTGCGCGACGAGGTGGAGACGGCCTTCGAGGTTATTCACCGGCTTCAGGCCGAGGTTGACAGGCTGAACAGCCAGATAGTGGACCGTACCGATTATGACACTCCTGAATATCAGGCCTTGATAGACCGGTTCACTCACGAGAGCGAGCGTCTGCAGCTGATAGGGGCGGGCAATTACCAGGCAGAGCTGGAGCAGACATTGCTGGGACTTGGCTTCCGTAGGACGGATTTCGACCGGCCTACAAGTGAGTTCAGCGGTGGCTGGCGTATGCGCATCGAACTGGCCAAGCTGCTGTTGAGCCATCCCGATGTGCTGCTGCTGGATGAACCTACCAATCATCTGGACATTGAGAGTATCCAGTGGCTTGAAGAGTTTTTGGCACAGCGCAGCCGTGCCGTGATTCTGGTCAGTCACGACAGGGCGTTCATAAACAATGTCACGAACCGCACCATTGAGATATCGTGCGGGCGCATATATGACTATAAGGTCAAGTACGATGAGTTTGTGAAGCTCCGCGAGGAGAGACGCGAACAGCAGCTGAGGGCATACGAGAATCAGCAGAAGGAGATAGCTGACGCAAAGGAATTCATAGAGCGTTTCCGTTATAAGCCTACCAAGGCGGTGCAGGTGCAGAGCCGTATCAAGGCGCTTGAGAAGATAGTGCCGATAGAGATTGACGGCGTTGACAACAAGGCGATGAGGCTCAAGTTCCCACCTGCACAGCGTAGCGGTGACTATCCTGTGATATGCGAGGCTGTAGCCAAGTCGTATGGGGAGCACGTGGTGTTCAGCGGTGTGGAATTTACTATAAAGCGCGGGGAGAAAGTGGCTTTCGTGGGCCGTAACGGCGAGGGTAAATCGACACTCGTCAAATGCATTATGGGCGAGATTCCGTTCGACGGTATGCTGAAAATCGGTCATAACGTGCAGATAGGGTATTATGCGCAGAATCAGGCGCAGCTGCTTGACGATGAGCTGACTGTATATGACACTATTGACAATGTTGCCGTGGGTGATATCCGCACGCGCATCAATGATATTCTCGGTGCCTTTATGTTCGGCGGCGAGGAGAACCGGAAGAAGGTGAAGGTGCTGTCCGGTGGCGAGCGCAGCCGTCTGGCTATGATACGTCTGCTGTTGTCGCCGGTGAACCTGCTTATTCTGGATGAGCCTACCAACCATCTGGACATGGCATCGAAGGATGTGCTGAAGGAGGCTGTGCAGGCATTTGACGGTACTGTGATTCTGGTGAGCCACGATCGTGAATTTCTGGACGGCCTGGTAACGAAGGTCTATGAGTTCGCTGACGGCAAGGTGAGCGAGCATCTTGGCGGAATATATGATTTCCTGAGAAGGCGTAATCTGGATTCTCTGGCTGACATAGGCCGTATGAAGGGCGGGTCTGTGCAGCAGGAGGCTGCCCCGGACAAAGCCGGAAACGGGAAGGATGATTATGAGCAGCGCAAGCAGCAGGAACGTGAGCGGAGACGTTTGCAGAAGCGTGTGGATGATGCGGAGAAGAAGGTGGAGAAGATAAGTGCGGAAATGAGGGAACTGGAGGGCTGGCTCAGCACTCCGTCCGGGGCGCAGAATCAGGAGATGTTCACGGCTTACGGCAAACTGCAGGATGAGCTTGCGAACGCGGAGCATGAATGGGAGACCGCTATGGAAGCTCTGGAAGTAGGTAATTTTTAGGTTATAATATAATGAGAAAGGTTTTATTGTTGGCGGCTGCGGCATTGGCTATGGCTGCCTGTACAGGAGAAAAGAAAATGAACGCAGGTATTAAGGTGGAGAACCTGGATCAGACTGTGCGTCCGGGTGACAATTTCAATCAGTTTGCAAACGGCGGCTGGATTGCGGCCAATCCGCTTGGCGACGAGTATGCGCGCTTCGGCAGCTTCGACAAGCTTGCCGAGGACAACCGTCAGCAGTTGAAGGATCTGATTGATGGGATAGTAGCGGCAGATAACGGGTTCGGGACAAATGCCCGGAAGATTGCCGATCTTTATAAGATGGTGATGGACACGGTGCGCAGGAACAGCGAGGGTATTGAGCCGTTGCGCCCATATCTGAACCGTATTGCTGCAATCAGTGACCGCTCGAAGGTGCTGAAGGAGATGACAGAGCTTGAACCGTACGGAGTCGGTGGCCTGTTTGACGTGGGTATCGGAGCAGATATGATGGACAGCAAAAACAACATTGTCGGAATAGGTCAGGGCGGACTTTCACTCGGCGAGAAAGAGTATTATCTTGACACCGACGAGGCTACCACAGCCATCCGCGAGGCATTCAAGAAGCACATTGTACGTATGTTCACACTGTTCGGCTTTGACGAGGCGACGGCTCAGAACAAGATGGAGGCCGTGATGCGCATTGAGACCCGTATTGCAGAGAAATCATACAGCAGTGTGGAGATGCGTGATCCTATGGCCAACTATCACAAGATGGGCTACGCTGAACTCAAGCGTGACTACAAGGGCATTGACTGGGATGTGTTCTTCGGAATCCTCGGTCTTGACGATATGGAAGAGGTCGATGTCAACCAGCCGGAGCCTATTCACGAGGTTGAGGCTATCCTGGCCGAGGAGCCGCTTGAAGGCTTGAAGGCTCTGATGGAGTGGCAGATAATCGATGCCAACGCATCGGCTTTGACTCAGGAGATTGATGCCGCCAACTTTGACTTCTATGGCAGGGTGATGAGCGGCCAGCTGGAGCAGAAGCCTCTGTGGAAGCGTGCCACCAGCACCGTAAGCGGATGGATGGGCGAGGCCATCGGTCAGCTCTATGCTGAGAAGTATTTCCCGGCAGAGGCTAAGGAACGTATGCTGAATCTTGTCAGAAACCTGCAGACTGCACTCGGTCAGCGCATTGACGAGCAGGACTGGATGAGCGGAGAGACCAAAGCCAAAGCTCACGAGAAACTGGATGCTTTCTATATCAAGATAGGTTATCCTGACAAGTGGCAGGACTACTCGAAGCTCACCATTGACCCTTCAAAGACTTTCTTCGAGAACTCAGTGGAGGCTCACAAGTTCTTCTGGGCTGACAATGTGGAGAAAAAGTACAAGAAGCCTGTTGATGAAACCGAGTGGTTTATGACTCCGCAGACTGTCAATGCATATTACAATCCTACCACGAACGAGATATGCTTCCCGGCCGGAATCCTGCAGTATCCGTTCTTTGATATGACTGCCGACGATGCCTTCAATTACGGTGCAATCGGCGTGGTTATCGGACACGAGATGACTCACGGATTCGATGATCAGGGCCGCCAGTTTGACAAGGACGGTAATCTGGCCGACTGGTGGACTCCGGAGGATGCCGAGCTGTTCAAGCAGAAGGTTCAGGTGCTGATCAACCACTTTGACAGCATCGAGGTACTTCCCGGTCTGTTTGCCAACGGCACTCTGACACAGGGCGAGAACATTGCCGATCACGGTGGTCTGATGGTCGCATATCAGGCTTTCAGGAATGCAACGAAAGACCAGCCGCAGGAGGTCAAGTTCGGATTTACTCCGGAACAGCGCTTCTTCCTTGCGTATGCTGCCGTGTGGGCTGACAATATCCGCGATGAGGAGATACGCAACCGTACCAAGAGCGATCCCCATTCTCTTGGAAGATGGCGTGTGAACGGCACCCTGCCACACATTGATGCCTGGTATGAGGCATTTGACATCCAGCCCGGTGATGCCCTTTATCTTGAGCCGGAGAAGAGAGCCAATATCTGGTAATAGAAGTGGCTGACAGCTGTCAGAAAAGGATAGAACTGCTTGCTCCTGCGCGTAACAGGGAGTGCGGGATTGAAGCGATAAAGCACGGCGCCGATGCGGTCTATATCGGTGCCGCGCGTTTTGGTGCGCGTGCCGCTGCGGGCAACAGTGTGGAGGATATAGCGGAACTGGCACGCTTCGCACATCTTTATTATGCCCGAGTTTATGTGACGGTCAATACTATCCTGAAGGATTCCGAACTGGCGGATACTGAAGCGCTGATCTGGGACCTTTATCGCGCCGGTGTGGATGCCATATTGGTTCAGGACATGGCTATTCTCAGTATGAACCTGCCGCCCATTGCGCTTCACGCCAGTACTCAGATGGATATCCGTTCCGTGGAGAAAGTACGCTTTCTTGCAGACTGCGGTTTCTCGCGTGTGGTTCTGGCGCGTGAGCTTTCATTGGACGAAATCCGCAACATACACGAGGCTTGTCCCGATGTTGAGCTGGAGTGCTTCGTTCACGGGGCGTTGTGCGTGAGCTACAGCGGTCAGTGCTATGCCTCGGAATGCTGTTTCGGCCGTAGTGCAAACCGTGGAGAGTGCGCACAGTTCTGCCGTCTGCCGTTCGACCTGCTGGATGCTGACGGCAAGGTGGGGGTGCGTGGAAAGCATCTGCTGTCATTGAAGGATATGTGCCGCATTGACAGCCTTGAGGAAATGCTTGATGCCGGTGTCGTGTCATTCAAGATTGAAGGCCGTCTGAAAGAGGCGGGCTATGTGAAGAACGTAACTGCAGCCTACAGTCGGAGACTGGATGAAATAATTGCCAGACGTAGTGCTGCAAACGTGGAAAGTGCACCGTTTGTGCGTATTTCTTCAGGCAATGTGTCATACACGTTCACACCTGATGTCTCGAAGAGTTTCAACCGTGGATTCACGGACTATTTCCTGCACGGCCGTACCAATGGCATATGGTCGTTTGATACCCCAAAATCCATCGGTGCTCCTGTCGGCAGAGTGGGACACAGCGGACAGGGATGGCTGACGGTGAAAGGGACGGCAGAGTTCCATAACGGTGACGGACTGTGCTATTTTGACGCAGACGGAAATCTGCACGGATTCCGCGTAAACCGTGTGGAGAACGGGCGTATCTTCCTGTTTGACGGTGGACAGGAATCTGCTGATATTCCTGAGAATACTCCACTGTACCGTAATCTTGACTACGAGTTTGACAGGACTCTTTCAAAAGAATCGGCAGACCGCCGTATTCCTGTGAGTATTGTATTCCGCGATTGCGAGGGAGGCTTTCAGGTCCCTATGAGTGACGGTGACGGAAACAGTGTTTCGGTTCAGACCGACTTTGAGCATCAGACGGCCAGAAATTCCCAGACCGCCAACATTCGGGCGCAATTGTCCAAATTGGGCGGAACTGTATTTGCAGCTTCCGAAGTGTCTGTGCAGATGAGCGCAGACTGGTTCGTTCCATCCTCTCTGCTGTCTGAGTTGCGCCGTATGGCCGTGGATGCCCTGATTTCAAAGCGCGACGAATGCCGCCCGTGTCCGGAACGCAGGCCTGCCATGCCTGATGCACAATATCCGTCCGAACGGTTGTCGTACTTGGGTAATGTGATGAATGACGAGGCGCGTTCGTTCTATCACAATCATGGTGTGCCGGAAGTGGCAGACGCATACGAGAAACAGCACGTGAAAGGTGCGGACATCATGTTCTGCCGCCACTGTATCCGCTTTGCTATGGGCTGGTGTGTCAGAAACGGCGGCACACCCTCACCGTACAGGGAACCTTACAGCCTCCGTTCTTCGGACGGAAGGCAGTTTACCCTGCACTTTGACTGCACCCATTGCATAATGACTGTCAAGTCTGATTGAATAGGTTGAACTTTATGATGAAAGTGAATTATCATACCCATTCGCGTTATTGCGATGGCAGGGGAGAACCGCGTGAATATGTGGAATATGCTGTGTCGCATGGCTTTACACATCTGGGCTTTTCCAGGCAGGAACATCGTATTTGAACTGTAGATTCCTCTTGGCGGATCCAGACATCCATTTGTATGATAATTCTCCTCCCATGTCCTGATGGAAATAAAAAAGAACGGGGCTGAAAAACCCCGTCCCCGTTGATTGTTAAGGAATGTTCTTCTTGGCTGTGGTCCAGCCTTCGCGCAGGCTGAGAGCGCACGGTTCGCCGGTGAAGAAGGTGC
>JAKSIX010000023.1 GCA_024398595.1 Bacteroidaceae bacterium | reverse complement strand
GTTCGAATCTCCACACTCATCCGCAAATAAGAAATATTTCTTCTTTTCCTCCATAGGTATATCTTTCCCTCAATCAATATTGTCCAGCAAATATAGCACAAAATTGCCAGTATTCTTCCTCGTCAGAAGGTGCTTTATATTCATGCTTTAATATGCGTTATTATTGTCATAGCGGTACTAGATTTAAGAAAGAAAAGTCCTCTGAACAAATTTCAATATTGTATAAAATGTGTCTAAATAATTGGTTATCTTTGTATATAGCGCATCAATACAAAGTATGGTCATGAAAGCCTCCCAATATTCACTCCTCATCATCCGCCAGTTCGAAGGACTCCGTCTCACCGCCTACCGCTGTCCCTCCGGCATCTGGACTATCGGCTACGGCCACACAAATAACGTCCGCAAAGGTGACACCATCACCCGGACAAAGCCATTGAATACCTTCTTCTTGACATCGAACCAATAGAAGCCTATCTGAACAGCCTGCAGCTCAATATCAACCAAAACCAGTTCGATGCCCTTACTTCACTCATCTTCAACATAGGCATATCAGCCTTTTCCGGCAGCACACTGCTCAACATAATCCGTCAAAACCCAGACACACCCGCCATAGCAGACGAATTCCGTCGTTGGATTCACTCAAACGGCAAAACCCTTCCAGGTCTCCAGCACCGCCGTGAAGAAGAAATCAAGCTATATTTTTAAAGATGTAGCATCCAGCACCAACTATATTCGCTTCGTTCAATGTCGCTGCAAGAAAAGGTTTCGTCTTTCCGCCGATTCATTGCGGAGGTCGATGCACACGGCTGTTGACCATTCCACCCGCAATAAATCGCCGCAAAGGCGACTGAAAAGCAAGCAGGCGCAGAGCTCAATAGTTTTCCAGTCTGCCGAAATCGCTCCAGTTGGGCGACATCTTGCCGTTGCGACAATCTCTGATAAAGTTCCGCAATGCAGTCTCAGCCTGCTCCAAACGGGCCGTGTTCCTGTAATGCTGGATGCGGTCCAGCTTGATTCTGCGGTAATTCTCAGGAAATGAGAGATAATTCTCCCACGCTACCATATCCTTCCTTATTTCATCTGTTGTCCAATCTTCAAATACGAAATGCGACGGATCAATGTCCGGTATGACCGCCATTCCTGCGGGAGTCATTTCGCCAAGTTTGATCAGTCTGCGGCAACGTTCCAGATTCTGCTCGCACCAGTTGCAGCCCCTGCGTCTGGGAGTGAAATGCTGAATCGGTTTTCCGTCATCAATGCGCTTCATAGTGCTGTCAATCCAACCGAAGCACAAGGAAACCTCCACTGCATCCACATATCTTACAACTCCCGGATATTCGGCATTGGCACGGTTTACGCGAAGCCAGAAGTCGCTGACCTTATCGTGATTATCTGTAAACCACCGGTATAGTTCAGAACGGGTGCCTATGTTTAGGAGATTGGTGACTTCCATCATTCAAAGAGCAATTCAAACGCACGTTCCAGCCTCGGAGCAATGTCAGAGAAATGTGTACCTGGTACCAGTTCAAAAGAGCAGTCTGCTCCTGCCGATGCCAATGTATCACAGACAGCCCGAGTGCACGATTCCACAGATGCAAGCCTCGCATCACGAGCCGCCTTCTCTCTGTCACCTAACAACAGACAAACACGTTTCCCTGACACGCAAGTACTGTTCTGTGCAAGCCATTCGCAGAATCCGTCATACCAGAATGAGCCTGATATGGAGCAAACACCGTCCATTTCTAAGCCAGAGCAAAGACCCCAGACAGCGAACAGTCCCGACAGAGAAACGCCAATCAAATATCTATGCAAACCGTTGGCAGACATTCCGCTTTCAATATATGGGAACACCTCTTCCTTCAATTCATCGAGGAATATCCTTGCACCACCGCCAAAGTCGGAATCCTTTTTCCTGATGCCCTTTGCTGTCCAGGGAGTAAGATCCTTATTCCAGTCCATTCCGCTGATGACGGCAATCCTGACGGAAAACCGGTGAGCGACAGTATCCAACGCCTGCAATTCCGCATCAGGCAATTCCGCCGGCATAAGCAGATAGCAGATGGAACTGCGAGAGTCACCCGCCAAAGCCAGTTCAAGCCCGTGAAAGCGTTCAGTAATCATATCTGCAAAGATACTCCAAATTAGATAACAATGTTTTCGTTGCAACCATCACCCTTTGTTGCTACTCCGACCAATGTTCTACCTTCCAAAAGGTGTGGGTCTCCCGCCACATCGTGCGCCGGTCTGAAGCCCGTCACACCATGCATCGTGAGCCCCACTCATCATCTTAGTTCGGCATCAAGCCGAACCCCTCCGACCACCCTTACAGCCAGGCATATAGGCAATCATTTCCTGCAACCGTCCGTCAACCACCCGCATACCGCAGGTCAACCGTTACAGCGCACAGCACCGTTACCGACAGTACCGCGTTCTGGAACATCATAGCCATCAGGACCGGCACCGCTCCGATTCACCGTATTATGGTGTGTGCCCCTCGTGCCGAAGCAAGCATATAGCGCTGTTGAACCATCCCCCAGTCGTCACGACCGGCACAGTCATCTTTTTAGTTTGGAGTCAATCCAAACCCGTCCGGCTGCAATCCCATCCGGCCCATAACAGACATTACCATCGCATGCGGGCGCAGTATCAGTTTCTACTACCTTCCGTCAGCATCTTCACCGCGTTTTTAACATAACGTGAAGCTGAATTATGCTCTCCGTTCGTCGCGCACTCCTCTCTGCACGCATAATCCCCGTTATGTTAAAAGGCTCCATTACAGCGTTCTGAACCGTTTCAAACATTACTATCCGCACGCTGCCATCCCGCCGGTACGGGTACTGCACCTGCAACCGATTCAGATTATAGAAGCAACCGTCAGCAAGCGGACATTCAACGGCCCCGTCCCGTCAGGCGCAACCGCAGGCGGTCGCTGGCGTCAGCCATTCACAATTTCTTTCCGGTCGGCATAGCCGCCCTACAACAAATTGCGAACGTCAGCCGTAGGTAAAGCCGGGTGCCAAATGTCGGCAAAGCCGCCAAAAGGCACCCGTCTTCCCTTCCGTTAGTTCGGCTCACGCCGAACCCCTCCAGCAACCGATATTGCCACCAGACGGCAATTCCGCCATCAGCAACATGAGCAAATTGCCGGACCAGAACCACACATTCAACACAAAAACCTATCTTTACACAGATTTATTAATATAAAAACGCATACAGTATGATAGATCAGTCACATTCCACCCGCCATTTCATCATCAAGGGCAACGAGCAAATGATTAACCACGTTAGAAGCATCAACGAACTTGGCTGTCTGTACTGGCGGAAAAGCCACAAGAATCTCGAACTTGGCGACACCGTTTACCTGTTCATTACCAAAACAAGAAACTGCGGAATCCGTTACCGCCTCACAGTAACCGACATTGACTGCGAGCGCAAAGACTCCTCCTGCTGGAATGTTCCATTCATTCCTGACAAGCACTGCTACAAGTTCACGCTCGATACCGAATATAAAGGAATAGCTCTGTCACTCAACGCACTCAATAAAATAGGAATTAGCCCATACGTGATGTTTAAGCAACTCAATCCAGAACAGGTGAATTTCATTGACAACATCATTGATATGGCTAAATAGGGAAATACAATGTCAAATAGCTCAAGTACAGCGAATCTACGAGCATACATTACCGCGAACTCTTCAGTGACTAACGAGTTTTGACCCATTTAGTCGCTTATTTGCGAACATTTTCAATAACTCTGAGAGTTATTTGCGTATGATCTTTATGGTCCGGTTTCCTTGACGCAGAATCTGGATACCTTTGGAACTGTTGTCTGTCTTAATTCCCGACGGTGTGTAAACGCTTGTAGTTCCTGGATTGACATCTTTTATGCTTTCGATAGCCAATGGACTGTCGGATTCTACTATGTTCCAGAACTTACCCCATACGGGATCGTTCTGATAAGCCAACTTTGAGCCGAATGGCACATAAAGCGTAGCATCCGTATAGGCTTTGTCGGCAAAGCCGCCTGCAGGCTGAGGAACGATACTGGTGAGGTGAATCTCCTTCAGTTTCGTTGCATAAGGAAGTTGAGGTATAGATCCCAGCCCTTCGCCTATGGTAAGTTTCAACAACGAACCCAGTGTCATCGTCACCCAGGTGGTGACAGCATTACCTATGGTCAGTTCTTCCAAACTAGAGAAACCTGTTCCCGTCAGGATCTTTGGGTTACAGTTTCGTCCCAGATACAGCACCGTGGGAGTGGTGCTTCTGAAAGGATGGCTGTCATTGCTGAACATGTCTTCAGATCCGGGCCAGTCAAGCAGTTCTGTACCGTCCTGTATGGTGACTGTTTGCAGTCCGGTGCAGACGGCAAAACACCAGTCCGATATAGTCGTCACAGATGGCGGAATGACTATATTTTTCAGATTTGACGCTGCTGCCCCGTGGCTACCGATATAGGTTGGACCGTTTTCGATGACGAGCGAAGTAATGGCGCTGGATCTGAACGCTTCTTCACCGATACCCAGCACATCAAATGTCAGTCCGTTGTAATTTACTTGTCCCGGTATGCGCACTTCTCCGGCAATTTGGGCTTTCATAACCTCGCAAGTTCTCGCATCCCAGTCCAGCACCCTGTACTGGACAGCATTGGCGTAGAAATCAGGTACATAAGGTTCATTGCCTCCTTCCTCATCGCCGATACCTTCAAAGTCGTACTCCTGTATCTCCCAGAAATTTTTCCACACATCAGCCTGCTCGTATAGCGCCTTCGTACCTTTAGGGACGTACAGCGTAGCCATCACGAAAGTCCCCTCATTGAAACCTGCCGACATCTGAGGCTTTTTTGTCCGTACATAGATAGAGCGTATGTTGTCACCCTCATGAAAATAGGGTACGAGATGAAGTCCCGCACCTATTGTAAGGGTACGCAGTGAGCCCAGCGTACTATATTCATTCTCCAAGAGATATTTATCTGAAAACTCTGTTACCAGATCGCCGATAGTCAACTGCTGAATGCTCCAGTTGTATGCATCAACCATGAGATTGCTGCTGATAGGACGGCCTATGTACAATTTGTTGATCTTGTCACACCAAAATGGTGTTACTCTCGTAATGCTCGTAATATCCGACAATTTTCCAGACAGAGGAACGCTTGTGTCCTCAAGAATAAGTTCCTTAAGTTCATCGCATCCGTAGAAAGCTTCCTCACCGATTTTCGTGACGGAAGCTGGAATGGTAACTGATTTAAGTTTCAGGCAACTATGAAAAGCCTCTCTGCCAATGTATTGGAGCCTGTCGCCGATCACGACCGTCTCGATGTCGGAAGTGTTGAACGCGTAGTCGCCAATTCCCAGCACGGTGAACTCTCGGCCCTTATAAGTAACCGTGTTCGGTAAGACCAAGTTGGTACCACTGCAGTGAAACGTCACTTCGCATGTCAACTCACTGAGGGTGACAATGTTATAAGAAATGCCGTCCACGTTAAAGTCTGCAGCATAGAAAGCGCCAGTGAACAGAACAACTACTAGAGATGATAAAAACCGTTTCATAAATAATGTTGAATTTGATTTGACAGTGTAACAGCACTTTTGGTTGTAAAGTTATACATTATTTTTAAAAGGCTCCACCTGTGCTGACATCTTCCGAGGACTTCGTCTTCTGCAGACATCATCACCGCTGTCAGACCTCCTACCGTTACAGCACGGAGGACCGTCATCGCCGGTTGCCGTCTTCACGTGGCTGCAGAGAGTCATTGCGACTGCGTCGCAACGACACACTGTATCCACTCCCGCTGTCAGGCATCAGAACCCTTACTGCCGTCTTCACCGGCGGTCTGACACAGTACGCATTCCTACATGGCTGCGCCATTACGGGCTACGCACAGAGTCAGCCCGCCTCCCGCACCAGAACCCGCATAGCATAACAGGACCGGAATACCGAACAGCTACCACTTCGGTGAGGAAGCCTGCGTCATGGCCGAACCAGCCCAGGGCTACCGCTTCGTCCAGTGGAACGACGGATACACCGAACCGGAACGCTACTTCGATGTCACCCACGATGTCGAGCTCACCGCCTACTTCGAGCCAGTCAGCTCCTAATAGCAGCAGCGGCATCACGCTACCAACCCAAGGCACCCAAAAGGCCGTCCTAAAAAACAGTCATCCCCAGCACCCTGCATTCCGCAGTAGAGTGGGGATGACTCTGTTTTCCGTTTTTGATTATATTCGCAGCGTTTTGCCTGACGTCAAGCTAAACAAGCGTCCTTTTCTTTATCTGAAGCTCTCGTTTCGAGTACTTGACAATATCAGCTCCTAAGATATGAACTTCTGTACTGTACAATGATGGACCATTTTCATCTTCATCATAGTTGACTTCTGAATTGCGAATAGCATCTTCAATGTAAATCGGCATAGTCCTGCTGTCGAAACCTCCAGCAATTTTGCTATTCACAAAATCCTTGAAGGAAGAATATCTGGCAACCTCCTTTTCTAAAGGCTTCGTACTATATATATGATAGTAAAGCCAAATCTCAAACGAAGGATTGCTTTGTGCTACATACCAGGCTTGACAAAGATTTTCGGTATTCTTTTTGATGCAGTAATTTCTCAATAAGTCAATTAGCCCATCCTCCTCCCATTGATCAGTGTCAACGACAAACCAAACCTTGTCATTCTGCTTGTAGTCGAGCTCGTATGTCGGTGTCTCACCGTGGAATAACACCTCAGCGTAGTTGATTAGATTGTTTGGAGATGACTTGTGGTCGTACGGCGCAATAGGAATGATTTCCAAATTCGAAGACATACCCTCAAAGAAATCAAAGTAATCCTTTTCGCGGGTGTCCCCCTCACAGAAAACATATATCTTCTGAGCATCCTTTGTAGGCTCAGCCTTCTCGAAAACTCTTTTCCTCTGTATCATGGCTACCAGTGTAAATCTTTGAGATTGGACAGGAAAGGTATGCCGCCATATCTTCCATTAAGATAACCAAGCTCAATATTTGCAGTCTTATGTATGTTGAAGTCACTTAGAGGGTAGATGTGCGAAGCCTGGTCGCTATCCTTCTGGGCAAACCAAATCTCGTCAGCTCTGAGAATTTTCTGGTCAAGAAGACAAGACTCGTGAGTAGTGAAAATCAGCTGCCCTCTGCAAGATGAATTCTCCGAAATCTTCGAAACAATGAGCTTAATCATTATCGGATGTACACTCCGTTCTATTTCATCAATAAAATACACCTTGTCCTCATGTAAAATACTATAAATGAACGGAATGTAATCAATCAGCCTGATTGTCCCATCGGACTCGCTTTCAAGTGGCATGAAAAACTCCGTCCCCTCTACATCCACATGAAGAGGCTGCATCATCTTCAGAATACACTCATTATTCTCATACACAACAGAAGCATAAACACGGGAATCATGTATGTTTCCTGCAGGAAAAGCAACGCCGGGACTTTCTTTCGCCTGCTGTATTCTACGTTTCAGACCGGAGGAAAGAGTATCGTCATCTTCACGAAGAACAATCTTTTTGATTTCAATTTTGGAAATGCCAGTGTTCATCTCGGGAAGAGTCTTGTTAAGAAGGGCCAGCATCTCTGTGTTACTATCCAGCAGATGTGCAGTAATCCCGCTCATACTGCTGGGCTCCACAACCTTCATATTATTGCAGAACCACGAGTAAGCATCCGAAATAGCTGCAATTTCATTCGTGTACTTTTCTCCCATAAATGAAATAAGCAGGTCAGTCTTGGCAAGAATCTTTTCAGCAAGAGCTTTCGCGAAAACAGGGTTGTTAGGATCTTTCTCCATAAAAGCCTTACAAAAATCAATCTCCTGAATGCCATTGACAACCCTTCTTGAAAAGATAGGCTCATCAGAATCCTTCTTCGAAACATATAGTTCCTCTCCAACCACACAATTTTTCTCAAATGAAATCGAATAGTAGTAGATGATACCATTATGATAAAACTCCACAGCAGCAGAGACAGGCTCGTCGGCAGCATCCTTCTTTAGTAAGAACGGCATTTTATAAAATGTCGAAGATATTCTGTCGAGAGAACCACCTACGATTATTCGCTGAATAATTGATACCGCTTTTATCAAGTTACTTTTGCCAGCGCCATTTGCCCCATAAATAGCACTCATACGCAAAACTTTAGTATGGTCTTGTGATACTATATGGTCTGTCAGCTGAGTAGATCTGCTGCTCGGAAATAAGTTAAATTCAGTCTGCTCTTTAAAAGAAAAGAAATTTTGAAGGATAATTCGAAGTATCATAACGAATGAATTTAACGGTTTCTGTTGCAAATATAAGCGCTCTCATTCGAAATTCCAATACTTTCTGTTGTTATCCGTTAAAATTTAACGGATGTGAGAAAACCTACCTTGGTAATTCTCGACGGGCCCATTTCCATGCTAATATATAAAGTTGCATAGGATTATCTACTTCCCGATGCAAGATATTTTGAACTTTCCAATTCAAAATTTGAAAATTTGTCAAATTACTGCTAATCAATAGTATATCAAAAACCTTTGGCACACGTGTGCCAAATATACTATTTCTAACTTCTGTTATAGAAATTGAGGAGATATTCTTTCTGATGAAAAGAAAGAGTGGGTTTCTAGCTCTTCATTAATCATTGGCACACATGGACACTTCTGGTCATTTTTCTTTCATAAGAAGGAGTATGGTTTAGTTTGAATATATAGCAAAAGATTAAACCAAACCATAGGTGACAATCATTCTGTGGTCATATCAAACACAGCTATGAACCAAAAGTGTGACTTTATTATCTCTTTTTTGGCAAATTATTTTGTGTGTTGACAATATTGATGTAATTTTACAGAGGATTCAATGATATGACAACGACAGAGACCATATTGAACTATGCGGTTCTTAAAGGGGGAACTTTCCTGAGGAAAGATCTCCTTCGGGAGATTGATGTAATGACGACTGATGTTACCCGACGATCTGTTGATCTTCAGCTGGGACGAATGGTGTCATCCGGGATGCTTGTACGGAAAGGGAGAGGGGAGTATCGGTTGGCCGACCACAACCTGCCGGAGTTCGTATATATGCCGTCCGAGGACGAGCAGTCAATCTTCTTGAATCTGAAACAGCAGTTCCCATTTCTTGATTTCTGTATATGGAGCCCAAAGGCGCTATCTGCATTCATGCTCCATGTACCGGATATCGGCTACATTTTCGTGGATGTAGAAAAAGATGGAATGGAGTCAGTATTCCATGCCCTGCAGGATATGAGCCTTGGCAGAAATGTACTTCTTGATCCTTCATCGAGAGACTGCGACTTGTATCTTACAGGAAGTGATGCGATAGTTGTGCGTCAACTGACCAGCCAGTCTCCGTTGACAACTGTAAATGGCTGCGTCGTGCCACGAATAGAGAAGATGCTGGTCGATGCGGTCGGCGATGACGAGCTGCTGTTCGCAGGAGGCTCGGAGATTTACAATATCTATGAATACGCGCGGGAACGCAACAATGTCAATATGAGCAAGCTGTTGAGATATGCTTCCCGTCGTGGCCGCAAAGAACAAGTCGAACGAATAATAAGTACGATAAACAATGATAGACAAGAGAAGCAGGTCCATTGAATGGATCACAGATGCAGCCAGCCGGATTGGTGTCCATGACGTTGCTCTGGTGGAGAAGACAATTCGTGCATTTTCGTTGCTGGAAGCGCTGGCGCGTTCAGGCTGTCCCTTCATCTTTAAAGGGGGAAGTTCCCTCATGCTTCATATGAATACGAGCAAGCGACTCTCTATTGATATAGACATCATCTGTCCTCCGGGTACTGCAATAGAGGACTATCTTGAAAAGCATTCTGAGGAATACGGCTTCGGCAGAGTTGAACTTGTTGAAAGGGTTGCTCTTTCGGACGTTCCCAAGCGACATGCGAAATTCTTCTACACGGTCAGCTATCCCGGCAATGGGGGTTCTGACAAGATTCTGCTGGATGTGCTCTTTGAAGATGCGCACTATGCTAAGATAGTATCCAGGCCAATCAAGAGTCCCTTGCTTATCATTGAAGAGCCGGACGTGATGGTCAATCTGCCAAGCCACGAAGATCTGCTTGGCGATAAACTGACTGCTTTCGCTCCTCATACTACCGGCATTCCATTCTTCAAAAAAGAGAAGAAATGCACCATGGAAATCATCAAGCAGCTCTTTGATGTTGCATCATTGTTTGACATTACGGATGACCTGGCAGTTACCAGAGAAACCTTCACCCGATTCGCTGCGGTAGAACTGCAATACCGTCATCTGGATCCAAATGATATTCGCCTTGTGTTGGATGACATATTCCAAAGCGCTTTGTGCATCTGTATGAGAGGAACCCGCGAACCGGAAGAATTCAAATTGTTTCAGGATGGCATCAGCCGTATAGGAAACTTCATCCACAGCGTGAGATACAATCTTGATTCGGCAATTGTAAACGCCTCAAAAGCGGCTTATCTTAGCCGATTACTCGATTGCGGAATCAATGAAGTCCGCCATTATTCTCCGGATGGATTGAGGGAACTGGCGGATCTGGTCATTCAACAGCCTCTTCCGACAAAGCTGAACAAGCTCAAGAAGACACATCCTGAGGCATTCTTCTATTGGAATGAAGTGTCCAAAACCTTATGATTAATTAACTTATTACATGCATCGAATCTCCCCAGTATGACCTTACAAAATAATATAATGGATAGAATTACAGCAGAAATTCGACTAAAGAGAATATTTGGTATTGATCATTTTTATGATGAGCAATGGACTGCCATATCACGAATACTATCAGGAGAAAGAATACTCATGATAGAACGTACAGGCTTTGGTAAATCTTTGTGTTACCAATTTCCTGCAACTCAATTCAGCGGAATAACGGTAATATTCTCTCCTTTGATTGCGCTTATGCGAGATCAAGTTAAAGGATTGCTCCGTAAAGGAATTAGTGCAGCCTATATTAACTCTGAACAAACAAACGAAGAAAACCAAGATGTAATTGAAAGAGCACTGAATGGTGAACTAAAGATTCTTTATATAGCCCCCGAAAGACAAGAAGATGAAAGATGGATCGAAGCCACAAAGCAGATGAATCTTTCAATGGTTGTCATTGATGAAGCACATACTATCTCAACCTGGGGGCATGACTTTAGACCAGCGTTTCGTAGAATAATAAACCTCGTACAGCTTTTGCCTGCCAAACTGCCTATACTTGCAACAACTGCAACAGCTACAAAAAGAGTTCAAGCTGATATTGAGAAACAGATTGGAGGACAATTAACCACAATTCGAGGCTCATTAATCCGTCCTAATTTCATCTTAAATGTCATTAAAGTTAAATCAGAAGACGAAAAGATGATATGGCTTGCGAAAAACATTAATTCGTTACCTGGAACAGGACTAATCTATACAGGAACACGTGTAGATACTGAAACATATTCTAATTGGCTTAAATACAACAAGATTGAGTCCATCGATTATAATGCTGGTTTAGATGCCGAAACAAGAAAAACAATAGAAGATGGATTGATGGTTAATCGTTGGAAGTGTATTGTGTCAACGAATGCACTCGGTATGGGTGTAGATAAGCCAGACATTCGCTTTGTTATTCATACACAAATTCCAGCTTCACCTGTACATTATTATCAAGAAATTGGTCGTGCAGGTCGTGATGGAAAGCCTACAACCATTATTCTTTTCTATAATGACAGTAAATTTGGAGAAGATAAGGTTGATACCGACAAGTTACTCCCATTGGCATTCATTGACGGCGCAAGACCTTCTGAAAGAAAGTACAAACGAGTAATAGAAATGCTTAAAGAAGAACCGTTGTCTGAACGTGATCTTGTCAGAAAAGGCAATTTTAAGTCGAATCAAGTTCGTACAATAAAATACGATTTAATTGATCAGGGAATAATTAACGAAGTTCTTTATGGTAAGGTAAAAAAGTTTGAATATCAATATAATGCCCCAAATTTTGATTATTCTAGATTTGAGACGCTGAGATTAGCTAAATTGAAAGATCTTGACTCAATGATTGGTTATGTTAACACTTCAGAACCAAGAATGAAATACTTATGTTCTTTCCTTGATAGCGATGAAAATATAAATTATTCAAATTGTGACAATACAAATCAACCAAGATTATATTTTGAAGATGATAACAATCTCCGAGATAAATTACAAGAATTCCGTGAAACATATTTCCCGGAGTTAGAACTGTCAGAGTCTTCTCTTAGGTATGTTAGAGTTGATGAAGAGACAAAAACTCAGTTGTTGATAAGAGTTCCTTATCCAAATGTCGTTGATGTCTTTAGAGATAAAGTTTTAGTTGCCAGATACAATGGAAAAGTTAACAGAAGTGATTTTTCTATTGACGAAATAGAGAAACTTCAAGAGTTGTTGCCTGCACATAGAGAAAAGAAATCTCATATAACAAATGGTGTAGCGGCTTCCTACTATGGAGTATCGAATGTTGGAGGAGCTATTCATCGTTCGAAATATGAAAATGGTGGAGATTTTCCGGATTTCCTATTACGCTTAATGCTTAAAGCATTTGGAAAAAAGTTCGGTAAGTTCCATTATGATTTGGTGCTTTATGTACCACCAACTCACTCTGGTGATTTAGTAAAAAATATTGCTGATAAATTCGCACGAGTGATAAAGGTTCCTATATCTCACGATTTGATCAAAACTCGCATTACTGATGAACAAAAAATATTCCAAAATGCGTATAGTAAACAAGAGAACATCAAGGACGCCTTTGATATTACCGCAAATATCAAAGGCAAGAATATAATATTAATAGATGATATCTATGATAGCGGTGCTACAATAAAAGAAATCGCTTCGATGCTTACTCAAAAAGAAGCTAATTATATCACCCCAGTAGTAATTGCAAAAACCGTAGGAGGTACACCATTATGAATGAGTTAACTTATTGGATTACATTATACTTTATACAAGGTATAACCTTAAAACGCAAGAATGAGATATATGTAGCTTGCTATAAAAGCAATCCTCGTATATCTATAGTTCAGTTGTTTGAAGACAGTTCTTTATGGTCAACTTTAGGATTATCTTCTGAAGAAATAAATCTGCTTGTAAATGCAAAAGCGGAATTGGCAAATAATAGTTTCTTAGCAGAAAGCCTATTATCACAAGGATACGATATAATTCCAATGGATAGTTTAGACTATTCGAAGACATTGAAACTGAATCTTCAAACAATTTCACCTAGTATTATTTTTACTAAAGGAAATAAAGCTCTTTTACAAGAACCTGCAGTAGCTATTGTCGGTTCAAGGAGTGCAGATCCTTTATCTCTTCAGTTTACATCAGAAGTGGCAAAAAAATGTGTTGCTGAAGGTAAAATTGTTGTAAGTGGCTTTGCAAAAGGAGTAGATAGAATGGCATTAGATGCAGCCCTAGAGGCAGGAGGGAAAAGTATAATTGTTTTACCTCAAGGTATTGCGACGTTTGCATCTGGCTTTAAGCAGTATTATAAGTATATCACGCAAGGTCGTTTACTAGTATTAAGTGCTTTTCATCCAAATGCACCATGGAGCGTAGAATTTGCAATGAGAAGAAACCCATATATCTATGGTTTAGCTAATGAAATCTATGTAGCACAAAGTGACGATAAAGGCGGCACGTGGTCAGGTGTTATGGACGGATTACGAAAGAAAAGAACTATTTTTGTAAGGATGCCTGAAGTTGGTGAAAGAAATGCCAATCTTTTGTTAATACAAAAAGGTGCTATAGCAGTTGACATCAAAGGGAATCTCGTTGTTTTTAGCTCCAATGATGTGCTTACCCAAGACAAAAAAGATAGAGATGACAAGATTAAGCAAATTCTCGAATCAGGGGGCAGCATTACAAGTAAATATATTCTTGAAAAGT
Organism: Bacteroidaceae bacterium; assembly: GCA_024398595.1. Lineage (GTDB taxonomy): Bacteria > Bacteroidota > Bacteroidia > Bacteroidales > Bacteroidaceae > Colenecus. The sequence goes on along the minus strand of JAKSIX010000023.1, from coordinate 22,770 downwards.
TAGGATTAAACTGGTCTGACCATAAAATGAAGACGTATATACGTAGTTTATCTTTTGTAGAAGAATACAAAAGTAAGGGAAAGATTTACTTTAGACTCAAAGGAAAAATAGATCAATTAGAGCTGGGATTGTAACCCATATTCATCTTAAATAGATTAACAACAATAGTTTTCTTTGCATCCGTCTGGTACTTTTCTTTTTTAGGCTGCATATTGTTATTTGTTTGAATGGTACTGCCCGGAAGACAGATTTATGAAAATTACTACCGATGACTTTCCTATTTCCCGATGCAGAAGTGCGAGAAGATGTTCTGGAGTACCTGGTCGGTGGTGACTTCGCCGAGTATGTCGGAGAGGTGGTGGATGCATTCGCGGGTGTCCTGGCTGAGGAGGTCGGTGGGGGTGCCGTCGGTGAGGCCTTGACGGACGCGGGTGATGCAGTCCAGTGCGCGGTTGACGGCTTGGAAGTGTCGCATATTGGTCAGTATGACATCGTTGCCGTCGGGTTGCAGAGTGGGGGCGGATTTGACGAGAATCTGTTTGAGTTGAAGTAAGTTGGTGTCTTGTTTCGCAGATATATAAATGTCGTTGTCCGAACCTTGCGGAACGCTCTTGAGGAGGTCGCATTTGTTGTGAACCCTTATTAGGGTTTTGCCCTGGCATATAGGCATCAGCTTGTTCTCAAGCTCTGTATCGCGTTCCTCTTCAGGTTGGGAACAGTCGGTCAGCAGCAGGATGATGTCGGCCTGGGCGGCCTTCTGGAAGGAACGTTCAATACCCATCTGCTCTATGGCATCATCGGATTTTCGTATGCCGGCGGTGTCAATGAAGCGGAACAGCGTACCATTGATGACGGCGGTATCCTCGATGCTGTCGCGCGTGGTGCCCTGGATGTCACTTACTAAGGCGCGTTCATCGTTCAGAAGCAGGTTCAGCAGGGTACTTTTGCCGGTGTTCGTCCGGCCTATAATGGCTACGGGTACACCGTTGCGCAGTGCCTGTCCAGTCCTGAATGATGCCGAGAGGGTGGTGAGGGTCTGCTCTATCGTGGCTGCGAGTTCATCTATACGGGAGCGGTCGGCGAATTGGACGTCCTCTTCGCTGAAGTCCAGTTCCAGTTCCATAAGCGATGTGAGCTCAGTCAGCTTTGTGCGCAACTCACCCAATTTGCGGCTGAAACCGCCCTTCATCTGGTTCATGGCCAGCCTGTGCGATGCTGCCGATGTGGAGGAGATGAGGTCTGCTACAGCTTCTGCCTGACTCAAATCCATCTTGCCTGCCAGGAATGAACGTTGGGTGAACTCGCCAGGTTCCGCCTGTCTGCACCCGTGCATAATGAGCAGTGATATGATTTGTTGCGCTATATACACTGAACCGTGACACGAGAATTCCACACAGTCCTCTCCTGTGTAGGAATGGGGAGTGCGGAATATGGTGGCGATGGCTTCGTCCAATACCTGACCATTTTCATCGGTTATCTGGCCGAAACAGGAAGAATATGGGGCACAGGCCGCCAAAGGTTTCCCGGATTTCGCCGTAAATACCATTCCCGCCGCCTTCATGGCATTCGTTCCTGAAATGCGTATAACCGTAAGGGCACCACCCGTTGCGGTCGCTACAGCGCAAATTGTGTCGTTTTGGTCAAGCATTATCCGTTAGCGTGACAGAAACTCTATCTCAGTGTTGCGTGCCTTGATTTCGGCTTCCATCACCTTGCGTTCCAACTGTTCTACTTCAGACTCAAGCCTAAGCAACTCCTGGCGCATATTCTCACGCTCCCTGCTGGTGCTGCCGGTCCATTTGTCCCTTTGCCGCTGGAGCATCTGCCTGTCGGTGTGCAGCTGGTCGCTCATTGATTTCCAGTTGGAGAATATGGCTCGGGCTTCGTCGCTGCGGAAGTCATTGGCACTGTGATAGTCTGTCAGATCGTCTATCACAAATGAGAAATTGATTTCTTCCTTGCTGCTCAAATGGCTGTATGCCAATATGGTAAGGCTTTGTCTGGCTGATTTGACCCTGTCCGGGTCTGTCTGCGTCTCCGCAATGGATACTATTTTCGATGCCCTTGCCATCAGCGGCAGGCCGTCCGTTTCGGCATTGTACGTGGCACGGGTTTCGTCAGGTATAAATACATACACGCAGACGCTGTCCTGAGGCTGATTGCGGTCTGTAGCGAACCATCCCAGATTGTTTACCTCGTCAATGGCGTACAGATAGTCGTTCGCGCCTGAGTTGAAAGGCATTCCGATATTTTCGGGTGTAAGATATGTTCCTGTCTCGGGGTTGAAGCGTGTTACGAATATATCGTAGCCCCCCAATGATTCTTTACCGTTGCCGGCGAAATAGAGCGTAAGGCCATCGTTCATCACGAACGGGTAACGTATGTCAGCCTCGCCGTCTCCCAGTCTGAAACTGGTGACATCTGTCCATTCTCCGTTACTGCGGTATGCCCTGTGCAATTGAAAGCGTCCCGTGTCTGCAAGTTGCGATGTGAAATATACGTCAGTTCCTGTTTCCGGTACAAATACGTCACCGTCTCCGTCATTGCCGAAGAACCCGCTGTATGAACCGATACTTCCGGCTGACCCGTCCAGTATGTAGGTCTGCAGCAAGTCGTCTTTGCTTACTGCAAAGCTGTCAATGAAACATATACGGGCCGTGTTTCTGAACAGCCTGTAAACCCTTTTCAGACTGTCGGTCTTATACATATACTGTTCCTCTATGGCTTCGTCGTGTAACGCCTTGTCAGCTTTCATGCCATTGACGAATTTCACGTATGAGTCTATTGCCGCAGGATAGTCGCAGATGTCGGCATAATACAGACCCATATACCTGTAGGCCTTAACGATTTTTTTCTTGGCGGCTTTTTCGAGGTATGGCAGACACTCGTCCCTGCGGCCTGTCTCATACAGGCATACACCATACCAGAAATTGCGTGACGCATTGTCAGGCTGCTGTTTGAGGTATTTCTGCATTACCGGCAGGGCATCTCCGTAGTTGCCTGCCAGGAACATGTCACGTCCCTCTTGCAGTGTCTGCGCGTTTGATGCAGTGCATAGTATACTGATTATTAAGAGTATAATATACTTTGACTGATTCATTGTCTCTGTTGAATACTTTAATTGCAAAGGTAATCTTCTTGCTTTAACTTTGCAAGAAAATAACCTAAAAGCAATATGAGGGGTATTCTGACTGTAATTCTGCTGATGATGTCGAACGTTGTAATGACTTTTGCCTGGTATGGTAACCTGAAACTTCAGGAAATGAAGGTATCTACGGACTGGCCGTTGATTCTGATAATTCTTGCCTCGTGGGGACTGGCATTTCTGGAGTATTGCTTCATGATCCCGGCTAACAGAATAGGTTCCGACATCAATGACGGACCCTATAGTCTTGTCCAGCTGAAGGTGATGCAGGAAGCAATATCTCTAGTGGTATTTACGCTCATTCTGACGTTCGTTTTCAAGAGCCAGACGTTCCATTGGAACCATATAGTAGCGTTTGCGCTGCTGATTGCGGCAGTTTTTTTCGCATTCCTCAAACGATAACTTTTACTTGCCGGACTTTGCCAGCTGCTCCTGTATTCTGGCTGCTGCGCGACGACCGTCGCCCATAGCCAGAATCACTGTAGCTCCTCCTCGGACTATGTCGCCTCCGGCGTAGATTCCAGGGATTGAAGACTGCATGTTCTCATCTACGACTATCGTGTTCTTGCGTCCGAGCTCGAGTCCCTCGATTGATTTCGGAACAAGAGGATTTGGTGATACGCCAACTGCTACTATTACAAGATCCACGTCGATAGTCTCGGTGCAGCCTTCCATAGGAACAGGGCTGCGGCGTCCGCTTGCATCGGGTTCGCCCAGTTCCATCTTCTGCAGCACGGCCTTTGTGACGCGTCCCTGCTCGTCTCCGATGTATTCAATGGGGTTGTAGAGCGTCATAAACTCAACGCCTTCCTCCTTGGCATGTCTTACTTCTTCAAGACGTGCAGGCATTTCCTCCTCGGAACGGCGATAGACTATCATTGCTCTTTCTGCACCAAGTCTCAGAGCAGTCCTTACAGAGTCCATAGCGGTGTTTCCACCGCCTACCACCATAATGTTCCTGCCGAAGCGTATTGGTGTGTCGGAGTCCTTGGAAGCCGCATCCATCAGATTGACTCTTGTGAGGTATTCGTTTGAAGATAAGATGTTTATGAGGTTTTCGCCAGGTATGCCCATAAAGTTTGGAAGACCTGCTCCCGAACCTACGAATATACCCTTGAAGCCATCGTTCTCAAGGTCTTTTACTGTAACGGTCTTGCCTATGATACAGTCTTTCCTGAACCCGACACCCATCTTGCGCAGGTTGTCAATCTCAACATCCACAATCCTGTTGGGCAGACGGAACTCTGGAATACCGTATTTCAGTACGCCTCCGATTTCGTGCAGAGCCTCGAACACGGTTACGCTGTATCCGGCCTTTGCCATCTCTCCGGCAAATGTGAGTCCTGAAGGACCGGAGCCTACCACTGCTATTTTAATGCCGTTTGCAGCTGCTGTCTCCGGAACTGATATGTTTCCGCTCTCGCGCTCGTAATCGGCCGCAAAACGCTCCAAGTAGCCTATTGCCACGGCTTTTTTGCCCATCTTCAGGTGGATGCACTTGGATTCGCACTGTTTTTCCTGAGGACACACGCGTCCGCATACAGCCGGAAGCGAACTGGTTTTCTTCAATACTTTGGCGGCTGCTATGTAATTGCCTCTTTCAATGTTCTTTATAAACGAAGGTATCTCTATGCTTACCGGGCATCCTTCCATACAGGACGGGTTCGGGCAGTCCAGACAGCGCTTTGCCTCCAGCAGGGCCTGCTCCTCGCTGAGTCCGCGGTTGACCTCCTCGCGACGCACGCCACGACGGTATTGTGGGTCAAGCTCAGGCATCTTGCAGCGTTCTATCGCCGTGCGTTCCTTCGGTTTCATTGTGTCTCTCAACTCTACGCGCCATTGTGCGTTCCTGTCGCAAAGCACCTCAAGTGACTCAGTTCCGGCTTTGGCAGGAGTCCGGGTGGCATTCTGCACCTCAGCCTTGCAGGCATCTCCGGAGACTGACTGCTCCAGCTTGGCCATCTCCTCTTTCTCTATGTCGCGGAATGCGCCCATACGCTTCAGCATCTCGTCGAAATCTACCTGATGACCATCGAACTCAGGGCCGTCCACGCAGACGAATCTGGTCTTGCCTCCCACCGTCACACGGCAGGCTCCGCACATTCCTGTGCCATCTACCATAATCGTGTTGAGCGATACATCTGTAGGAATCTCATATTTCTTTGTCAGAAGGCATACGAATTTCATCATTATAGCCGGACCTATGGCGAAGCACTTATTGACTTTCTCGCGGAGTATCACCTCCTCGATGCCGTTCGTGACAAGGCCTTTCTTGCCGTACGAGCCATCGTCGGTCATAATGATTACCTCGTCGGAGTATTTGCGGACCTCGTCCTCAAGGATTATCAGTTCCTTGTTTCGTCCTGCCAAAACGGATATGACACGGTTTCCTGCGGCTTTCAGAGCCTGGATGATAGGAAGCATGGGAGCAACGCCTACGCCACCGCCTGCACATACTACTGTGCCGTACTTCTCTATGTGGGTGGGCTGGCCGAGCGGGCCTACCAGATCTGTCAGCGAGTCGCCCGGCTCAAGCTTGCACAGCAGGTTTGTTGTGAGTCCTATGCGCTGTACTACGAGCGTGATAGTGCCTTTTTCAATGTCGGCACCTGCTATTGTCAATGGCACGCGCTCGCCTTTTTCGCCTATTCTTATGATGACGAAGTTCCCGGCCTTGCGTGTACGCGCAATCAGCGGAGCTTCAACCTCAAACTTGAAAACATTCTCTGAAAACTGAACTTTTGATAGAATTCTATTCATTTTTGTGTCGTTTTGTCAAAACGTATAATTGCGCAAAGGTATAACAAATAGGTGAGCGGCAGGTCTTTTTGTCGCTTAAATTTGCGTAATGCAACAAATTAATCTATATTTGTAGAATTGTATATTAATAGGTGTAATATTCCGCGTATGAGTTATTTACATTTTGACAAAACCCTGATGACGAACCTTGAGGAGACTCTCCCACGTGAGATTCTCCGTACGAACAGGTCCGGGGCCTATCATTGCACCACTATTGTGGATTGCAATACCAGAAAATATCACGGGCTGCTTGTCATACCTATACCTGAGCTTGATAATGACCCCCACGTACTCATTTCATCGCTTGACGAGACTGTGGTGCAGCATGGCGCAGAGTTCAACCTTGGAATCCACCAGTACTGGGGGTATAATTTCAGTCCGAAAGGAAATAAATACATAAGGGAATTCGACTGCGACAAGGTGCCTACTACCATATACCGCGTCGGAGGTGTCCTGCTCAAGAAAGAAAAGCTTTTTGAACACAACGAGAACAGAATACTGATACGCTACACCCTGTTGGATGCCCACTCCGAAACTACTTTGCGTCTCCGACCTTATCTGGCGTTCCGCAGTGTGCGTCAGTTTACGCACGAGAACGGGCGGGCCAGCCGTGAGTATTTTGAGGTAGAGAATGGAATACGCACCTGTATGTATCCCGGATACCCGGATCTTTATATGCAGACCAGCAAGGAGTGCCGTTTCGTATTTACACCGGACTGGTACCGCCGCTTCGAGTATTCCAAGGAACTGGAGCGCGGATATGATTTCAATGAAGATCTGTACGTGCCCGGTTATTTCGAGATGAATATAGATAAGGGGGAGAGCATTGTCTTCAGCGCCGGTGTGAGTGAAGTCAGGACGAAAGGCCTGAAACGTACATTTACGATGGAGGCCAATGAGCGTACACCCCGGGACAACTTCTATCATTGTCTGAAGAATTCTGCCCATCAGTTCCATAACAAGCAGGGAAAATGTCATTATATATTGGCAGGATACCCATGGTTCAAATGCCGTGCAAGGGATATGTTCATATCGCTGCCGGGACTGACTCTTGCTCTCGGCGAGGATTTCGAGTTTGAGTCAGCCATGTCAACGGCCCGCGATGCCATACGCGATTTCCTGAAGGGACGCGAACTGAGGAACCAGATAGAGGAAATTGACAAGCCTGATGTCCTGCTGTGGGCGATATGGGCTGTACAGCAGTACGCCAAATCAGTATCCCGCAAGAAGGCGTGGGACAATTACGGCAAGATGATTACCGATATTGTGGAATTCATACGCCTGAACCGTCATCGGAACTGTTTCCTTCACGACAATGCCCTGCTGCATATAAACGGGCGCGATGTGGCCGAGACATGGATGAACTCTACCGCCAACGGCCGGCCTGTAGTGCCGCGTACCGGATATGTGGTAGAGATAAACGCCTTGTGGTACAATGCGCTTATGTTCGTGTCTGACATGAATATGGAATTCGGGAAGAAAGAATTGGCCATACGTTTTGAGACAATGGCCAATGTGACGGCCGCATCGTTCAGGAACACTTTCCTGAATGAATATGGCTATCTGTTTGATTTCGTTGATGGCGCGACACCTGACTGGAGCGTGCGGCCTAATATGATATTTGCGGCGGCATTCGATTATTCCCCGCTTGATACGCGTCAGAGAAAGGCTATAGTGGATATTGCCACGAAGGAACTGCTTACTCCCAAGGGACTGCGGTCTCTGAGCCCCAAGAGTGCAGGCTATAATCCGAACTACGTCGGTCCCCAGCGTGAGCGTGACTATGCATACCATCAGGGAACGGCATGGCCCTGGCTGGCAAGTTTCTATTTCGAGGCATACCTTAAGGTGTTCCACCGCAGCGGCCTATCATTCGTTGAACGCAATATGATAGGATACGAAGATGAGATGACATCGCACTGTATAGGTTCACTGCCGGAACTGTTTGACGGAAACCCTCCGTTCAAGGGGCGTGGAGCCGTATCGTTTGCAATGAATGTGGCAGGTATTCTGCGTACGGTCAAGATGATTAATGAATTTGAATAAAGAATCGGCTATATGAACGTATTGATGTTTGGATGGGAGTTCCCGCCTCATATACTGGGCGGACTGGGAACGGCAAGCTATGGCCTGACGCGGGGTCTGGCACATCAGGGCAATGTGAACATCACATTCTGTCTGCCGAAACCTTGGGGTGACGAGGATCAGAGTTTCATGAAGATAGTCGGCATGAACACTGTTCCTGTGGTATGGCGCAATCCTGACCGTTCGTATGTGGAATCACGCTATCCCTGGATGGATGCTTCCGACTATTACCGCTTCAGAGACCACATATATGCAGATTTCAATTATATAGGTGTTGACGATCTGGGCTGTATAAATTTCTCCGGCCGTTATCCCGACAATCTTCAGGAGGAGATAAACAATTATTCGATTGTGGCCGGCGTTGTGGCACGTACGGAGCAGTTCGATATAATCCACTCCCACGACTGGCTGACATATCCGGCAGGCATACACGCCAAGCAGGTGAGCGGAAAGCCTCTGGTCATACACGTACACGCTACAGACTTTGACCGTAGCCGTGGCAATGTGAATCCGACGGTCTATGCCATCGAGAAGAATGGTATGGACTATGCTGACCACATAATGTGTGTGAGCGAGTTGACCCGCCAGACAGTCATCAACAAATACCATCAGGATCCAAGGAAGGTGTCAACGATGCACAATGCCGTAGAACCTCTGCCTCAGGAGATTCAGGACATCAAGCCCATTGAACATCCGAACGAGAAGTGGGTGACGTTCCTTGGACGCATCACTATGCAGAAAGGTCCGGAATATTTCGTTGAGGCAGCCTCGATGGTCTTGAACCGTACTCACGATGTGCGCTTCTGTATGGCCGGCAACGGCGATATGATGAACGATATGATACGCCTTGTCGCACAGCGTGGCATAGCGGACAGGTTCCATTTCCCAGGCTTTATGAAGGGACGTCAGGTGTATGAGTGCCTGAAGGCGAGCGATGTGTATGTGATGCCGTCGGTGTCTGAGCCATTCGGCATATCACCGCTTGAGGCTATGCAGTGTATGACACCTACCATCATTTCCAAACAGTCAGGCTGTGCGGAGATTCTAAGTAAGTGTATCAAGGTGGACTACTGGGATATACACGCTCTGTCGGATGCCATATATTCCATCTGTACGAACCGATCCCTTTACGAGTATCTGAAGGTGGAAGGCAAGAAGGAAGTCGATTCCATAACTTGGGATAAGGTCGGTGAAAGAATATTGTCCAGATATAACAGTCTTCTGGGCCGGTAATGAATTAAATTGGATTAATATATATGAAAACAATTTGTCTGTATTTTGAGATTCATCAGATTGTACATTTGAAGAGATACCGCTTCTTTGACATAGGTACGGATCATTACTATTATGATGACTATGCCAATGAGGCAAGTATCAACCACATAGCTGAGAATTCGTATATTCCGGCCCTGAAAACACTGATTCAGATGGCTAAGGACAGCAAAGGATATTTCAAGGTGGCTCTTTCCCTGTCAGGCGTAGGTCTGGAGCAATTGGAACAGTATGCACCTGTCGTGATAGACCTGCTTAAGGAACTGAATGAGACGGGTTGCTGTGAGTTTCTGGCAGAGCCGTATTCACACGGTCTGTCATCGCTGGCAGAGAATTGGGAGGACGGGTTCCGCGAGGATGTGATGATGCTCTGCGACAAGATATATGAACTGTTCGGCAGCCGTCCGAAAGTGTTCAGGAACTCAAGCCTCATATACGATGATGAGATTGGTTCTGTTGTCGCCGATATGGGCTTCAAGGGTGTGCTTACAGAGGGTGCAAAGCATATACTGGGCTGGAAGAGCCCCCATTATCTGTATCATTGCGCTCTTAATCCGAATCTTAAGATATTGCTCCGTGACTACAAACTGTCCGATGACATCAGCCTCAGATTCTCAAACCCATCGTGGAAGTCATATCCGCTGATGAGCGGAACTTACGTGGATTGGATTGCATCGTTTCCGGAAGAGGAAGAGGTTATAAATATTTTTATGCACCTGTGCGCTTTTGGCATATACCAGCCTCTCAGTTCCAATATTCTGGAATTCATGAAGGCTCTGCCGGAAGCTGCGAGAAAACGCGGAATCACATTCTCTACACCATCGGAGGTGGTAGACAACTACAAGTCGATAGCACCGTTGGAGGTCGCTTATCCGATGTCGTGGGTAGACGAAGAACGTGACACCAGCTGCTGGTTGGGTAATGTCATGCAGCGTGAGGCGTTTGACAAGCTTTATTCCATCGGTGACCGTGTGCGTCTCTGTACAGACCGCCGCATCCGTCAGGACTGGAACTATCTGCAGGCAAGCAATAATTTCCGTTTCATGACAACCAAGAACAATGCCGTGACTATGGATCGTGGAATATATGAGTCGCCGTACGATGCTTTCACGAACTATATGAATATTCTGGCCGATTTCATCAACCGCGTATATTGGGCAATGCCGGCTGATATGGATATTGAAGAACTCAATGCGTTCCAGACTACTATACGTAATCAGGATAAGGAAATACAGTCTCTTGAGAAGCAGATTGCACGTCTCAAGGCATCGAAAGAGACAAAACCCAAGGCAGCCAAGCAAAAGCAGGCAAAGGCGGATTCCAAGAAATGAAACTTTTAGAATTCCGTCTTTATAATCTTGATTGCGGTCTGGACACCCAAATCACCTCCGCATAGTCTGACACATTTCGGTGTCTGGTCTATGGTCATATATACGACATTGTTGGCCACGTCTTTGACTGACTCCACCGGTATCAGTGTGACTTTGTTCCAGTCCGGGAACAGGGTCTCGTAGATGGCTTTACTTTCATCGTTGAATTCCATCCCCATATCGGTTATCCACTCAAGACGCTCGTTTGAGCATCTCATTATGAGTCTGGATATATTGTTGAAATGATACTCGTTGTAGGTCGTGTTAAGAGTTGAACTGTAAGACGTTATGTTGTCTGCCGTTGACAGTTCTTCAAAGAAATCCTTAAGCTCGTCCTTCCTGATAAGCAGCAGCGTACTCGGGATGCCGAGTGCATATTTGCCTGTGAATGGTACCAGAGCCTTCATTACCAGCGATGCGGAGTTGATGATGTTGTTTGTATTGCCGATAATCGCGTCTATCGGAAGTGTCATTTCGGTGTTTACTCCGTATGGTGTCAAAATGTATGTGAAGCGCGTTTCGTCCAGCAGGTTCTCAATGTTCCTATTTTCAAAATGCGTTACCTGCATGACCTCGGAATTGCCAAGGAACTCTGCATACGAAGACAGCAGTTTGGTCGTGTCGTTCTGCACTTCAGTATGGAAGAAATGAATTTCCAGTGCTACTTTGCTTATACGCATCATAGTACCGTCGCCCTGACTGCATTTTACGTAAAATCCCTTGCAGATATTGTCTATGAATGCCGGCGTATTCTTGAATTTCTCCTTGCCACCATCGGAATAATATCCGTTCAGCATGTTTATGGCAATTGAGTCGGGGAGTGCTATATAGATGTTCTTTATGTATCCGCTGACTTTTTCGCGTATGGAGTCGCTTTCCACATAGTCAGTGGCAGATGCTGTGACGCGTGACAGAGGCTCGCCGGATGCATCGTAGAACTCTTCCGGATTAATGTCGCTGTAATATCTGGATTTGTTGTCAAGGGTCTTTGTCAGAGGCCAGACCTCTATGCCCATTGCATTTTCGGGGTCGCCTATGTATTCCGATATGTAAAGTCTCAAGTTTGCTCTGAGGCTCTTTTTACCCTGCATCTGCTCCTCAATTTCTTTTGGAAAATGGAACCGGCTCAATCCATACACTGAATCCGGGAACTGGAAATTCTCGGTACAGCCGACCTGGGTGATGAAGTCGGCTATCATGGTATCGCCGGTTTCTACGTCAGAGAACTTGCCTATATAGCAGTCGCTGCCACGAACCAGAAGCTGTCTTTCGGAAATGGTAGTCGTTGAAGTTGCGTAATAGGTGCTGTCGTGTACTGACAGAATATCCTCACCCGGTATAATTGAACTTCCGATAGAACCGGTATTGTCATCACATGAAATCAATGCCAGAATTGCCAGAAGGCAGAATACTGATGTCTTGATGTTCATAATAAGCCTTATTGGAACAATGAGTCGTAGAAAGTTTCCAATTTCTCGTTTGTGTCTGTGCCGCAGGAACAGTCTATTCTGGGTTTCTTCTGTTTGCCGGCGTATTGATACAGGTCCCTGTCTGCGTTTCTTGAATGTTTTACAACTGCATCAGAGAACTCTATGGATTTCTTCATAAGCTCCTCAAATCCGAATGGCGGTGCAAATGTTCCGATGTCAGCGATCGTCATATTGCGGACAAGCAGCTTCTCGTTGTATCTGTCATTCAATGGAGCCGTAAAACCTTCATCGCAGAGGGACAGAACAACCTTCGAGTTACGGAATGTCGGCTCGTCCTTGAAACCTGTTTTCAGATAAATGGGTATGAGGGCCGATATCCAACCGAAACAATGTATGACATCTGGATTCCAGCGTAGTTTTTTGACGGTCTCCAGGACGCCGCGTGCAAAGAATATCGTCCTTTCGTCATTGTCGGGATATTCTGAACCGTCGCGGTCATTCGTGAAAAGGTGATTCTGGAAATAGTCCTCGTTGTCAATGAAATACACCTGAAGTCTGGCGGCAGGGAGCGATGCTACCTTTATCAGAAGCGGGTGGTCGGTGTCATCTATTATGAGGTTCATTCCGGACAGTCTTATCACTTCATGAAGCTGGTTGCGACGTTCGTTGATAGGTCCCCATTTGGGCATGAACGTGCGTATCTCGTGGCCGGCCTCCTGCATAGATGTAAGCAGCTTGCTGCAGGTCGTGGATATCTCGGATTCTTTTACGAATGGGAAAATCTCGCTGGATATGTATAATACTTTTTTCTTGTCCATGTCCGGTTGCTTAAGATGACACTCTGCCTATTTTCAGGATACTTTGCAAAGATATAAAAAAAATCGCTGATAAAAACAACTTGTTGCTGGCACTTTTTGATTTGTGGTAAGAATTGATTTATTTTGCGCGTTCATTTGAGACCGGTGTCTCGTATTGGTTTAATCATGAAGATAATTGGGAAAATTGCAGATTTGAAGGCTGTCTTGAATCAGGCGCGTTTGGCCGGACAGTCAGTAGGCCTGGTGCCTACAATGGGAGCTTTGCACGAGGGACATGCGTCTCTGGTACGTCGCAGTGTAGGTGAGAATGATGTCACCGTTGTCAGCGATTTTGTAAATCCCACGCAGTTCAATGACAAGAATGATTTGAAGAATTATCCGCGTACACTGGATGCTGACTGTGCTTTGCTTGAGAGCATTGGTGCGCAGTATATTTTTACTCCGTCGGTTGAGGAGATGTATCCGGAGCCTGATACACGTCAGTTTGATTTCACTCCTTTGGATAAGGTTATGGAGGGCATTCATCGTCCGGGACATTTCAACGGTGTGGCTCAGATTGTCAGCAAACTTTTCTATACCGTAGAGCCTGACCGTGCTTATTTTGGCGAAAAGGATTTCCAGCAGCTTGCCATTATCCGCGAGATGGTGCGCCAGCTTGGTCTGAAGGTTCAGATAGTGGGCTGTCCTATTGTCCGTGAGGAGGACGGTATGGCTCTCAGTTCGCGCAATGCCCTGCTTACTAAAGCGGAGCGCAAGACTGCGGCCAACATATCCCGCACACTGTTCGCGAGCCGTAATTATGCACACAGCCATTCCATAGAGGACACCATTAAATATGTGGCCGATACCATCAACGGTATTGACGGGCTTGAGGTGGAGTATTTTGAGATTGTTGACGGAAATACTCTTCAGCCACTGTCCAAATGGGGCAGCGGTGATTATATCGTAGGCTGCATCACCGTGCATTGCGGTAAGGTCAGACTCATTGACAACATCAAATATCGCGAGAAATGCTGATTACTGTACTGAAGTCGAAGCTTCACCGCGTAAAGGTGACTGATGCCAACCTGAACTATGTCGGCAGCATCACGATTGATGAGAACTGGATGGATGCCGCCGGCATCATCGAGGGCGAACAGGTTCACGTGGTCGATGTTACCAACGGCTCCCGCCTCATTACCTATGCCATCAAAGGCGAGCGCGGCTCCCGATGCATCTGTCTGAACGGCGCCGCCGCCCGTCTCGTACAGGTGGGCGATACCGTCATCATCATGTGCTATGCCCAGATGACTCCCGAAGAGGCCCGTACCTTCAAACCCACCGTCGTCATCCCCTGATTTGTACCACTTCCAGCCTTTCTCTGCCAGGGAATCGCTGTCCGGTTCCCTGTAGCAGCCAGTGTCCCCGGTGGGGCTAGGCTCTACGAAGCCGGCTCGCTACGGGACGCAATCTTGAAACGCGGAACTCGCTGCGCTCAGACACCCGCGTTTCTTTACGGATTGCGTTCCTACTCGCTTATCGGCTTCTCCGAGAGACGCCCCACCGGAGACACTGGCTGCTACGCTGAATCTTGTCATGGTGACTAAGAGGGTCTGACCCTAAGAATATCAATCTAAAAGTTGATAATTGGAAAAAATTATCTGATATATTCAACTTTTTAATTGAAATAATGAGCGCTTTTCTGAATTTTGCATTACTTTTACAGCGATAAATCTTTTATTATGATAACCCAACAGGATGTAGAACTGTTCCTCCAGCAGTTCAAAGTTAAGATGGAGGTTTTCGGCATAGTGTTCCGCAATGATCGCGGCAAGAATATCCAGACGTTGGTTGATCTGAATATCTCGATGATGGAGCGCTTGCAGGTGGTCAGGCAGATTGAAGTAACCGACTACAGTGAAGGACCAATTGCTGACACGTTGAACAGAGGATCCGAAATGTGGGTTTTCGGAAAAGATGTTAAAGGACAGGAAGTGTATATCAAAATAGCAATGGGATTCAGCGGAAGCAATACAATCTGCATATCATTCCACATCTCGGAGCATCCTATGAGTTATCCATTCAGAAAAGGGCGAAATGAAGAAACTTGATACTGTATTGAGTCCTGCGACCGGCAAGCCGATGCGGATTGTGCATGAGTTGCGTGAGGTGACATTTCGAAAGGAAACATTCAGATACGTCGCCACATTCTGGCAATGCCCTGACTCCGGTGAGGAATTTACCGAGGGCTGGATGGACGAGGTCAGTCTGTCGCAGGTGTATAATCAGTATCGTGCCAAATACGGCATACCCTTCACGGACGAGATTCGCCGAATCCGTGAGGATTACGGCCTGTCCGCAGCTAAGATGTCGGTCATTATGGGATTTGGTGACAACCAGTACCGACTCTACGAAAACGGAGAGATGCCAAGCCTCTCGAACGGCAGGATTCTACGAAGCGTTATAAGTAATCCGGAAACATTCCGTTCATTCGTTGAAGCTTCACGTGAACAGTTGTCACAGAAGGACTGTTCCGCACTTGATTCGGCCATTGATGCGAAGAGTAAGGAGTGCAATTGCAACCGCACAATAAGGGAACTGATATTTGGTACCCGTGAGCGGAGTTCCAGAAACGGATATGCGCCAATGAACTTGGAACGTCTGCAAAGCGTAATGTCCTACATGATTGAAAATGCCGATGCATTATCCGTCTCAAAAATGAACATCATCCTGTTCTACCTTGATATGTATTCCTACCGTGAACGTGGCATAGCAATTACCGGTCTCAGTTACATGGCCGTTCCCAACGGTCCGAGGCCGGAACATTGGAGCAGGGCATTCTGTCTGATGGACGGAATTGAGATGGAAATGACATGTCACCCTGATGGCACTGAAGAAATTGAACTGAAATCCACAGCCCCGTACAATCCGGAACTGTTCAGTGACATGGAAAAGGAGTGCATGCGAGCCATAGCCCAAAAGTTCCGCAACATTACCCCGTCTGCACTATCCGAACTCAGCCGTTCCGATTCCGTATGGAAAAACGCTTTCAGCAACCATCTCCCGATAGACTTCACCGATGCGCTGCTGAAAGGATAGTAGAGCGAAACTCATCCCTCCCACCGCTTCGCGGCGGGCCCCTCCCTCTCACGCACCGAGGGCGGTTACGGTTTCTACAGGATTACACACACGAAAGCTCCGGAATCGCACTGTTGAAGGAATGCTATTTCTCACAACTTTTGTGTGTTAGGTCATACTATCGCTTACGTATTGTTATTCAATAATAACTGTTCAGAACATAAGATCATCGCATTCTTTTTTGTAGATTTGCATTAAATGCATGCTATTAAGAATGCGATGGCAAGATAGCAATATATAACAATGGCTAAGAAATTTACTCAGGAACAGCAGGTTATTGACGCTCTACGTCAACATGGAGGTTATGCTACTTTAGGTAGCCTCTATCATCTCGTAGATACATCTGTATGGTCGACGAAGACGCCTAATGAGTCCATTCGAAGAATCGTGCAGCAATCTGATGAGATATTCAAGATTCAGCCTGGATTGTGGGCTTTGGTGGAATGTCGGGAAGAGGTGCTGCGCAAATTTGAGATCAAAACCAAGGATGCAAAAGACGATGAGCATTTTACGCATGGATTCTATCAAGGGCTCATAATCGAGATAGGAAATATGAAGCATTACACTACATATGTGCCTGCTCAAGACAGAAATCGAAAGTTTTTGGAGAAGCCGTTGAAAGATATTTGCTCAACTGTTCAAATCCCACAGTTTTCCTTCGAGCAACTAACAAATCGGGCTCGCACGGTTGATGTGATATGGTTCAACGAACGTAACATGCCAAATAGTTTTTTCGAGGTTGAACACTCTACCGACATACAAAACTCTGTAACTAAATTTTGTGACCTACAGGATTTCAACAGTCGTTTTCTGATTGTTGCTCCTCAAAATAGGCGTGAACAATTTGAAAAAGTAATGAATAGAACAGCTTTCAAAGATATTCGTGATAGGGTTGGCTTCCATACTTACGAAGACGTTTCGAGACAATATGATATAATGTGTGCGGCAAGAGAAAACGTAGGTTTCATCTGATTGTTTATATGACGCATATTCCCAACTATATAATCGTTCTTGATTGCATCTGCAATCGAGTTATCAAGATAAAGTTATCGTATGAAGAAAAGCAATTAGCTTCATCCTTCGATGACATGGATAAGTTAGTTGATACATTATCGGAAAAATATCATTTTTCATTGTCGAATAGCCAATGGATGGCTATCGATGAGTATAAAGAGGATTCTTTTGGCTTTACAAATAATGATTATGTCTGAATATATTTTTTACACAACCGAATGGTTCACACATGCTCCTGATGGTGAGAGTATTGAGAATTGCCAACTACTGGGTATAGCATGCGGTGTTGATGAAAATGACGCATTGGACAATATGTTAAAACAGAATTTTTGGATTGTAAAAAGGGACTATTATCGGTCCGAGGTTTCTTGTAAGAGATTATCTTCTAATTGCTGATTTTTTGTTTTTAGGTGGAATTAAGCTCATTGTTGTATTTTAATCAGGTTGAGTGTTATGAGAATAGCTGTATTGAATTACGAAACCGGGAAAGTCGACATTTTGGAAAATGTCCCTGAGGCGGGTAATTTGAAAACCTATTTCATTGAACATCCCGTTGAACATACTCTTCGCAGACTGACGCGAGAAGATGATTTGCTTGACGTTATTGAGACATACTTGAGTGTGGTATGTAATTATCATCTCTCTGAGATTGATTATATGGTAATTGATGGCGTTAACTACATCGATATGAAATAATCTATCCTCATGGAAATCAATGATATAAAGTTTGCTATAGTTCTTGACAGACGCACTAGCAGGGTGATTGTCATCAAAGTGAATCCAGCAGATTTTTCCGACGATGAAATTGAGGAATGTGATTGGGAACAGATTCTGTATCCATATGAGGATTACGGCAAATTTGATTTGACATACTGCGACTGGATGTTTGTACCTGATCTGAAAGTTGAGACCATAGGAATGTGGAACGAATTGAATAAACTTGAACAGATTAAGGACTAACAGGTTCCAAGACCTGGTTTTATGTAAGCGCAAAAAAATAAGTTGGTAAGAAAGCCGGAAGATTTTTCAGTCAGAAAGAAGCATCGAAGATGGAGCTTTCGTGTGTGTAATCCTGCAGAAACCGTAACCGCCCTCGGTGCGTGAGAGGGAGGGGCCCGACGCGAAGCGGTGGGAGGGATGAGCGAAGCGAAGTTTCGGAAGGATTACACACACGAAAGCGTGCGAGAAATGTAAACCGTCGAATAATACAAGAATCCCGGACGAGTCTTGTGAAATCGTCCGGGATTCTGTATTGGTGACAGCGTACTGTCGGTTATCCCAGCATTGAGAGCAGGATACCTGCGGCAACTGCTGAACCGATAACGCCGGCTACGTTCGGACCCATGGCGTGCATGAGCAGGAAGTTGCTCGGGTTCTCCTCTTGGCCGACCTGCTGTGATACGCGGGCTGCCATAGGAACTGCAGATACACCGGCTGAACCGATCAGCGGGTTGATCTTCTCCTTTGAGAACAGGTTCATAAGCTTTGCCAGCAGAACGCCACCTGCGGTGCCGCAGCCGAATGCTACGATACCCATACAGAGAATCAGGATGGTCTTCACGTTCAGGAATGATTCAGCGGTAGCTGTAGCACCTACTGAAAGACCTAAGAAGATGACCACGATATTCATCAGAGAGTTCTGCATTGTGTCGCTCAGACGGTCGATAACGCAGCATTCCTTTGCCAGATTACCCAGCATCAGACAGCCGACAAGCGGAGCTGCATCCGGCAGAATGAGAGCTACGATGGCGGTGATGGCGATGGGGAAGACAATCTTCTCGGTCTTGCTGACCGGGCGGAGCTGCTTCATCTTGATGGCTCGCTCGCTCTTGGTGGTCAGAGCCTTCATGATTGGCGGCTGGATGACCGGAACAAGTGCCATGTAGGAGTAGGCCGCAATGGCGATAGGACCAAGGAGATGCGGAGCCAGCTTCGATGTCAGGAAGATTGAGGTAGGACCGTCAGCACCACCGATGATACCGATTGAACCGGCCTCGGCTGGTGTGAAACCGAGAGCGTTTGCGCAGATGAATGTCAGGAAGATACCAAGCTGTGCGGCTGCACCGAGCAGAAGGCTCTTAGGATTGGCAATCAGAGGACCGAAATCGGTCATGGCACCTACGCCCATGAAGATAAGACACGGATAGAGTCCCATCTTGACACCCATATACATTATATCAAGCAGTCCGGCCTCCTTGAGGATGGCACCGTAGCTGTGATACATGGGGCTGGACTCGTCCAGGAACGCTGTCCACAGTTCGGCGTGATACATGCCTGCAGCCGGAAGGTTGGTCAGCAGCATGCCGAATGCTATAGGCAGGAGCAGCAGAGGCTCATACTTCTTGACGATAGCCAGATAGAGCAGGAAGAAGCTTAAAATAAGCATGATTCCCTGTCCCCAGGTTATCTGCATGAAGCCCATGCCTTCAAAGAATCTGATTATATCATCCATAATGTATCCTTATTTATCCAATACACTGAATGACATTAACCGAGAACTACCAGCAGGTCTTCCTGCATCACGTTCTGACCGGCGGTAACGGCAATCTTTGAAACGACACCGTCACGGTCTGCCATAATGGCGTTCTCCATCTTCATACTCTCGAGTGTAAGCAGGGTGTCACCCTTCTTCACGTTCTGACCCTCTGATACGAGGACCTTGATGACTGAACCTGGGAGCGGGCTGGTAACCTTGTATCCGCCTGCAGGTACGTCAACTGCAGCCTTGGGAGCTTCTGCCTTGGGTGCCGGAGCGGCCTTCGGTGCAGGTGCTGCCTTAGGAGCTGGAGCGGCTGCCGGAGCTGCTGCTACGGCGACGGTCTCGATTTCAACGAGCTTGTCGTCCTGCATTACGTTCTTACCCGGTTCTACAAATACGTTCCTGACTGTTCCGTCTGCATCGGCCATAATGTTGTTCTCCATCTTCATGGACTCCATGGTCAGAAGGATGTCGCCCTTCTTCACTGCCTGACCGGCAGATACCAGAACCTTCATTATTGAACCTGGCAGCGGTGACTTGACGGTCATGAGACCGCCCGGCTGGGCTGCCTTCGGAGCTGCAGCGGCTGCGGCCGGACGGCGGATTGCAGCTGTCGGAGTCTCCTCTTTCTCTATCTCAACCTTGTAGGACTTGCCGTTTACTGTAACCTCGGCCTTGTTGTCCTCAAGTTCATTGACGGCTGCCTGATACTGCTTGCCGTCTATTGTGAATTTGAATTCTTTCATTGAATTTCTTCTAAATTTAATAGATTGTAGGCTGCGCCTCGGCATAAGAGTGAACTCTTCTGCTCTCGGCTTGCTCTACAATGCATTTTCTTTGGTTTAACGATGAAGATTGTTCATTCCGTATGCCTTGTCATTCCAAGGTGAATAACGGCGCTCAATGTTCCTGAGGGTAATCTCGGTCGGCTCCTCATCGTGTACTCCGTTGAAATACAGATGGAGTGCCATGGCGACTGCTGCCAGGTCGTCATCTTCGGATGCGGAAGCCTTCGGTGCTGCTGCGGGTGCGGCTGCTGCCTTGGGAGCTTCGGCCTTCTTTGCAGGCTTGCCTGTGGAGCTGTTCATCACAACGCCGAGGAGCTTGAGGATGAAGATGAGGACAACGAGCAGTACGAATACCATTCCGAATCCCACGCCTGTAACCAGCCAGGTCTGACCCCAATCTACGACTAATGGTAATACTGTCATATCGTTCGCAGTTTAGAGTGGAATATTGCTGTGCTTCTTGAGCGGGTTCGTCAGTCGCTTGGTCTGCAGGTTCTCGAATGCGCGGACAATGCGGGCACGTGTGTAGCGCGGCTCAATCACATCGTCAATGTAGCCACGGTTGGCTGCCTGGTAAGGAGAAGCGAACTTGTCCTTGTACTCGGCTTCCTTCTCGGCGATGAATTTCTTCTTCTCCTCAGGATCCTCAATGGCCTTCAGAGCCTTGGCCTCAAGTACACCTACGGCACCGCTTGCGCCCATTACGGCAATCTCGGCGTTAGGCCATGCGTAGCACATGTCACCGCGCAGCTGCTTGCAGCTCATTACGATGTGGCTGCCGCCGTAAGACTTGCGGACTGTTACGGTCACCTTTGGAACGGTAGCTTCGCCGTAAGCGAACATCAGCTTTGCACCGTGATCGATGATGCCGGCATACTCCTGACCTGTACCGCAGAGGAATCCCGGAACATCGACGAGTGTCAGTATCTGGATGTTGAATGCATCGCAGAAACGTACGAAACGGGCTGCCTTGCGTGAAGCATCGCAGTCAAGAACGCCTGCGAGCCAGCTTGGCTGGTTGGCTATGATACCGGTTGAACGGCCGTTGAAACGTGCGAAACCGCAGATGATGTTCTTTGCGTAGTCCTTCTGAACCTCCATGAAGTCACCATTGTCAACGATTGAGTAGATGATGTTCTTCATATCGTATGGTTTGTTCGGGTCTGCCGGAACGATGTCGTTGAGTGAATCCTCGATACGTGCAGGATCGTCGGTACACTCTACAAGCGGAGCCTCCTCCATATTGTTCTGCGGGATGAAGCTTACCAGACGGCGGACCTCCTGGATTGCCTCCTCCTCGGTTGCGGCTACGAAGTGGGTTACGCCGGACTTCGTTGCGTGGATGCGTGCACCGCCCAGTTCCTCTACGGATACATCCTCACCTGTAACGCTCTTCACGACCTTCGGACCGGTGATGAACATATATGAGTTCTGCTCAGTCATCATGATGAAGTCGGTCAATGCCGGGCTATATACAGCACCGCCGGCGCACGGACCGAAGATGACTGAAATCTGTGGAACGACACCTGAAGCCAGGATGTTGCGCTCGAAAATCTCAGCGTATCCTGCCAGAGCGCAGGCACCTTCCTGGATGCGTGCACCACCTGAATCGTTCAGGCCGATGATGGGAGCGCCGAGCTTGACGGCCATATCCATCACCTTGCATATCTTCTGTGCCATTGTCTCGGACAGTGAACCGCCGATTACGGTGGCATCCTGTGCGAATACGAATACCAGACGTCCGTCAATGGTACCTGAACCTACAGCGACACCGTCGCCGAGGAACACTTTCTTGTCCATACCGAAGTCGTTGCAACGGTGTGTCAGGAACATATCGACCTCCTCGAAAGAACCTTCGTCAAGGAGCATGTTTATGCGCTCACGGGCAGTGTAGCTGCCTTTTGCGTGATGCTTCTCAACAGCCTTCTCGCCGCCTCCGGCCAGTGCCTCGGCGCGTTTTTCCACGAGTTTCTGAAGTTTGCTCTGATTGTCTGCCATATCTTTTTCAGCTTTTGTGATTCAGAGAAACTTATTTAGGCTGCTCGCAGAGCTCTGTCAGGACACCGCAGGTGCTCTTCGGGTGCAGGAAAGCGATCATCAGATTCTCAGCGCCCTTGCGTGGAGCTATGTCAATGAGCTTCAGGCCGGCTGCCTCAGCCTCCTTCAGAGCCTCGGCTACGCTCTCTACGTTGAATGCTACGTGATGTATGCCGCCACGTCCGCCGTTCTTCTCAATGAACTTTGCGATTGTCGATTCAGGACAAGTCGGCTCCAGGAGCTCGATCTTGGTCTGGCCTACCTTGAAGAAAGCGGTTTTGACCTTCTGGTCAGCGACTTCCTCAATGTTGTAGCACTTGCTGCCGGTTAATAACTCGAAGAATGGCATTGTCTCCTCAAGAGAGGTTACTGCAATACCTAAATGCTCAATGTGTGAAGGTTTCATACTTCTTTTT
>JAKSIX010000022.1 GCA_024398595.1 Bacteroidaceae bacterium | reverse complement strand
GCGTTGGGAAATAGAGGTCGTGATGCGCTATTACAAATCTGCCTGCGGCTTTGACGAGACTCGCGCGCACGATGACTACTCCGTCATGGGAAGTGAGTTCTGCGACTTCCTCTCCACACTGCTTACCTTCAGACTGTTGAAGTCGTTCGACAAGTGTAAGCTGCTTGACAGCATGACCTACGGCAAGATAATGGCCCAACTGAAGCGGGCGAAGAAAATCAGGCTTGACGGCTCCGGCTGGCAACTCATCAGAATCAGCCCGGCCAACCAGTTGATGCTGCAGAATCTGGGGTTGCTGCCCAAGCCGGAACAGGCGGAGAAGCGGAGGCCAGGCAGACCGAAAAAATCAATATAGTCTAACGAATTGGGAAAATATTATTAAATTAAACAATAATATTTCAATTCTCTGACTTTATCTATTTTCAGTTGTAGTTTTGGGGTCCTTTGGTATGATTATATTTTCGCCTTGATCATCTGGCATTTCAATAATCGGAAGAAAAAATTTCGCAAATGGCGTATTTTCTGTTTTTGCACACAATGCGCCTCTTGATGTACTAATCGCAATCCTTACAAGATTATTCATGAACCATTTCGGCAGTACTGCGTCTTTATTACAATCGTCAGTAAGCGTATTCCAAGATGATTCCTCAATGATAAAATGACACAAGACCTCTGCCACAAGGAACGGTCTGTCATCTTCACGGAACTGGATATTCGCACCGACAGCAATTGCACGTTCCTGGTAGTTTGTGCGAATAGGAATGTTGAGATTTAGCTGGATGTTCTCGCTTGACGGCTCAAAAGGGGTCGCGAATTGATCTATTGAGATGCCTCTAAGGGCATATTTTACTGTTTCCATAATCAGTTGAGTGCTTGAACTCCTTTTATTAAAGTGTTATAACCAGTGTAATTGAAATTACTCTTCCCAAATCTGTCTATCTGAGCTATATGCTGATAGTAATTTAAAGTGATTTGTTGAACAGTTGGCATATCTTCAGGAAGTACTATTAATTTAAGTCCAAGAATACGTCCATATCTTAATACGGTCGTTATTTTCAAATCAAGATCCTGACCATGAAGAAGTTTGTTGATGTACTGTGGGGAGACATTCAATTTTTCAGCAAGATCTTTTTGACTCATCTCATAGTCCTTCATGTAACGGACAATCTTGAGGATGATTCTCCTGCATGCAAGGAGTTCCTCCTCATTCTCAATCTCAACTTTGGATTTTGAGATCCAGTTTTTTGTAGGCTTGACACGTGCACGCATAGTCATTTAAATTAAGTAGTTATTAATTATATAGATAAGTATTTTATTATTCAGTTCGCTTGTAACATCGTTACGAATGTGTCTTTCGTATCTGTGTGTTTGTCGGAAATGAATTGAAGTATGTGTGACAGTTTCTTCAACTCAATCTTTGTATTGTCAGCCTTCCCCATATCCTTATGCACCTTAATTGTAGCTCCAGAAATTATATAACACTTTTTTTCTTCAACTTCAATTGCATAAAAGCGGAAAGGATAATGACCGATAATTGTTCCTTGCTTCAACTTGACCCTTATACTTTCATATAGTCTCTTTTCCTCCTCGGCAGGCTCCAGTGGCTCAATCAGTTCATAAAATGTGTTGCTTTCAATAGCCTTACATATAGTTTCTCTAATTTTATTTAAAGATTTACCAACTTCTATCAAAAAAGTATCCTCCGAAATATTACCCCAATACTCTTCCTCAAAATACTGTTTGAACTGATCATAGAAGTCACTCAGATATTTTGGGGAAGACCATAATTCGAATGCTTTTTCAAACTGATTATAGTTATAGAAGGCATCATCCAGTTCCAACGAGTCACTCTTTACTCCAAATGACACTAATTCTTCTTCATCAAAGAATACTGCTACAACCACACATCCGGCATTGAATACATCAGTCTTTTTCTCTGGATATATGAGATCAAACTCCATAATCAACTTGTAGGTTTATTTTGCAAATATACAATGTGTTTTTTATTATCAACCCATCGGTTTATTTTTTTGCACAAAATCGTTTGATTTTTGTGTGTTATTAACAATACTTAACATGTGAGCAAACAACAATTGAATGAAAATAGAGTTGAAAATTGAAAGGAAATCAGTTGATACCTGTCAACGAATCGGACATAAGTGTAAAAAAGGAAGTACTTACACTGACCCGCAAAGAAGACATAGTACAGGTCAATGTGTATTACGAATTCTTCAACCCCTCAGATGAGAAGGAAGTGCTTGTAGGGTTTGAGGCTGAGAGTGGGGATTATACTAATCCGATATCATTCCCTGAGCATCCGAACATTCATAACTTCAAGGTTGTTATAAACGGCAATCCACAGACATTCGATATCGCTCACATTGACTTTACATACGATGGAGGACGGAAGATTGCTGCCAAATATGTCATAGACGGGCAAATAAAGGGTATGTCAGATGAAGAATGCGAGAAGGAGTTTGCAGAGATGGAATGCCCTGAACCGATATGTGACTATGTCTATTACTTCAAGGCCAGGTTCCGTCCGGGACTGAATGTCATCCAGCATACTTATGACTTTGACTTGTCTGTTGCCTTTAATGGCAGAGTCAATTATTTCCCATACGTTCTGACGGCGGCCAACCGTTGGGCAAACCACCAGATTGATGACTTCACTCTGCAGGTTGACATGGGTGACCGCATTTCGTTTTACATTCAGCCCACCTTTTGGAAGGACGGTGATGAATGGGAAATCTTGGGAAAAGGCAGATATGCTCCTGTCGCAGCCGGCATACCTGACAGGGTTCAGTTCCACATGCAGTATGGCAGCATCAGATTCCATAAGGAGAATTTTCATCCTGATGGTGAATTGAACATCTCTGCCGCAGTGTGGACATGGCCCGGACATTTTGATTTTGAAAGTTTCTCAAAACAGTACATGCCTCTTCCATATTACTCAAGTTCCGAACCGAAAGACGATTTTTATGCCCGTTTCACGCCGGAACAGCGCCGCATAGCGAAGAACCTGCCTTTTGCGCATCGGGGCTACATTTTCAACAGCAAAGAACTGCAGGACTACTTCGAATCGACCACCTGGTATATTCCGAACCCGGACTACAAGGCCGATGTGGCCACACTGAACGAAAACGAACAGAATTGGGTTGCGTTCTGGAAATAACTATCGTAGTATTTGAAGTGGCCAAAATCCCCATTTATCGCGGTCCTGTTTTGAGGTGGTCAGATGGCCACCTCATTTTTTTGCTCCGAGGAACAGCAGGCAGCTGTTGTCAGACAGGGTATCGTTGCGGTAGAAGATGGTAACAGAAGTCAATGACGTACCGGATGGTGTCTCAGGTGTCGGTGCCGGTTCTCCGGGAAGTGGCAGGCGGGGCGACTGCGGTATTCCACTGCGCGTGCCGGTCAGATGCTGCTTTCTGCACTGTTTCAAAAATTACCGTCGCACGCTGCTCCCTGACTGCACGGGCATAAAAAAGGTTGCCAGGCACTGACCCGGCAACCCCCATATCCATATACGCAGGACTCCAATCAGTCAAAGTCACTCTCGCTGCCTCTCCTTTCAGTATCGAAGCCTGTGGTCTCGAATTCCGTAGACACTGACAGAATCGACCTGCCCGTACCTACACTTATGCACCTTACAACAGGTCTGCAATAATCTTTCTTCATAGCCATAATCATTCAGCGACAAACTTCCTGCCGTCCATGATGTATATCTCACCGCTTGCAATCTCCGTCACCTTCTGGCCCTGCAGATTGTAGATGTCCGCCTTCTTCTCCACGCCGAAGTCTGTCTCCACAACTCCTGTGGTGCCGTCACCGTCACCCAATACCGTGAAGTACAGCTGTCCTGCCGCTGATGTCACAGCGCCGTTGCCATACGGCCTGCCGGTCCTCGGGCTGACAGTCAGCCAGAAACGTTGCGGAGCCAACCTGGCGCCTGCCGCCATCTGCATGAACTTTCCGGAAGTGTTCAGAGTATATCCTTCATCGCTGCTCTGCCACTCATATATACCGCTGATGAGGAAATCATCATACGCTGACCTCAGATCCACATCGGTTCTCATGCTTGCCTTGTACAGCTTGTTCCCTGCAGCCTCAATATAGACTAAGCTCGTCTTCGCCTTAACCACATAAGGAGTACCGGCCTTCATCAGCGCCCTTGCAGCCATCTTCCGGAACGCCACGACAGTGTTGCCTTCGTCATCCATGAGTATGCCTGCCACCTCGGCAGCGTCGAACTGTTTCTCATCCACTCTGACTTCAAACGGCACAAACCAGCACTGCCAGACCCCCGTGTACTTGAATTCGCGTGAATACGCAATCGTATTCGTTTCCCCCACCTGTATATCATCTTCACATCTGTATTCTGCCTTGTCCGGAAACACCACATCCCCATCAAGGTACAACTCAAAATAATCATATGTCGCATGATAATTGACATCACCGATAGTGAAATAATATCCTTCCAACTTACCGTCAGCGTCCTTCCACTTCTCAAAGTCAATTGGCTTTGTGTACTGCTCATCCTCATAACAACTGAACGAAATGAAGTCCCCGTCTGCCTCCATTCCAATACCATAGTAATCCTTCCATCCTACATACCCGTTACTCCTTGATGGCATCTGACCTCCAACCTTACGTTTGGTACTGATCATGGCGAGAGTTTCATCTTTATCCAATGATACAATCGTGCCTTCACTACCAAGATTTCCCAGTACACCTCCACCGAACATCACATATATCACCCCTTGAAAAGAACTATCCTTCACATTGTTGACATCAAGTTGTCCAAAGACGTAAATCTTGCTTCCAGTATATGAATATACACGCGATAACACTTTTACACTCGCATCCGGCTTAATGATTAAGCAACCTTCCTCTCCAACAGCTACAATCCCTATCTCACAATCATCTTCCACCACAAGCACTCCACTGTTTACACTAGCGTCTCCACCTTTCCACACCTCATATCCATAAGCCTCACCTGCAGCAAGACACATAAACGCAACTAACAGCACCGTGCGCCAAACAGAACCCGAATCACCTTTCATAATCTATGTTCTATCTTTTATTACCAATCCGTTACTGACCTCCCGTCCTGCAAAATTACTGCAAAAACCGATATGGCCATCAATGAATCCGCATTTCCCCCTCAACCCCTTTCACCCAATAGTCCAGTTTCGGACAAAAGTCTGAAGGGAAAGGCCGCCGGAAACAGCCTGGAAAAGCTCACCGCCTACTTCGAGTCCGATTAAACCGATGAGTAACCGACAGTTGGGAAAGTCACAAGTCCGCTGACATCCTCGCTGAGAGGAATTAACCAACGAATCCAATTCGCAGGAAACCTACGAATGGGATTTGTTGTCCCAAATAATATCAGGTGGGGAAAACAAAAATTCAGCTAATCAGAGTATGCTTTAGTTTCTTACGCACAACCTTGAAAATTTGTGCATAAATTTGTGCATAAAACTCGTAACTAACTGATTTCCAAAGTAAATCGTGGAGCATACGAGACTCGAACTCGTCACCTCTTGACTGCCAGTCAAACGCTCTAGCCAGATGAGCTAATGCCCCAGTGATTATTTCCACTGCAAAGGTAACGTTTTGCTTTGAATAATTGATAACTTCGCGTCAAAAATCAACACAAAGTGCTAAAACCCGTTCTGGAGAAGGTGATATTAGGCATAGACCCCGGTACGAACATTATGGGGTATGGTGTGCTCAAGGTGGTTGGCACCAAGGCTTCGGTCGTGGCAATGGGAGTCATAGATCTTCGTAAGGCAGGTGATGTGTATATGAAGCTTGGCCGGATATTTGAGCGCGTAACAGGAATCATAGACTCTTTCCTTCCTGATGAACTGGCCATAGAGGCTCCTTTCTTTGGAAAGAACGTTCAGTCCATGTTGAAGCTCGGTCGCGCGCAGGGCGTGGCTATGGCTGCCGCAATCCATCATAGTGTACCGATAACAGAGTATGCACCGTTGAAGATAAAAATGGCCATAACAGGTAATGGCAGTGCCAGCAAGGAACAGGTAGCGGCAATGCTCCAGCGTATCCTTGATATATCGCAGGACGACATGCCACGATTTATGGATGCTACCGATGCCTTGGCGGCGGCGTATTGTCATTATTTGCAGATGGGACGGCCACAGTCGGATGCCGTGGCCCCGAAAGACTGGAAAAGCTATGTGTCCGTAAATCCGGATAAAATCTCGAAAAGGTGTCCAAGATTATGACGTTTTGGATTGAAATCTTCCCTTTTTAATCCTAACTTTGCAAGAAGAATCGGATTTGGCATTTTGCCCGGTTAAAATAACAATTAACGAAAAAAAATCAATGGATCCTGTAAACCCGTTCATGGTATTCTGTGGCTCGGACAGTATGTATCTGGCCAAGGAAATCTGTGATTATCTGAAGTGCCCGTTAGGACAGATGAATGTGACTCATTTTGCGGACGGAGAGTTCGCTGTCTCTTTTGAGGAGTCTATTCGTGGAGCTGATGTGTTTCTGGTGCAGTCAACATTCCCGCCATCGGACAATCTGATGGAACTTCTGCTTATGATTGATGCGGCCAAGAGGGCATCTGCCCGAACAATAAATGCGGTAATTCCATATTTCGGATGGGCCAGACAGGACCGTAAGGATAAGCCGCGTGTGTCAATAGGAGCCAAGCTCGTGGCTGATATGCTGAGTAAGGCCGGCATCAACCGCCTTATAACTATGGATTTGCACGCAGACCAGATTCAAGGTTTCTTTGATGTGCCGGTAGATCATATGTATGCCTCGAAGATTTTCCTGCCTTATATACAGAATCTCAATCTGGAAGATCTTGTAATGACAGCTCCGGATGTAGGCGGAAGCAAGCGTGCCAGTGCGTATGCCAAATATCTTGGCGTGCCGTTGGTGCTTTGTCAGAAGACACGTTCAAGGGCTAATGTTGTTGACGAAATCAGAATTATCGGTGACGTGGAAGGCAAGAACGTGATTATCATTGATGATATTGTTGATACAGCCGGTACTATATGCACTGCAGCGGATGCAATGGTGGAGGCGGGGGCAAAGTCTGTCCGTGCTTTGGTGTCGCATTGCGTGATGTCGGCCGATGCACCGGTTAAGGTTGATAATTCCAAGTTGGAGGAAATTGTATTCACGAACAGTATCCCTTACCGCAATCCGGTACCCTGCCGTAAGTTGAAGCAATTGTCAATTGCCGTGATGTTTGCAGAGACCATTCATCGTGTTACCTGCAATGAGTCTATCAGTACACAGTATATCATTAAATAAGCTCCAGAATATGAAGAAGTTGTTATTTGCCATACTCGGCATTGTACTGCTGACTGCATGCGGCAATAAGTATAAGATTAACGGTAAGACCGATGTGGTTCCCGACGGAGCCAACGTTTATCTGTGCACATTGGAACAAGGCGTGAACATCAATATAGTGGATTCTGCGCTCGTTGATAAGGGAAAGTTCAGTTTCAGCGGAGAAACTGATTCTTGTGAGGTGCGCTTGCTGCTGTTTGCCATTGATGATGATGGCACTCCTTTTACTTGCACTATATACTTGGAGCCTGGAACTATCGATGTATTGTATAATGATGGTGAAGTTAAGGTCGGTGGAACGAAAGTGAACAGGAATCTGCAGAACTTTTATGATGAGTTGGACGCATTGGCCGATAAGGGCGATGAGATTCAGGCCAAAATGGAAAAAGCGGATGCTGAGGGACAGAGCATTGACTCGTATATTGAAGAAATGGGTGATTTGCAGAAACAGTACTATGATATTGTAGCTGCCACTATTTATGATAATGCGGATAATGCATTCGGTATGGAACAGCTTTTGGATAACTATACCAATTTTGATTTTGACGAGGTTGATGGCTTCCTGAATGCTCTGGAACCGAAATTCGGACATACGTATTATGTTCGGGAACTTAGAAGAATGGTGAATGTACAGAGGAAACTGGCTATAGGAAATGAATTCCGGAATTTTAAGGCCGAGGCGTTTGCTGATGGTAAAATGCAGGCTGTGCAGTTCTCTGATTATGTCAATGCAAATAAACTGACGATGCTCGATTTCTGGGCCAGCTGGTGTAATCCCTGTAAGGATGAACTGCCGTATTTGAGGGATGCTTACCAAAAGTACCGTTCTCAGGGCTTTGAGATTGTAAGTGTGTCTGTTGATAATGACCGTGACGATTGGGTAGCCGGTATAAAGGCTAATGGAATGACGTGGCCTCAACTGATAGATGAACAGAACAGCGATGATTGTCCGAATGCGTTGTATGGACTGAAGACGATACCGGCATCTTACTTTATTGATTCGGATGGCAAGATAGTGGCATCGAATCTTCGTGGCAATGAACTTATAGAGTTCCTTGAGGAATATTTCAGCAAGTAACAACTCCGGTTCCGCATTATTCCGGTATTTCTTCCAGTATAGCCAGCAGGTGGCGGAATACCATATCCACGGTCCGCAGTTCCAGTCGTTCTGACGGTGAGTGCACGCCACGCAGTGTGGGACCGACAGAAATCATATCCAGATTGGGGTATGAGTTGAGGAACAGTCCGCATTCGAGTCCTGCATGTATGGCACGGATTTTTGGCTCTTTCCCAAACAGTTTTACGTAAGTTTCCGTTGATATCTTAAGTAAGCGCGAGTCGGTATTTGGGGTCCATCCGGGATAGCCTTCACCTTTTCTGACTTTTGCGCCTGCCAGCTTGAATGCGGCTTCAATTGCCGATGCCACATTCCATTTTGATGATTCGATGGAGCTACGCTGGCTTGTCACTATGTGTATGGAATTATTTCCGGTACGGACAGATGCCAGATTGCTGGATGTTTCAACTAAGCCCGGAACATCCATACTCATGGCAAATACTCCGTTTACGACACAGTGTACGCTTGTTATGAAATTGCGGGCAACGTCCTGACAAATGCATTTCGGCATAGAATCTGTAGATTCCATCCTGAATTCCATCTCTTTCTCTGTTGCATGAAATTCATTCTGTAACGTATCTGCATAAATGTTGAAGTCAACCCGTATGGCTTCCTTATCTTCGGATGGAATCGCAATGATTGCCGTAGCGTCACGAGGTATGGCATTATGAAGGTTGCCGCCACTGAAACTGCATAGACGCATATCGTATTTGTCGTATGTTTCATACAGGAAGCGTCCAAGTACTTTGTTGGCATTTGCATAGCCCTTGTCAATATCGTCACCTGAGTGTCCGCCGTGTAGTTTGTCAATGCACAGTTTGAGGAAAAAATATCCGTCAGGAATATCCTCCCCGGCAAATTCAAAGTCAATCTCAGTTTTGACGCCACCGGCGCAACCGATAAATATCTCGCCTTCGTCCTCAGAGTCAAGGTTTATGAGCATTGAACCGTTCATCATGCCGGCCTGGAGATTTTCGGCACCGCACAGACCTGTTTCTTCTGAAACCGTGAACAGACATTCAATGGGGCCGTGCTTGATATCATTGCTCTCCAGAATGGCCAAAGCCATGGAAATACCTATTCCGTCGTCCGCACCAAGCGTAGTACCTTCGGCTTTCAGCCATCCGTCTTCGATGCAGGTGGCGATGGGCTCTGACATAAAGTCGTGTTCCAATGTTGCTTCCTTTTCGCACACCATATCCTGATGAGCCTGCAGAATTACTGTCTGCCTGTTTCCCATACCTGATGTGGCGGGCTTGCATATCAACACATTACCTGCTGCATCCTGTTTGTATTCAAGATTGTGCCTTTTGGCAAAATCCACAAGAAACGCACCGATTTTCTCCTCGTGTCCTGATGGGCGTGGAATTTTACATATTTCAGCGAATATGTCCAATACTTTATCCGTCCAGTCTTTCTGTGTCATAAAATCCAATTGTTTATTCAAGTTCCGCCGGGTTCCAAATTGCTGTCATTCAGGGGCCGTCAAGGCGAAGCTTGAGTTATTTGTTACCAAAAATACGGTAAAATACTGATATGACAATTTTTTTATCATTTTTTAAATTTATCGTATGCGGATTGTTCGCTAAAGTTGATTATATTCGCCAGTCAAAATTCAGAAGATTGCTTAAAAAGCTTCTCAAGGATAGGGGAAATATGGTGAAAACGTTGCTTATGACTGTTGCTTTTCTGCTGGCGGGAGTTGCCCTGCTTTCGGTAAGTATTTGGGTCAGAAAGGACGGAAAATTTCCGAACATCCACGTTGGAAAGAACCCTGCTATGCGGAAGCGGGGCGTAGGTTGCGTGGAGGCGCAGGATGCCCAGGCGCAGAAGCCAAGTCCTCTTGCGGTCAGAGAAAGACGGATAAATAATACTGATAGATAAAAATGAAAACGAACAAATTGTTTTTTGTGTTGGCGATTGGTGCACTGATGCTTTCTTTCTGCCAGTGTAAGGAGAACAGTCCGGTTCAGCCGGTTTCAACAAATCAGGGGGTGGTTACGGGTATGAAGATTGCATACGTGGAAATTGATACCCTGTTGTCAAAATATCAGTTCTATCTGGACTTGGCAGAAGATTTGTTGCGTAAGGAAGAGAACAGCCGTCTGCTGCTCTCGGAAAAAGCCAATGAATTCCAGAAAGAAGTTGATGAGTATAACAGGAAACTTCAGAACAATGTGTTTTCTTCGCAGGAAAGAGCACAGCAGGAGGCTAACCGCATAGGCAAGAAACAGCAGGATGTGGAGGAACTTAACGAGCGCCTCAGTAGGGAACTCGCTATTGAAAGTCAGAACAACAGTCTGATGATAAGCGATTCAATACAGGCTTACCTGAAGGATTATAACGTGGATCATGGCTATAGCGTTATCCTGAGTAAGGTGGGGGATAATATCCTGCTGATAGATCCGGCTATGAATATTACCAATGAGATTATTGAAGGGCTGAACGCCAGATACAACTCCGCCAAGTAAAGTGTTTTAGGATAGAAAGGAAATGCGGAAGGAATGGCCCTCCGCATTTCTTGTTATAGGACTCCTTTCGTAGATGGTAGCTGCAGGTGGTCGATGTCGCGTCGGACCGCTTTTTTTATAGCCCGAGCGAAGGCCTTGAAAATGCCTTCAATCTTGTGGTGCTCATTCATGCCCTCCGCCTTGATGTTCAGGTTCATCCCGGCCGTATCGCTGAGAGACTTGAAAAAATGGAAGAACATTTCAGTCGGCATATCTCCAATCATCTCGCGCTTGAAGTCTGCATTCCATACTATCCAGGGACGTCCGCCGAAATCCAGAGCCACCTGTGCCAGACAGTCATCCATCGGAAGAGAGAAACCGTATCTCTCAATACCGCGCTTGTCACCGAGTGCCTGTGCCATACATTGGCCTAGAGCAAGGCCTGTATCCTCAATTGTATGGTGCTGATCCACATTCAAATCGCCTTTGACCCGGATGGTTAAGTCCATTCCTCCGTGCCGGCCTATCTGTTCGAGCATATGGTCAAAGAATCCTATGCCGGTACTGATGTCGCATTGGCCGCTTCCGTCAATATCCATTTGTATGTATATGTCAGTCTCACCTGTCTTGCGTGTCACTGTGGCGCGACGTTCCCCTGCGTAAATGAAATCCACAATCCTGTTCCAATCGGAAGTGGCCAACGCACATACGGATTTCAGCTTCTCCGGAAGACTGTCGGTGTCATCCTGCAGCAGAATTCCTTTGCATACGAGGTTTGCCGCCAATTCCATATCTGTCGGACGGTCACCTATTACATAACTGCCGGCCAAATCATACTCATCAGTCAGATATTTGCCGAACATGCCCGTGCGTGGCTTGCGTGTCGGTGCGTTGTCGGCAGGCATACTGCGGTCTATCAGAATATCATTGAATGTCACACCCTCACCGGCAAGCGTTTTCAGAATGAGACTGTGGGAAGGCAGGAATGTCTCTTCCGGGAAACTGTCTGTGCCGAGTCCGTCCTGATTGCTGGCCATGACGAATTCGAAGTCTGTCTTCTTGCGCAGAAATGCCAGACTTCCTATAGCGTTTGGAATAAATTCAAGCTTGTCAAGTGAGTCCAACTGATAGTCTATGGGCGGTTCAACTACGATTGTGCCATCGCGGTCAATGAATAATACTCTCTTTTTCATTTCTTGCAATAATCATTGAGGGCTGTCATTAAAGTGCGGTTCTCTTCCGGCGTACCGATGGTGATTCTGAGAGAGTTGCTGCAAAGAGCTATCCTGCTCCTGTTCCTGACTATTATACCCATGTCTGTAAGGTAGTTGTAAATATCCTCCGCATCTGTTACACGAACGAGTATGAAATTGGCATCCGACGGATATACGTGCAGGCATATAGGCAGTACGCCCAACTTCTCTGCCATTATGCCACGTTCCGTGATGATTTCACGAACCCATTCCGCTATGCGTTCAGAGCGTCCGAGCTGTTCAAGTGCCGCCTGTTGCGTCAGATGATTGATGTTGTACGGGTATTTGACTTTGTTCATCAACGCTATTATCTCTGGTGATGCAAATGCCATTCCGAGCCGGATTCCTGCCATACCCCATGCTTTTGAGAATGTTTGTAGGATTACCAGATGCGGATACCTGTCAAGTATCCCAATGAGTGATTTTTCCGAAGCGAAGTCGATATAGGCCTCATCTACAATGGTTATGCCGTCAAAATTGTCAAGAGCCCTGATCAGTCTGCCACGTTCTATCAGGTTGCCGGAAGGATTGTTCGGCGAACAGAAGAACATCAGTTTCGTGTTATTGTCGGCAGATGCCAGCATCCTGTCAATATCGGGCTGGAATGAGTCGTCAGTGGGTATCGCTCTGTATTCAATATCGTTAGTGTCTGCGGATACGCGATACATACCATACGACGGTTCCATAGCGATAACATTGTCCTTGCCCGGATTGCAGAATATACGGTACATCAGGTCAATGGCTTCGTCGCTGCCGTTTCCCAGAAAAATCTGATCTGCAGCGATGCCCTTGTTCTTTGCTATTATTTCCTTGATGTCGTACTGCAATGGGTCGGGGTAGCGGTTCAAGGGATTGTTGTACGGGTTCTCATTCGCATCAAGAAACACCGTGGCGTTCTTTCCACTATACTCGTTGCGTGCCGATGAGTAGGGCTTCAGCGAGTTTATGCATCTGCGTGTGAGTTCTTCTATTGTTCTCATTTGCGTGCAAGTCTTATCGAAACCGCGTTCTTGTGTGCATCGAGGGATTCTCCTGCGGCCATTGTCTCTACAATGGGGCCGAGTTTGCCGAGACCTTCGCGGCTGAGTTGCTGGAATGTGATTTTTTTTATGAAACTGTCAATGTTGACTCCTGAGTATGCCTTCGCATATCCGCTGGTCGGCAGGGTGTGATTTGTGCCTGAAGCGTAGTCACCGGCACTTTCCGGTGACCATTCACCTATGAACACAGAGCCGGCGTTTACGACCTGTTCTGCAAGTATGCCCGCATTTGCCGCATGTATTATAAGGTGTTCGGGAGCGTATCCGTTAGCCAAATCCATTACCTCATCCATGTCCTTAAGAAGTACCAGCCGACTGTTGTCCAGAGCCCTACCGGCAATCTGCTGACGTGGCAGAAGTGCTGTCTGCCTCGTGACTTCTGCCTGAACTTCGCTGAGAATGCGGGCCGATGTCGTAAGAAGCATTACCTGACTGTCGGGGCCGTGTTCCGCCTGTGAGAGCAGGTCTGCGGCAATGAATGATGCATCGGCTGTATCGTCAGCTATAACAGCTACCTCTGACGGGCCGGCTGGCATATCTATGGCCACATCCTTCAGTGATACCAGCTGCTTTGCTGCTGTCACGTAGCTGTTGCCAGGTCCGAATATCTTGCTGACTTTCGGTACGCTTTCCGTGCCGTATGCCATCGCCGCGATGGCTTGCGAGCCTCCTATTTTGAAAATACGGCTGACACCGGCTGTCTTTGCCGCAAATAAAATGGCTGGATTTATTTTACCCTCCTTGTCAGGGGGAGTACAGAGGATAATTTCATTGCATCCGGCCGTTACTGCAGGAATAGCCAGCATAAGTACTGTAGAGAAAAGTGGGGCTGAGCCTCCCGGTATGTACAGACCTACTTTCTGTATGGGTACTGCCTTCTGCCAACAGACCACTCCTTCTGTGGTTTCCACTTTCTGCAGCGATGGAATCTGTGATTTGTGAAACTTGGCGATATTTCCTGCGGCTGCACGGATGGCTGACTTCAATTCTTCCGGTATCAGCTTCTCTGCCTCGGTGAACATATTGTCTTCCACCTGTAGGGATGTGAGCTCTGCCTTGTCGAATTTCTTTTCCAACTGATAAATTGCCGTGTCACCGCCGTCACGTACCTGATCCAGTATGGCTTTCACAGTGTCATACAGGCCTGCATTACTGAGTGCCGGCCTTTCCAGTAGTCCTTTCCACTGACTTCTATCCGGAAATTCAATTGATTTCATAAAATCATCTTCTCAATAGGTAATACAAGTATTCCTTCGGCACCGGCTTGCTTGAGCCTGCCTGTTATTTCCCAGAAACGTTTTTCATCAAGAACGGTGTGTACTGAACTCCATCCTTCCTGTGCGAGCGGCATCACCGTAGGGCTCTTTATTCCCGGTAAGATTTTGAGGATTTCGCTTAATCTCGCGTCCGGTACGTTCATCATTACGTATTTCTTACCGCGTGCCGCCCTGACTGCATCGAAGCGGAACATCAGTTCATCCAATATGGCCTGCTTCTCATCACTCAGTTGTGGATTGCCTATCAGCAGGGCCTCGGACTGCATTACAGTTTCCACCTCTTTCAGGTTGTTGCTGACGAGCGTGGAGCCTGAACTTACAATATCAAATATGGCATTTGCCAGACCGATGCCGGGTGCTATCTCTACGGAGCCTGTTATTATGTGAATCTCTGCATCGATTCCATTCTTTTTAAGGAATGATTTCAGTATGCCAGGGTATGATGTGGCTATTTTCTTGCCGTTGAACCATTCTATACTTTTATAATCCTCGGCTTTCGGAATGGCCAGCGAGAGGCGGCAACGGCTGAACCCGAGGCGCTTTACAAGTTTTGCAGCGGTACTCCGCTCAACGAACTCATTCTCTCCAACGATACCTATGTCGGCTACTCCATCGGCTACGGATTCCGGAATGTCGTCATCGCGGAGGAACAGAACCTCAATCGGAAATTCAGAGGCCTGGGCAAGCAAGGTTCTTTTTGATATACCTATGCATATGCCCGATTCCTGTAAGAGAGCCATGGTCTCATCGTAGAGACGTCCTTTTGACTGTACTGCTATTCGTAACATATCTGTATTTTTAGTCATTTGTTACAAAAAAAAGCCTGCCATCCGGCAAGCTTCAGAATACACACAATACATCGGCCTGCCGGGTCAGCTGCAAGCGTGACGATGGAACAATGTGCCGGTGGATTGCATTGTAATCAGTGCCTTTTCGTTGGCAAAAGTATGTATAATATATTATTCGCGCAACATATACTGCCTTATATTCGACAGAATGTTATAATTTTGTGCGGATTTGAGCCTATGGGTAATCTACAGGGACCGGAATTGACGGTGGGACGTGTAGTCTCATTATTACTTGGCGCCGCAGTCATTACGACGTTGTTCCTGCTTAGGGGGTACAACGACAACAATGATGAACCTCAGACTGAAGAACAGCCCAAAGAAGTCTTTGTGCTGTCTCCGTACGATGATATTTTCAAGGAATATGCGGATTCTGTCTTTGATTGGAAACTGCTGGCGGCTATAGCGTATGTGGAATCGGGATTTGACACTTTGAAGGTTTCCCGGGCTGGTGCGTCCGGGCTTATGCAGGTAATGCCGGTTACGTACAGATATATGATTGCCAGACTTGATATCAAGGATTCCGATTCTGTAAGTACACGTCTTAATGTATATGCTGCGGTACAGCAACTGTCAGATATGAACAGGCAATTCTCATTCATAAGTGATGGGGAACGTCTGAATTATGTGCTGGCCTCTTATAATTGCGGTCACAGCCATGTGTTTGACGCAATGCGCATTGCACGGAGTGAAGGGATTAACCGTTACCGTTGGAGTAATATAGAGGAGGTTATCAGACGGATGAATCTTGAAGAGACGTACTTGGATACGGTGAACTGCAAGTTCGGCAAGTTCAATGGAGATGAAACCATCAGGTATGTCCGTAAGGTAAGAAGGAAATATCGGGAATATTGCAGGAGGGATTCTCTCTTTAACTCCGTTAACTCCGGTGCATGACGCGGGCCATCTCGCGGCGGTCATCGTTCTCACGGAGGGTCTCACGCTTGTCATACTGATGCTTGCCCCGTGCCAATGATATGACAAGCTTGGCAAGTCCTTTTTCGTTTATGAACAGTCTGGTCGGAACGATTGTAAAGCCGGGATTCTTTGAGTCGGCTGTCAATTTCCGCAATTCCTTGGCTGTCAACAGAAGCTTCCTGTCGCGCTTGGCCTGATGATTATTGTACGAACCATAGAAATATTCAGCCACATGCATTCCTTTTACCCACAACTCACCGTTTATCATTGTGCAATAAGTATCGGCAAGACTTGCCTTGGACTGCCTGATTGACTTTATTTCCGTACCGGTCAGCACAATGCCTGCGGTATATGTGTCAAGCAGCTCGTAGTCAAACGAGGCCTTCCTGTTCTTTATGTTTATTGCTGTCGGTTTACGCGTTGCCATCAGATGGGCTCTGCTCTAAAAATCGAATGGGACTTTTGTGTACATCCTGTCTCCAGGGATAATTCTGTGGTGGCCTCTGTTGTCTATTTCCAATGAGTCGCAGGTGGTAACTTCAAGATAGAAAGAGTCCCTTTCCGCAGTGAGTAACCCGTCCATCAACCCGATGATCTCATTGGCTGTCTCGCTGTTGCTTGTCCTCAATGTGGAAAGGTCGTACTGCAACAGGGCATCCTTTGCAGGCTGGGAGTAGTCACTTTCCGGAACGGTGGCTGTTACCAGAAGACTCAGGGTGTCATTCCGGAATCCGTGCAGGTACATATCTATCTTGTTCCGGTCAGACGGAGTTGAAGGGTCAGGGTAGTACGTGACGATGGCACAGGCAATATGCCCGTTGTTCCACAAACCTGTGTATGATGCGTACGAATCAATATGCATCACGTTGAAATGCAGGTATGTACCGAGTGAGTCCTGCTCATATCTGTTCCAGTTGAGCTCGTTGAGCTTTATGACATCAAAACGGTCAAGAACATTGCTGAAAACATTGTCGGCCGGTATGTCTTTATACGATATCTGTGCAATGCCACGGTCTCCGTCATTCAGCTTGAAGCGGTCCATGTCCGCTGTCGTGCTGAAATTGTCAAGCGAGCCGGATACTGTTCCTGTTGCAGATGTCGGATCGTAACATAACATAGCCTTGCCGCCAATGCATCTGACCGTGGCCAATCGGTGTGTAATCCCTTCCCGTGAATAAGATGTCGGTTCGCATGACATGAGTGTTATGAGGTTGCACAACAGAATAACGGAATAAGCAAGTCTGTTCATAAATAGTGTTTTTTATTTGCCCTGCGAAGTTAGTAAAAAAAAGAAATTAAGCCTAACTTTGTAGTCTGCGAACGAATGTCGTATAAAAACATTTTATTTTAACATGATTTATTCAAAAGAAGTTGAAAACATGTGTGTGGTTCAGAAAGGACCGCAGCACGGACCTGCTCCAATTCCGGAGGAGGGCAAGTGGATCAAGGCCAAGGAGATTAAGGATATCTCCGGCATGACTCACGGTATTGGCTGGTGTGCACCTCAGCAGGGAGCCTGCAAGTTGTCACTCAACATCAAGAACGGTATCATCGAGGAGGCTCTTGTGGAGACTATCGGTTGCTCGGGTATGACTCATTCGGCAGCTATGGCGGCTGAGATTCTGCAGGGCAAGACTCTTCTTGAGGCTCTCAACACTGACCTTGTATGCGATGCCATCAACACCGCTATGCGCGAACTCTTCCTGCAGGTTGTCTACGGCCGTACACAGAGCGCTTTCTCAGAGGGCGGTCTGATGATTGGTGCCGGTCTTGAGGATCTTGGCAAGGGACTCCGCAGCCAGGTTGGTACGATGTACGGTACCAAGGCAAAGGGCGTCCGTTATCTGGAGATGGCCGAGGGCTATGTGAACCGTATTGCTTTAGACAAGGACGATCAGGTATGCGGCTATGAGTTTGTCAATCTTGGCAAGTTCATGGATGAGATTAAGAAGGGTACCGATGCCAATGAGGCTCTTAAGAAGGTGACATCCACCTACGGACGTTTCTCAAAGGAGGCCGGTGCTGTCAAATTCATTGACCCACGTAAAGAATAAGGAGGTACAGCTATGATTAGAGAAGTCAAGTTCGAATCACAGGAGCGTCGTATGAAGCAGGTGCTCGCCGCTCTGAATGAGCACGGCATTGCCTCCATCGAGGAAGCCAACAAGATTTGTGATAAGTATGGTCTGGATCCTTACAAGGCTTGTGAGGAGACTCAGCCTATCTGCTTTGAGAACGCAAAGTGGGCTTACGTCTGCGGTTGCGCCATCGCATTGAAGGAGGGTGAGAAGACCGGTGACAAGAGCGCTGTCAAGGCTGCCGAGAACATCGGTATCGGTCTGCAGAGCTTCTGCATCCCCGGCTCAGTTGCTGATGACCGCAAGGTCGGTCTCGGTCACGGAAATTTGGCTGCCCGTCTGCTTAACGAGAAGACACAGTGCTTCGCATTTCTGGCAGGTCACGAGTCATTCGCAGCCGCCGAGGGTGCCATCAAGATTGCCGCTAAGGCTGACAAGGTGCGCAAACAGCCGCTTCGCGTTATCCTGAACGGCTTGGGCAAGGATGCTGCACAGATTATCAGCCGTATCAACGGTTTCACATACGTGCAGACCAAGTTCGACTACTATACCGGCAAGCTGAAGGTCGTCAAGACTATCCCTTACAGCGACGGTCCGCGTGCCAAGGTCAAGTGCTACGGTGCTGACGATGTCCGTGAGGGCGTTGCCATCATGTGGAAGGAGGGTGTCGATGTTTCCATCACCGGTAACTCAACGAACCCGACCCGCTTCCAGCACCCGGTAGCCGGCACATACAAGAAGGAGCGCGTGCTCGCAGGCAAGCCTTACTTCTCAGTTGCATCAGGTGGCGGTACAGGCCGTACCCTTCACCCGGATAACATGGCTGCAGGTCCTGCCTCCTACGGTATGACCGACACCATGGGCCGTATGCACTCCGATGCCCAGTTCGCAGGTTCCTCATCAGTTCCGGCACACGTTGAGATGATGGGCTTCCTCGGCATCGGCAACAACCCGATGGTAGGTTGCTCGGTAGCTTGCGCCGTTGACGTTGCCCAGGCTCTGGCTGGCAAGTAATCAGTTGGATAAGAGATGATGTCAATTGTCGGCATCATCTCTTTTTGTATATTATATATTTTAATACCATAGTAATATATGCCAGAAATTTGTCGTTTTTTCGGAATAATCATATACCTATATTGGAAAGATCACAATCCTCCACACATTCACTTTACTTACGGAATTTACGAATGTTCAATAAGTGTAATAGATAGAATTGTGGATGGTAAGGCTCCTGCGAAAGTCATTTCCAAAGTTAATGAATGGATTGGCCTCCATGAGGAAGAAATATTAAATCTTTGGGAGCAGGCTCAGCGGGGTTCGGTTATAAAAAAAATAGCACCTCTAAAACCAAATGCTTAAAGTTACGGATGTTGATTATGTCAAGGAGTACAAGATGATTCTTACCTTCAATGACGGAAAGAGGAAACTTGTTGATTTGGAGCCTTATCTTGTAGGTGAGGTGTTTGGCGAATTGCGCGATTTGGACAAATTTGTCCAGTATGGTCTCACGCCTGTAACTTTGGAATGGTGCAATGGCGCAGATTTGGCACCTGAATTCCTTTATGATATAGGAGAAAGTGTCGACTGAGCAACTGCTGTTTAAGGGTATTTCCTACAGTCAGTTTGAAAAACGGTTCCTTTCTATCCGCAAGGAAATATTGTCCATTTAGGTAGATGGCTCTCTGGAACAGAAGAGACACACCATCGTCCCCGCGCAATTAAGTGTTTAGGAACCGCAAGAAACCGCGCATGGTTCGTTTCGAGGACAATGCCTACAACTACATTGATAACCAGCTTGTGAAGATAGAGCACATCTGTTGTCTGGCTTATATGACAATCTGCTGCCATCAACAATAGGCCTGAAAAGCAAATATACCTTAAAGTTTTGAGGAAAATAATGTGGCAAACCGCTCCAAACGGTGCTGAAAATGGCTATTTTTATAGGATGTGTGGAATTTGGACAGGCTACCGCCTGTGAATGTCGCCTTAAATAGTTTGATTAAGAAACAGATAAAACATTGCGCTTAGCGCAGACATATTAACATAAGCATTGACTATTATTTGCGTTCGTCTGAATAGCGTCGGAAACTAATCAGATTGAGATAAGAACTGACAAATAGTGGTTGGCAAGTACACATCGGATCATCGGCATCCTCGAATGTCTCAAGCAGTTTGACCTCGTGAAGACCATCACTGCCGACAACGGCTTGCAGTTCGCCGAGCACGAACGAGTTTCCAGATCAACAAGTGTGGGCCGGATATCATCGCAAAAAAGAACTCAGCACCTTTCGATGCTGAGTCCATTATTTTTCGTGTCTTCTGACACCCAAAGGATAAGTTCACTATTGCAACTGAATCTTCTTCCAAGTGAAGGTAGTGGTGTAGCGTGTTTTGTCTCCTTTTTCACGGAGTGCAGACCATTTCATTGTGCCGTCCTTGATTTCGACGATATCCCACCACTCATATTCAAAGTCTTCTCCTGCCTTCGGACGCCAACGAGAAGCAAGCCAGTCACCATCCACATTATACTCGTTGTCAACATCCTCACTCAACTTCCAATCATCCAATCATTGCAAAAAGAAACAGGATAACCGAATGGCTATCCTGTTTCTTTTATGAGAAGTGTGGATTACTTCTTGTTCTTCTTGAAATCGCGGACAGTGTAATATACCGGCTTGCGGTTGTACTCGCTGTCGAACAACAGTGGGAAGTTGTTGGCACCAAGCCATGAGTCGCGGTCGCCGAGATTCCAGAAGGTTACGCAAGAGAAGTTCTTCTTGTATTTGCGCAGAACCTCGAACAGCTCGGCGTACTTGTTCTGCTGCATCTCTGCGATAGAGTCGGAGAGAACCTGACCCTCGCCACGGCTGAACTGCAGTGCACCGCCTGCCTCGTGGTTGATACGGATGTCAAACTCTGTAATCTGGAGGTTGTCAACTAGCTCAAGATACATCTGGATGGCCTTCTCGAAGTCCTCGATGTTCGGGTTGTCATAGATGTTGTAGTGACCCTGCATACCGATACCGGTAATAGGAGCGCCCTCAGCCTGAAGCTTTTTGACCATATTGTAGATGAATTTTCTCTTGGCAGGAGTCCAGGCACTGTAGTCGTTGTAGAACAGGTCTGCGTTAGGATCAGCCTCGTGTGCAAACTGGAAAGCCTTGA
Organism: Bacteroidaceae bacterium; assembly: GCA_024398595.1. GTDB lineage: Bacteria > Bacteroidota > Bacteroidia > Bacteroidales > Bacteroidaceae > Colenecus. The sequence continues at coordinate 16,030 of JAKSIX010000022.1, read as the reverse complement.
GGATGAACTCATCGCCGCAGAGCTGATATGCCTGTGACTGGCGGAATGACTGCTCGTAAGATACGTCAGGATCGTTTCCGTCGCTCATACACTCGTTACATACATCCCAGCAGTATACAACGTCTTTGTAGCGGTTGATGATGAAGTTGATGTGAGCCTGAAGTGAATCGTAGAACTCTTCCTTGGTAGCCTTGGCATACTTTGGAACCTTGGTCATCTGAGGAGCCTGACCCTGTCCCTGTGGACGAGGACCACCGAAGCCCGGGAAACCTGGGAAACCACCCTGAGGAGCCTGACCCGGTTGGGCCTGAGGAGCCTGCTGTCCCTGCGGACGCGGACCCTGTGGAGCCTGACCCGGCTGACCCTGAGGAGCACCCTGTGGACGCGGACCACCGAAACCGGGGAAACCACCGCCGAAGCCCGGGAAACCGCCAAAACCGCCACGTGCAGGTTGCTCTACCCAAATGGTGTCGCCGTTCTCGTCGCGCTCTACAACCTGGTTGCCGTTCTCATCGTACTTGTTGAACATCCAGTTGGCGAACTGGCTGTGCCATACGAGTGTGTGACCACGCATCTTGATACCGTGCTCACGGCAGAAGTTTGCGATGATGTCTGCCTGTTCGAGATTCCATACGCCTGGCTGTGGATGAATCTCACCCGGCTTCATGCAGTTCTCAGCTGTGATGCTGTTGAACTCCTTGAGGATGATGGCAGCTTGAAGTGAATCGGTGACGTTACGCGGGGTAACTGCAACACCGATTTTAAAATAATTCTTGTAGGCATCCTTAAGACCGGGATCCTTAGGGCCACACGCGCTCATAAGCACTACAGATGCGATAAGAGCGATTGATGAAAGTTTCTTCATTTTGAAAAATTCTAAAGTTTATGATTGGTGATTATTGATTCCATATCACTTCAAACTTCAAAATTAGGTATTTGTTTTATAAAAAATGTAAATAAGGCCTAATAAAAGTTTGATTGTCGTCACAATTTGATTTCTTCCAGTTGTTTGCCTTTGGTCTCAGGTACGATGAAAATGGCCCAGAGCAGGTGCAATATCATAAATATCCCGAAGAATGTGAAGATTGACGCAGGTGTAAATTTTGCGGCCACTATGGCCAGAAAATACAGTTTGCGTTTGTCAAATTCCATATTGCCTGATATTATTGTTCATTATTGTTGCGCGAATAGCTGATGGCACGGTTGATATAGTCTATGAACGGCTTGCCTGAACGGAATATGTCGAGTACGTTCTGTACAAGGTCCGGGTTCATTATGAAATCGTGGTCAGGCTTGAAGCACAGACAGAAATTTCTGAGTCTCAGGTAATCGTCATTGATGGTACCGCTCTCAAAACCGTTCGGCACTCTTTTCAGCGCATTGTCCCTGTCCAAATACAGTCTGCGGTCTGCAGAACGGATCAGGTTATCGAATTCATTGCCTCCGGCATCGATATCCTCGCGGAGAATTTTCAGCGCCTTGGGCTCGCAGAAATAGTTACCGATTCCGAGCATGTGTCCGTCAGGATAATCCTGACCGTCAGCTACGCCTATATGGAAATAGTATCCGCTGTAGCCTGATTTCTTGCCCTGCGGAGCTATGAATACTCCGAAATGTGTCTTGTATGGAGATTTGTCCTGCGAGAAGCGTATGTCGCGGTTGATGCGGTAGGTACAGTCCTGAAGTGACAGCGGACCGATGTTCCTGTCAAACTCCCGCACGCCGGCTATCAGCTCAAGGGCAATGCCGGTGAATGCTTCTCTTGCGGCCTGGTATTCCTTTTTGTGGGCATCAAACCACACTTTGTTGTTGTTTCCGTGCAGTTCCTGCAAAAAATCGACTATCTGGCTCATAACACATTGTCTGATGTAAATCGGCTACATAGTAGGGTGCTGCTGTTCATTCCGCAGCAAAGTTTATAATTTATCCTGCAAAATTACAATTTAGTAAGCGTAAAAAAATAAGTTGGTAAAAAAGCCGAAAGATTTTTCAGTCAGAAAGAATTATCGAAGAAGGAGCTATGCGGGCATAGTGACTGATGAGATGATTCTTTTCTGGCGAAAAAGATTCGGAAAGATTACCAAGTTATTTTTTGAAGATTACTTAGAACCTGTTTTGAAATGGTTGACGAAAATTATTATAGGTTATCAAAACAGGTTCTTAATGTCTTGTTGCGCAATGTGTCAAATTGTCACAGTGCGATGCGAGAATCAGGACATTGTGTCATCTGTATCATTGTGGCCGGATTGTTGCACATCATTTCCCGAATAAAAATTAATGGATATGCAGTACAATCAAAGTAATATGCAGACAGCCCAAAATCTGGACCAGTTCGCAATCAACCTGAATGAACGTGCCCGGCAGGGAAAACTTGATCCGGTAATCGGGCGCGATGATGAGATAAGGCGTGTGCTACAGATACTCAGCAGGCGTTCCAAGAATAATCCAATCCTGATAGGTGAGCCTGGTACCGGCAAGACTGCTATCATAGAGGGGCTGGCTCAGAGGATAGTGCGTGGCGATGTACCGGAGAACCTGAGGTCGCGTACAGTGTATTCCCTTGATATGGGTGCGCTCGTGGCTGGTGCGAAATACAAAGGCGAGTTTGAAGAGCGTTTGAAGGGCGTTATAAACGAGGTTATACAGTCCGATGGCAACTTCATCCTTTTCATTGATGAGATTCACACACTGGTGGGTGCCGGAGCTGGTGAGGGTGCGATGGATGCCGCCAACATACTGAAACCGGCACTGGCACGCGGCGACCTGCGAGCGATAGGTGCGACGACACTGAATGAGTATCAGAAATACTTCGAGAAGGATAAGGCACTGGAGCGTCGTTTCCAGACCGTTATGGTCGATGAACCGGATGTGCAGAGTTCAATATCGATTTTGCGGGGACTGAAGGAACGTTATGAGAATCATCATAAGGTGCGTATTATGGATGAGGCCGTGATTGCGGCTGTGGAACTGTCAAACAGATATATCACCGAGCGTTTCCTGCCGGATAAGGCCATTGATCTGATGGATGAGGCTGCGGCAAAACTGCGTATGGAGCGTGATTCGGTGCCTGAGGAACTGGACGAGATCAGTCGCAGGTTGAAGCAACTGGAGATTGAGCGTGCTGCAATCAGGCGTGAGAATGACAAAGCAAAACTGGAACAGCTCAACGGGGAAATAGAGGAACTGCAGATTGTGGAGAAATCGATGCGCTCCAAGTGGGAGGCCGAGAAGCAGCTTGTCAACCGCATACAGCAGGACAAACAGAGAATAGAGCAACTCAAAATAGAGGCGGATAATGCCGAACGAAACGGAAACTACGGGCGTGTGGCGGAAATACGCTATGGCCAGCTGAAGGAAATTGAGACTGACATTGAACGTGTACAGTCGGAATTGCACTCCTGTCAGAACGGTGAGGCTTTGGTGAAGGAAGAGGTTACGGCCGATGATATTGCCGAGGTCGTATCGCGCTGGACAGGCATCCCTGTGAACCGTATGATGGAGAGTGAACGGGAGAAACTGCTGCATCTGGAGGATGAACTGCACAAACGTGTAGTGGGGCAGGAACATGCAATCAGCGTTGTGGCTGATGCGGTGCGCCGCAGCCGCACAGGATTGCAGGACCCGAAGCGTCCTATCGGAAGTTTCATCTTTATGGGTACGACCGGTGTCGGTAAAACCGAATTGGCCAAGGCGTTGGCTGAGTATCTGTTCAATGATGAGAAGCTGATGACTCGTATCGATATGAGCGAGTATCAGGAGAAGTTCTCCGTGACACGTCTTATCGGTGCGCCTCCAGGATATGTCGGATACGATGAGGGCGGCCAGCTTACTGAGGCCGTGCGTCGTAAGCCGTATTCTGTGGTGCTGTTCGATGAAATTGAAAAAGCTCATCCCGATGTGTTCAACATCCTGCTTCAGGTACTTGATGACGGCCGTCTGACGGACAACAAGGGACGTACTGTCAACTTCAAGAACACCATAATCATTATGACGAGCAATCTCGGCAGCGACTATATACGTGAGCGCTCTGCTCATATCGGTGATACTCCTGAGGCACGCGAGGCGTGGCTTGAGGAAACCGGCAGGCATTTGTTTGAGATGCTCAAGCAGACTATCCGCCCGGAGTTCCTTAACCGTATAGATGAGACTGTGGTCTTTACTCCGCTGTCAAAACATGAGATACGGCGCATTGTCAGACTTCAGGCCGATGGGGTGGTGCGTATGCTTGCCGATAATGGTGTCAGTCTGACTGTCGATGATTCGGCAATTGCTCTGATAGCCGATGCCGGATTTGATCCTGAATTCGGAGCGCGTCCAGTGAAGCGTGCCATGCAGACCATGCTGCTGAACAGACTCTCTACATTGATGCTGTCGGGCGGAATTGGCAGGGACAGACCTGTCACGGCCTCAGATGGTGGAAACGGTCAGCTGATTTTTACCTGACCGTTATGTGGAGGCAGGATTGCTGTTTCTCGTATTTGACATAGCACCGTCCCTGCTTCCGCATATCATACATCACCTGCATGAGTACCTGACGCATCTTCTCAACTGATGCCGTGCGTCCGTATTCAGGCACTTGGAAAGTGTAGTATGATATGTCAATAGTAGTTCCGTAGCAGTGGCATGAGTTCTCAGTGGAATTGACATTGCTTTTTCTCAGCTGTGTGACCTGTTCGCGTGTGCGCAGAACGCTCGTAACCGTAATCCTGTGATTGCGGTTGTAACCCCGGTTGAAGAGCGAGTCCTGAAAGGCACGCCCGATGTCCTCCACCAGATTTGCTGCCTTAGGTACCAGATAAGGCATTGAGTGCGTCAGTTCCTCCACTGTGTAGTAACGGTTTGTCTCTATCTTGCGCAGCTTACGGCTCTCGGCTACATCTTCCTGCCTTATTGCCTCGCGCAGACCATTCTTTTTGGCCGCTTCAAGCTGTACATCGTTCAGGTCGTTGAATATGCGGTCGTAGTGTCGGAAAGGTTCCGAATAATCTTTGTTGTGATTTATCTCCCCCTCGGTGCGCAACTGGTACAGATCCAGACCCTGCTGTCCGAGGCATCCGCTCAGTTTGTAACCTCCGATGAACAGAAATATGAGGAGCGCTCCCAATACGATGAATGCCCCTATGAACCATGCACTGTGCGTAGTCTCAAGATTAAACAGCCTCTTTATGCACGCCCCGTACCATTTGAGGAATTTCCTGGTCATCAGGCATATCAGGCTTCCGATTACAGGCAGCAGCGTGACTGATATACGGTATCCCGACAGGTTCGCATTGCCATATCTGTAGAATCCGCACAATTTCAGTATTATGAGATACAGGACGTAGAACGTGAGTGCCGCCGCGATTTTCATACCACGGCTTTCAATGCTCCTGTAACCATAAAAGAGAATGAATCCCAGTGCAATGGATATGCACCATATCATTATGGAAAATAGTCCCGGAACGCTTTCCCATGTGGGTACAAACCATTTGCCGATGATGTCGGCAAACAGGTATAATATGATTCCTAAAAGAAGGAACTTGATTGTTCTGATCTTCCTCTTGAAGCTGTCGTCATACGGTATTGGCCGGCCGGTCTGCTCTTCCATCGTTATCAGTTGGATGATGTGTCAACGGCTTGGGTGGCCGGTTTTTCGTTGTTGCGGCGGACTGTGCTTTCAACAAGAGCACTGGCCAGTGAGTCAAAAGCCTTGCCGATGATGGATTCGCGGTCAAGTGCTACCGGATATCCGCTGTCACCGCCTTCGCAGATGCTCTGCACTATGGGAATCTGTCCGAGCAGTGGTATGTCAAGTTCTTCAGCCAGACGCTTGCAGCCTTCCTTTCCGAACAGGTAATAGCGGTTCTCCGGCAGTTCGGCCGGTGTGAACCATGCCATATTCTCCACTAGTCCCAACACCGGTACGTTTACTTTCGGATTGGTGAACATATCTATACCCTTGCGGGCATCTGCCAGTGCCACTTCCTGCGGTGTGCTGACTACGACGGCTCCAGTGAGTCCGAGAGTCTGTACCAGCGTCAGATGTATGTCGCTTGTACCTGGAGGCATATCAATAAGGAAGTAGTCAAGGTCTCCCCATTTGGCTTCTGCAATAAGCTGCTTGAGCGCGTTGCTTGCCATAGCTCCGCGCCACAGAACCGCCTGACCGGGCTCGACGAAGAAACCTATTGACAGCAGTTTGATGCCATACTGCTCAATCGGGACTATCAGGTCGCGCCCGTCAATGTTCTCGGCGTACGGACGGGCATCTTCAACCTGAAACATTTTCGGCATTGAAGGACCGAAAATGTCGGCATCCAGAAGACCTACCCTGTAGCCTTGCTGGGCGAGTGCCACAGCCAGATTTGCAGCCACTGTCGATTTACCCACGCCGCCTTTGCCGGAAGCCACTGCGATGGTGTTTCTTACACCGGGAAGCAGTTCTTCCTCTTCTTTCGGTTGCTGACGTGTCCTGACATTGATGCTTACCTGCACCCCGGTTCCGGCTTTCAGCTTTATGGCTGTCTCGGCCGATTTCAGTATCGATTTTATGAACGGATCGGTGGGCTTCTCGAATATCAGCGAGAATGATACGCTGTCTCCGTCTATGCGTATGTCATCGTCAAGCATCTCCATTGTCACGATATCCTTTCCTGTTCCGGGATAGCGTACTGTAGAGAGTGCCTCTTTTATAAGGTTGGGGTATAGTGCCATATATCTCTGTCTATTTGGATGTCTCAAGTCCGCTCCGCTTGTAACGGCCGTAGCTGCGGTAGTCATCAAGTTCTATCTCAACGTCAGGCTCCTCCAGCTTGCCTTCCGCCGGCAGATTGAAGCGTATGTATTTGATTGTCTTGCCGCGCTCACGCCATTGCTGCTCGTAATAGGTCTGGATGTTGAGCGCTGAATCTGTAATCTCAGATGCGTATAGGTCATTTATGCGCACGTCGCTGCGCAGATTGTTCCTGTCAACCAGCAGGGTAGTGTAGGTGTAAAGGAAATTGCTGTCTGTTTTCAGGTTGATTTCACCACCATCTTTCAAAATGTTGCGGTAGCGTTCCAGAAACCACGATGAGGTAAGCCTCTTTGTGGCTTTTTTCATCTGCGGATCCGGGAACGTCAGCCATATCCCGCTCACTTCGCCGGGAGCGAAGCAACGGTCAATAAGCCCAATCTCAGTGCGCAGGAATGCTGCATTTACCAGCCCTGAATCAAGCGACAGCTTTGCGCCTGTCCACATTCTGGCTCCCTTGATGTCTATGCCGATGAAATTCATATTCGGGTTCAGCTGTGCGAGACCTACGGTGTATTCGCCACGTCCGCAACCTAATTCCAGAACAATAGGATTGTCGTTATGGAAGAAGGAACTGTTCCAACAGCCCTTTTTCTCATACGGCACATCGTCCTTGAACGATATCTCCGGTTCAAAGACGTTAGGGAATGTCCGCATATCCGCGAACTTTGCCAGTTTGCCCTTGCCCATCAGATATCAAGAACTGTTACCCAATTATGTGTGTCCGGCATAACACCGTACTGTATCCCACGCAGATGTCTGTAAAGTTTGGTGAGGACAGGACCCGGCTTGCCGTCCTTTGCTATGACATAGCTCTTGCCTTCCTCAATGTCATCGATACGCTCAATAGGTGAGATTACGGCTGCTGTTCCGCAGGCACCGGCCTCATCAAATTCCAACAGTTCCTCAAGCGGGACAGGGCGTATCTCAACTTCCATTCCGAGATCCTGTGCTATCTGCATAAGGCTGCGGTTGGTGATTGACGGGAGTATTGACTCCGACTTGGGAGTGATGTATTTGTTACCCTTGATTCCGATAAAATTGGCCGCGCCGCACTCGTCAATGTATTTTTTCTCCTTGGCATCGAGATAGAACTCGCTTGAGTAACCTTTCTCGTGTGCAATCCTATTGGCATAGAGGCTTGCCGCGTAGTTGCCGCCGACCTTGTACTTACCCATGCCGAGTGGGGCGGAACGGTCGTACGAGCGTACCAGAGCATACGGCGTGGTCTGGAAACCACCCCTGAAATAAGGGCCGACAGGAGTTACGAACATCACGCAGAGATACTCATTCGCCGGCTTTACGCCGACTTGTGCGCCTGTACCTATCATAAGTGGCCTTATATAGAGTGAGGCACCACTCTCGTATGGCGGAATGTACTCCTTGTTCAGTGTTATAACTTTTTCTACCATTTTGCAGAATGTCTCTGTCGGCAGTTCTGGCATCAGGGTCGCACGGCAGGAACTTTGCAGGCGCTCAGCATTGGCCTGCATACGGAAAACACGGATTCTTCCGTCCTCGCTCCTGAATGCCTTGAGACCTTCGAATGCCTCCTGACCGTAATGAAGACAGGTCGCTGCAATATGCATTGGAACATACTCTGAGTCAGATACCTCAATCTCACCCCATGCACCGTCCTTATACCATATACGTACATTATAATCGGTTTTCATATAACCGAAGGAGAGGTTTGACCAATCTAAAATTTTCATAATCACTGTATTTTATATCATTATCTTATTGCGGTTTTCATCTTCGCTTTGATGGCTTGCGCCTGTCATCCTGCTGAAAGAACCTGCGCCAGTCACCTCCTGTAAACTCGTCTATTTCATCGTGAGTCTGCTTCCGGCCTTTCTTGCCTTTACCGTAGTACTGACTTTCCTGACTCATTCCCGGGGCTCGCGAGGCGGAATGCTTCTTAATCTTGTCCTCCCGGCGTTTGGTATCTTTCGGCCTGTCATCTTCATGACGGTTTTCCTGTTGCTTCCCGTCCTTGTGACGGTTATCCTTGCGCTTTTCTTCCTTGCGTCCGGAATCCTGCTTTGATGTTTCGTCCTTGCTCGCTACCTCTACGTGAACCTCGCGGTTTTTATAGACATATCCTGAAAAAGCTTCAATGACTTCCTCTGTGAACTCTTCCGGAATTTCGAAGAATGAGAAACTCTTCATAAGGTCTATGCGGCCTATGTCAATGCGGGGCCCGGCAAGTCTTCGGTTAATCATTTCCATTATGCCGGTAGGCTTGATTCCGTCCAGCTTGCCGACGTTGATGAACATTCTGTTGAACCCATTGCGGGCAATGCGCCTCTTCTCTTTCTTCGCTTTTTTCTCCTCTTCAATCTTCTGTGGTGTGACGTTCTCTATATCCGGAGCATTGCTGTAATACTCGGCGAAGCGTATGAACTCGCGTCCTACCACACGCTTTATGATGTCCTCCTTGTCCAACCAGTCCAGTTTGCGCATTATATCCGGCAGGAACGGTGCAATCTGTTCTTCATTGACCTGAAAACGCTCAATGTCATCCATCACCTTATAGAGCTGTTTCTCGCAAATCTTCTCGCCCGAAGGCATCTCTCCGACCACGAACTGCTTGCCTATGGTCTTTTCAATGATACGTATCTTGCCCTTTTCGCGAAGATTGATGATTGATATTGATGTGCCGGTCTTGCCTGCGCGTCCTGTACGCCCGCTGCGGTGGGTGTAGTTTTCTGTGTCGTCAGGCAGTCCGTAGTTGATGACGTGCGTAAGGTCGTCAACATCGAGTCCGCGTGCGGCAACATCGGTGGCTACCAGAAGCTGCAGCTGGCGTTTGCGGAATTTCTGCATAGTCAGGTCACGCTGCGCCTGCGACAGTTCTCCGTGCAGGGAATCTGCATTGTAGCCGTCCTGTATGAGCTGGTCGGCGACTTCCTGTGTCTCCACTCTTGTGCGGCAGAATACTATTGCGTAAATGTTCGGATAATAGTCAACAATGCGTTTCAGTGCCAGATATTTGTCCTTTGCGTGCACCATATAGTAAATGTGGTTCACGTTTTCGGCTCCCTCATTGCGTGTGCCTATGACAATCTCGCGTGCATCGTGCAGATATTTGGCGGCTATGAGAGAAATCTCCTTGCTCATTGTGGCGGAGAACATCATAGTCTGACGGCCTTCCGGAACAGCAGCGACAATCGCTTCCAAATCTTCGGCAAAGCCCATGTTGAGCATTTCATCGGCCTCGTCAAGTATAAGTTTGCGTATGGTCCCGAGCTTTACCACGCCACGGTTCATCAGGTCAAGCAGACGTCCTGGAGTTGCGACTATAATGTGTGCTCCGCGCTTGAAATTACGAATCTGGTTCTCTATTGACGTTCCGCCGTACATAGGTATGATGTGCAGACCGTCAATGTATTTTGAGAAATCTGCCAGATCTCCGGCTATCTGTATGCACAGCTCACGGGTCGGACTGAGTATCAGAGCCTGTGCGTCGGGACAATTGATGTCGGTCTGCTGTATCAGTGGCAGTCCGTATGCGGCAGTCTTGCCGGTTCCGGTCTGGGCCAGTGCGACGAGGTCTCCGTTATTCTCCAAAAGGCACGGTATGGCCTCTTCCTGTACCGGCATAGGGAACTTGAATCCTAATTCCTCAATTGCCTGCAGTATATCGTTCCTGATACCAAGTTCCTTGAAACTCTTCATTACCTGTCTGTAGTTTAGTACCTTTCAACTTGATTATTGCAGTTCGAAACTGCCGTCACCTATCATTACGCCGTCAACAAACACATAGATGCTGTATGTGCCGGCATATAGAAACTCCTCAACCGGCCAGTACAGCATTACGCTCTGCTGCTCACCATCATATTCTATGTTCTTTTTCATTGAATATTCCAGGACTGTGTTCCCGTATGTGAATGTCTGGGGCTCGCCCTTGGTCAGAATTTCTCCGTCCGGCCTCATTATCTGGACATATACGGTTTTCTCGCCGGTCTTGGCGGTGATGTTTTTCGCAATTGTGAAATCGACTGTGATGTTGGTCACGTGCTTTATTTTGTGCTCTTCCTTGTCACGCTTGTTGCGCGGTGTGGCGGCAATGCCTACAGCATCGAGTTGTGATGCCAGTTGGACCTGTTCTTCGGCTTTCTCCTTAGCCTCTGTCAGAACGGTTATGGCCTGTGTGGCTTCACGATATTGCTGGCGCACCTGAATGTTCTCCTTTTCCAGTTTCTTGTTAATCTTGTCAAGAGAGTCAATTTGGGCAACGTACGAACGCATTACAGCTCTGACTGTAGCCAGTTCCTTCTTCAGACGTGTTATCTCTGCCGCGTTGGTGGCTTTCGTCTGGCGCAGTTCCTCAAGAAGCTGCTGGGTACGCAGTTTCTCCTTCTCCAACTGATGCGCCAGAGAGTCGTTGGAAATCTGCACCTGCAGTTCGTCATACTGCACGGCGAAACTGGAGTACTCATTCTCCATCTCTTCCTTTTCAATCTCGAAAAGCTGTGACATTTCCTCGTTCTCCACCGTCTTTGCACGCAGAAACCAGGCAAGTATTCCTACCGCTATGGCCAAAACGGCCAATATTGGAATGATGATACCCTTTTTCATATTTGTTGTAATCAGCAGTTCCTTCCTAACCGTTTCATGTTTTCCTTGACTGCCGCAATCTTCTGTTCTGCATCGGACTGCTTTTTGCGCTCAAGCTCCACTACTGCGGCAGGAGCGTGAGCCACGAAGTTCTGATTGCCCAACTTGGCCATAACACCTTTCAGAAAACCTTCCAGATGTGCCAGTTCAGCATCGAGCTTTGCCAACTCGGCATCCACGTCAATCAGACCTCCCAGACGGACTGCGAACTCGGCCGTGCCTACCATGAACGGCGCAGTGCCATCGCTCTTTGCATTGACCACCTCAATGTTGTCAAGACCTGCCATCTTCTTCATTATGCTGTTGAGGTGTTTCAGAGGATTTGTGCATATAGCCTCTACGGTCAGGGCATCGCGCATTGGGATATTTTTCTGCTTGCGTATGGAGCGCACCTCTGTAACAAGAGCCTTGCAGGCCTCGAAGTCGGCAATAACCTTCCCGTCGTACGGATGTGCTATTTCCAGTATGCTCTGATTCATAATGCTCTCGCCGTTTTTGCGTTCACGGACATTCTGCCAGAGTTCCTCGGTGATGAACGGCATGAACGGGTGAAGCAGGAGAAGCAGCTTCTCAAACAGGTCCAATGTGGAATTGTAGGTCCTGCTGTCGATAGGCTGGCCATAGACCGGCTTGATTATTTCAAGATACCAGCTTGCAAACTCGTCCCAGAACAGCTTATAAACTGTCATCAGGGCCTCGCTGATACGGTACTTGGACATCAGGTCGTCAATCTCTGCGGCCGACTTTGCCAGCAGTGCGTCGAACCACTCGACTGCCAGACGTGAGCTCTCGGGTTGCTCCGCATCTGCCGATACAGTCCAGCTTTGTGTCAGACGGAATGCGTTCCAAATCTTGTTGTTGAAGTTGCGGCCCTGTTCGCAGATTGCCTCATCGAACGGAATGTCGTTGCCCGCCGGTGCTGAAAGCATAAGTCCCATACGAACGCCGTCTGCGCCGTATTTCTCAATCAGACCTATCGGGTCGGGACTGTTGCCTAATGACTTGCTCATCTTGCGCCCGAGCTTGTCACGCACGATGCCTGTGAAATATACATTGCGGAAAGGCATATCGCCGCGATATTCATATCCGGCCATAATCATACGTGCCACCCAGAAGAAAATGATATCCGGGCCAGTCACAAGGTCATTGGTGGAATAGTAGTACTTTATTTCCTCATTGTCCGGGTTGTTGATACCGTCGAACAGGCTGATTGGCCAGAGCCAGCTGCTGAACCATGTGTCGAGTACATCCTCGTCCTGACGCAGGTCTGCGGCAGTGATGGTGGCGTCGTGATTCCTGGCACGAGCCTTCTCCACAGCTTTCTCTATTGTCTCGGCTACCACATAACCTCCTCCGGGCAGATAATAGGCCGGAATGCGGTGACCCCACCAGAGCTGACGGCTCACACACCAGTCCTTGATGTTCTCCAGCCAGTTGCGGTAGGTGTTCTTGTATTTCGGCGGGTAGAATTTCAGCTCGTCGTTCATTACCGGCGGCAGGGCCATATCTGCGAAGTGCTGCATCTTGAGGAACCACTGCATTGACAGTTTCGGCTCGATTGCCGTATCGGAGTTGCGCTCGCTGTAGCCTACCTTGTTGGTGTAGTCCTCCATCTTCTCCAGCAGTCCGGCATTGTCCAGATCAATGGCAATCTGCTTCCTCACGGCAAAGCGGTCCTGTCCGACGTACATTCCTGCGGCCTCGCTTATGCTGCCGTCGTCGTTGAAGATGTCGATGGACGGCAGATTGTATTTCTCGCCCAGCATATAGTCGTTCACATCGTGTGCCGGTGTGACCTTCAGACAGCCGGTACCGAACTCAATGTCAACGTAGTCGTCCTCTATGACCGGAATCTCGCGGCCTACCAGCGGAACTATGACCTTGTGTCCGCTCAGCCAGCGGTTTTTACTGTCGTTCGGGTTGATACACATTGCGGTATCGCCCATTATCGTTTCAGGACGTGTGGTGGCAACAACCGCGTACCAGCCTATAGAATCCTTGTGCAGGACTTCTCCGTCAATACCTGTAGGTGTAACCTCATCCTGATCGGCGATGTAATATCTCAGGTAGTAGAGCTTGCTGTGTTCTTCCTTGTAGATTACCTCCTCGTCGCTGAGAGCCGTCTTGGCCTTCGGATCCCAGTTCACCATACGTACGCCACGGTATATGAGCCCTTTGTTGTAGAGGTCGCAGAATACCTTGATTACGCTTTCGGAACGTATCTCGTCCATTGTGAATGCGGTGCGGTCCCAGTCGCAGCTGCAGCCCAGACGGCGGAGCTGCTTCAGGATGATGCCTCCGTGCTCCTCCTTCCATTCCCAGGCGTGCTTCATAAACTCATCGCGTGTCAGTTCGTTTTTTCTGATACCCTGTGCGGCGAGTCTGGCAACGACCTTGGCCTCGGTGGCTATGGATGCGTGATCCGTTCCAGGTACCCATAGAGCGTTCTTGCCCATCATCCGGGCACGGCGTACAAGAATGTCCTGTATCGTGTTGTTGAGCATATGCCCCATATGCAGTACACCTGTTACATTTGGTGGCGGAATGACGATGGTGAACGGTTCGCGGCCATCAGGCTTTGAGTGAAACAGCTTGTTGTTTTCCCAATACTCATACCACTTCCCCTCGACTTCTGCAGGGTTGTATTTGCTCGCTAATTCCATAATCAGACGTGTTGTTTTCGTTTTAATCTGCAAATTTACTGATTTTATATCTATTTTTGCAGAAACTGATAATAAAACAATAATGAGCACTAGGGAAGAGCAGATGAAGGCGTTCGGACATCTTCTGGACATAATGGATGAGTTGCGCGTGAAATGTCCGTGGGATAGGGTACAGACCAATGAGAGCCTCAGACAGAATACCATTGAGGAGACCTTTGAACTGTGTGATGCGCTGATGAAGGATGATAAGGCGGAAATCTGCAAGGAACTTGGAGACTTGCTGCTGCACGTGGTATTTTATGCAAAGATAGGCAGCGAGACAAACGATTTCGACATAAAGGATGTTTGCGACAGGATATGTGAGAAACTGATATACCGGCATCCGCACGTGTTCGGCACCGTTCAGGTGGACGGGCAGGAGCAGGTGCTTCAGAACTGGGAACAGCTCAAGCTCAAGGAGAAGGGCGGAAACAGGCGCGTGCTTGCTGGCGTACCTGATGCACTTCCGTCAATTGTAAAGTCTTTTCGCATTCAGGAAAAAGCCTCGCACGTGGGCTTTGACTGGGAACGTCCGGAACAGGCTATGGACAAGGTCTATGAGGAACTGGATGAACTGAAAGCTGAGATGGCATCCGGAAATCACAATGCCGCCGAATTGGAACTTGGTGATCTTCTTTTTGCAGTAATCAATGTGGCACGTCTGGCAGATATCCATCCTGACAATGCCTTGGAGAAAAGCAACCGCAAGTTCATCAGCCGCTTCAACTACATAGAAGAAAAGGCAATAAGCTCGGGGCGTTCTCTCAAGGATATGACTTTGGATGAGATGGACAACCTCTGGAATGAGGCGAAATCTCTTGAAAAGTAAACTTTATTCTGCTATTCTTCCGGCGATGCGCTTGCAGAAACTCTCGTGACGTCGGATAATCCAACGACAGAATATTTCCATACAGATTACCTCAAATACTATGAAATAGAGCGAAGGCAGATCAGCAAGTACGAACAGGATGAAGAATGCTGTCCGGAAGTTGAATGTCAGCATTCCGTTCCATTTCATAAGCTTCAGTGACTCTGCGTGAAGTTCCTCGCGTATGTCTGCTGGAACATTGCCGAAAGAACCATATTTGTCATTTATTACACTCAGAAGATGCTGGAACTGTGGAGTCCTCTTCTCCTGTAGTCTGGTGTAGTTGATATACGATTTCAGGAACATTTTCCATACGCGGTTGCCCTCGTCCGGAGTCTCATCATATATCTGCTGCTGTCTGACGGAACTGTCCAGTTCACTGCCCTTCTCGCCTTTCAGAAAGAACAGATGAGTCTGGATGTAATAGTCGGCCACGCGCTGCTGCCCGCTCATACTGTAGAATCCGGAAACAAGCACAAATGCGAACAGTATGGCTGTAGCGATGATGGCGTTCTGCTGGGTGTCGGCAATGCCCAGCCAACCGAACTCAATACTATGGTGGTGATAAAACCTCAGTGTCAGGGCAATGTATATCGGTACGAACCATACAAATCCCGCCGCACCGTCCAGGATTCGGCCGAGACGTGATGTCTTGCCGGTCATACGTGCCAGCTGCCCGTCCGTACAGTCGTAGATGTCTGCCCATATCAGCAGCAGAATTGCAAGAATGTTGTATGCAAGTCCGTTCAGGCCTTCGTAGTGGTAACTGCCGTGTGCGAACAGTATGCAGCTTCCTGCACCTATTATCATTGACAGTATAGTTACTGTGTTGGGGTGTATGTTCAGTTTTGCGAAGCCTAGGGCACAATAATATGCTAGAGGGCGTACCACTCTGATATCCAGCCAGTCGTCTGTCTCGGACGACTTCAGCGTTGACAGAACTTTTTCGTTCATTTCAAATGTCCGTTTTTGGTCCGGCAAAGTTATGCCAAAAAAAGAATAATATTGTACTTTCACTAGTGTCCAAAGAAAATTTTTGAACGATTAATATTTAAACGCAAACTCCAG
>JAKSIX010000021.1 GCA_024398595.1 Bacteroidaceae bacterium | reverse complement strand
GATACGACATTCAAACTTTTCTACCTTCCCGTGTCTACTTTTTCAGTAGCAGCAAGTGTTTCTTATGAGTTCGTGGAAAAGACCGAGCAGGTTATGGAGTTCTGCCGCCAAAGGTATGGAGGCGGCATCACCCCTGGAAGAAATCTCAGTAACACTATCGTGACATTGAGTGGAAATTTCAAAGGAATTTGTATCTTTGAAGATATTTTGAATAGTGAGTATGTCCATCGAGGTCAGGTCTGTCAGTTCCAGACGGGATTTACGTAAATTCATCAACTTCGGCTACGGGTTGTATAAGGACTGTCCATACGCGGTTCCGGCTCTGTATGTGGATGAGATGGACACGTTGTCCCCGCGCAGGAATCCTGCATACGGATTCTGTGATGCAGAGTTGTTTCTGGCTTATAGGGATGGGAAGATTGCCGGACGTGTCGCGGCCATTATCAACAATAATGCAAATGCGCGTTGGAATCAGAAGGCTGTCCGTTTCGGGTGGCTGGATTTCATAGACGATCCGGAGGTGTCGGCTGCACTTATTGACAAAGTGGAGCAATGGGGACGCGGGCGTGGTATGGAGACAGTTCACGGTCCGTTGGGATTTACTGACTTTGACCGTGAGGGCTTGCTGGTGGAGGGATTCGACCAGATGGCGACGATGTCAACGACATATAACTATCCGTATTACGTTGAGCATCTGGAGCGTCTCGGATTCAAGAAGGAGCTTGGATGGATTGAGATGAGGCTGACGGTTCCGGAAAAGGTTCCGGAGAGACACGCCAGATTGTGTGAGGCAGTGCTGAAACGGTACAATCTGCACGTCGTTCACGAGGGCAGTGCCCGTAGACGGTGTCAGAAATACGGGAAGGCTTTTTTTTCGCTGGTCAATGAAGGATACAGTGATCTGGCAGGTTTTTCCGAGTTGACGGAAGATCAGATGAATCTGTATATAAGCAAGTACTTGAAATTCATAGACCATAGGATGATGTGCTTTATCGCGGACGGGGAAGGGCGTCTGGTGGCGGGAGGCGTGTCTATGCCGTCATTGTCCGTCGCTTTGCAGAAATCGCACGGCAGGCTGTTTCCGTTAGGATGGTGGTATATGCTCAGGGCATTGTTCTGGAAATATCCGGACACACTTGACCTGCTTCTGATAGCGGTTGCGAAAGAATACAGGAACAAGGGCATAAACGCCATTATGCTTGGCGATTTGATACCGAACTATATAAGTATGGGCTTCAAGTGGGGTGAGACCACGCTTGAGTTGGAGAGTAATAGTAAAATACAGGCTATGTGGGAGATGTACGATCACAGGATTCACAAGCGACACAGCCTGTTTGCAAAAAAACTGTAATAATCATATATGAGTGGGGAAAATATCAGCGAGCAGTTGTTCGGGGGGCAGGAGCAGCCACAATATACCGAGGACAATATCCGTCATATGGACGATATGGAACACGTCAGGACGCGTCCTGGAATGTATATCGGGAAATTGGGTGACGGCTCCCAGAGTGATGACGGAATATATGTGCTCCTGAAGGAGGTCATAGACAACAGCATTGACGAATTCCGTATGAATTCAGGCAAGCGGATTGAGATTGAACTGACAGATAATAGGGTTGTCCGCGTGAGGGATTACGGCCGTGGAATACCTCAGGGCAAGCTGCTTGAGGCCGTGAGCGTATTGAACACGGGCGGAAAGTTTGACAGTAAGGCTTTCAAGAAGAGCGTCGGTCTGAACGGTGTCGGTGTCAAGGCGGTCAATGCGCTCAGTTCGCATTTCGAGGTGAGCAGTTTTCGTGACGGTCAGGTGCGTACTCTCGTATTTGGGAAAGGCCGGATACAGAGTGATTCCACATTGCCAAGCGGTGAGGAACACGGTACGCTGGTAATGTTTGAACCCGACAATACACTTTTCAAGGGCTATTCCTTCCAGGCTTCCATCATAGAGATGATGCTGCGCAACTATACCTATCTGAATACAGGTCTTACCATTATGTACAACGGGCAGAGGTTTATGTCGCGTGCAGGCCTGGAGGATCTGTTGAATGAAAGGATGAGTTCGTCAAGCCTGTATCCTATTGTCCACCTGAAAGGTACCGACATAGAGATAGCATTTACGCATACGGGTCAATATGGTGAGGAATACTATTCTTTTGTCAACGGTCAATATACATCGCAGGGAGGTACGCATCAGAGCGCGTTCAAGGAGCATATCGCAAGGACTATCAAGGAGTTCTTCGGCAAGAATCTGGAAGCTTGTGATATACGTAACGGTATGGTGGCGTCTATAGCCATCAATGTGGAGGAACCGGTATTCGAGAGCCAGACCAAAATCAAACTGGGCTCTACGACTATGACCCCGGGTGGAACATTGTCATTGAACAAGTTCGTAAGTGATTTCATAAAGAAGGAGGTCGATGACTATCTGCACATCAATCCTCAGGTTGCGGAAGTGATGCTGCAGAAGATTCAGGAGTCGGAGAAGGAACGCAAGGACATAGCAGGTATGACCAAACTCGTGCGCGAGCGCAACAAGGAGAGCAATCTTCACAACAGCAAGCTGGCCGACTGTCGGATTCATTATAATGATGTCAAGGGTGAACGTCAGGAGGAAAGCAGCATCTTCATTACTGAGGGCTTGTCGGCGAGCGGTTCAATAACGAAGAGCCGCGATGTCAATACGCAGGCGGTGTTCAGTCTGCGTGGCAAGCCGCTTAACTGTTATGGACTGACCAAGAAGGTGGTATATGAGAATCTTGAGTTCCGTCTGCTGCAGTCCGCGCTGAACATAGAGGAAGGTTTGGACGGACTCCGGTATAACAAGGTCATCATTGCCACTGATGCCGATGTGGATGGTATGCACATCCGCCTGCTGATGACCACGTTCTTTCTGCAGTTCTTCCCGGAACTGATTAAAAAGGGGCACGTGTATATCCTGCAGACTCCTTTGTTCAGAGTGCGTAACCGCCGGAAGAAGATGAAGTCCAGATCGAAGGCTGCGGCATCCGATATTCACGGTGTCGTCACTGAGAGCAGCGATTTCGAGACCATCTATTGCTACAATGAGGAGGAACGCAATGCGGCCATAGAGAAACTCAGCCCGGATCCTGAGATTACCCGATTCAAGGGTCTTGGTGAGATATCGCCCGATGAGTTCAAGAATTTCATAGGGGCCGATATCCGTTTAGAGCGTGTGAGCCTGCAGAAAACCGATGCCGTAGCGGATTTGCTTTCGTTCTATATGGGCAAGAATACTATGGAGCGTCAGAACTTCATCATAGAGAATCTTGTCGTGGAGCAGGATTTGGTGGAGGAAGAAGAGGGCGAAAAATTCTAAGATTCTGATATATGAGACTTTTGTTTCCCGGCTCTTTCGATCCTTTTACCATAGGGCATGCCAATCTGGTGGAGAGGGCGTTGGCAATAGCCGACAGCATTGTCATAGGCATAGGCGTGAACAGCAGCAAGGAGAATATGTTCACGGTGCAGGACAGACTGGAGCGGATTGGAGCCTATTATGAGAATGAGCCTCGCGTGGAGGTTCGTTCATACGATGGCCTTACTATGGATTTTATGTGTGAGACCGGTGCCGATGCGATATTGCGTGGTGTAAGGACAGTCTCTGATTTTGAAAGCGAGAAAATCCTGGCTGATGCAAATCTGAAAATCGGTGGAGCGGACACATTGCTTCTGATATCAAAGCCGGAATTCCAATATGTCAGCAGCAGTGTTGTGAGGGAATTGCTCAGTTATGGCCGTTCTGTGGATGATATGGTTATCAGCACGTTCAAATCAGGTTTGAAGTGAGAAAGTCATTGTGTCTTTTTGTCCTGTCCGTCCTGACGGCTGTCATTTGCGCACAGCCGATCCGTGTGGGTGAGCAGCTTCAGAAACTGCTTGTGGCAGAGGCTGCCATTACCGAACTGTATGTGGAGCCGATAAGTGATTCCGTTCTGGTGGAGGCTGCGGTCAAGGCTATGCTAAAAGAGTTGGATCCACATTCCACATACCTTGATGTACAGGACGTAAAGGAGAGCCGGGAACAGCTGCAAGGTAACTTTGAAGGCATAGGCATTCAGTTCAATATGGTCAAGGATACTCTGTATGTAGTGCAGACAATTCCTGACGGACCTTCAGAGAAAAGCGGTATTATGCCCGGTGACCGTATTGTCAGTGCCAATGATACAGCCATTGCCGGGGTGAATATGCCGGAGTCGCAGATAATGAGCCGTCTGCGTGGACCCAAAGGTACTACAGTGTGTCTTGGAGTGGTACGTCACGGAATAGATGACATTATAAGAATTGATGTTGTCAGGGATGTGATACCGTTGAACACAGTGGCCGCATCGTATATGGCAGGTGCGGGGATAGGCTATATAAAACTCTCTTCGTTCGGTGCTACGACAGTCCGGGAATTGCGTGATGCTATGGCGGAGCTGAAGAAGGAAGGAATGTCATCGCTGATATTGGATTTGCAGGGCAATGGCGGCGGTTATCTTGTAGCTGCGATAGGTGTGGCCAATGAATTCCTGGAACGTGATAACCTTATAGTCTATACTGACGGACGTACCACGCGGCGCACAGCATACAATGCCGATGGAACAGGGAAATATCGTAAGGATAGTCTGGTAGTGCTTATTGATGAATATTCGGCATCAGCCAGCGAGATTGTGGCAGGTGCCGTGCAGGATTGGGACCGCGGTACTGTCATAGGCCGCAGGTCTTTCGGTAAGGGCTTGGTGCAGAGTCCTGTGGATTTTCCCGACGGCTCAATGATGCGGCTTACCGTGGCGAAATATTATACTCCTTCCGGCCGGTGTATCCAGAAACCGTATGAGGACTACGGGAATGATTTGGCTGAACGATATGCAAGCGGGCAGCTGGTGAGCGCTGACAGCATACATTTTGCGGATTCATTGAGATACAGTACGCTGCTGAAACACAGGACGGTCTATGGAGGCGGAGGCATTATGCCGGATCTGTTCGTGTCCATTGATACTACACACACTACAGCCTGGTACAGGGAAGCCAGTGCCCGTGGAGTCCTGCTTCAGACCGGCTTGGGGTATGTGGAGCGTTATCGTAACCGTCTGCATAGGCAATATAGGAATTTTGAGAGTTTCCGCTTGGAATTTGAGGTCGGTGATAATTTCCTGTCGATGCTGTTGGAAAATGCTGAGTCGGCAGGCGTAGAGTATGATGAAGAGGAATATCAGAAGATGCTCCCGTATGTTAAAGTACAGCTCAAGGGACTGGTGGCACGCGGACTTTGGGGGATGGACGAATATTATTCAATCGTGAATGAGCTGAATCCTGTCTATAGGCGTGCGCTTGATTATTTAATTCACGTTTCGCCGGGTTCCAAATTGCTGTCATTCAGGGGTAGTCAAGGCGAAACTTGGGTTGTTTAATTGCGAAACTTGAGTAGTATTATTATCTTTGCGTCAGTTATATAGGTTGGTCAATTACTTAATTATCAAATCAATATTTACATCGTATGAGAAAATCCGCATTTTTGTTTCTGGCAATGATTGCTGCAGGAACAGTGGCTTTTGCCCAAAACCCTATTATCAGGGATCAGTTTTCAGCAGATCCGTCTGCATTGGTTGTAGGTGACAGGGTTTATGTGTTCCCTTCGCACGACATCAAGGCTCCGGCAGAGTATGGCAGAAAGGACTGGTTCTGTATGGCAGACTATCACGTGTTTTCATCGGATAACCTTACCGATTGGACTGACCACGGTATGATTGTGGATCAGTGGACAGCTCCATGGGTAAACGAAAAGGGTTACTCAATGTGGGCTCCCGACTGCAAGGAGCATAATGGCAAGTATTATTTCTTCTTCCCGGCAGGTGCGAAACCGCAGCCAAGTGCCAATGGACGTCGCGGTATGGGTGGCAACCGCGTAGGTATTGCAATCGCCGACTATCCGGAAGGCCCGTACATTCCGCAGGAGAAGCCTCTGGACAATGTAGGTGGCATTGATCCGTGTATCTTCGTCGATGATGACGGTCAGGCATATCTCGTAATGCCGGGTATCACCATAACCAAGATGAACGATGACTGGCTCTCAGTATCCACTGACCCGGCAGACCGTCACCGTGTGGAGGAAGTTCCTACTAAGGGACTCGTTGAGGGACCGTATCTGTTCAAGCACGATGGACATTACTATATGACTTTCCCGTGGGCGAGAAATGTGGAGGAGGTTCTGGCCTACTGTATGGCTGACAACATCTTCGGCCCGTACAAGTTTATGGGAGTGTTCTTCGAGGAGCATGCAAACAAGTGCTGGACCAACCATCACTCAATCATCGAGTTCAAGGGACAGACCTATCTGTTCTATCATCATAACGAGTATTCTCCTGAATTTGACAAGAACCGTTCGGTATGCGCGGACAGCATATTCTTTGAGCCGGATGGAACTATCCGTATGGTCAAACCGACACTTCGCGGCATCGGTGTGACAAAGTCCAATACTGAGATTCAGCTGGACCGTTACTCAAAGCTCAGCGAGAGCGGTGACTCCATTGACTATCTGGAGCGCAGCAATTACTTTGCCGGCTGGAAGACCATATTCTACGAGAAGGGTGCATGGGCTCAGTACAATACCGTACAGTTTGACAAGGCTCCCAAGAGCGTGAAGGTAAAGATTGTTCCTCCATCGGCAGGCAAGCTTGAAATTCTTCAGGACAACAATGTAATCGCTACCGTCGATGTTCCGGCAGACCGTCAGGTCATTACCGCAACAGCCAAGGTAAGCGGTGCAGCCAAGGGAATACATAATCTGAAGGTGCGTATGGTTACCGATGGTAAGATCCAGGTTGACTGGCTTACTTTTGAATAATGAAAGTTGACAGACTATGAGAGTCTGCAATATATTATATAAGGTGGTACTTCTCACAGCCATGCTTGCGTGGTGTGTGGAAAGTACCGCTTCCAAGAGGACTGACTGTGTCAATCCTCTTACATACACGGATATTCCCGACAACGATGTCATCCGCGTCGGTAATGATTTCTATATGGTCAGCACGACTATGTACTTCTGTCCGGGAGCCCCAATAATGCACTCGCGCGATCTGGTTCACTGGAGCATAATCAGCTATGTCTATGACTGTCTGAACGATGATGACATCTACAATCTGCGCAATGGACGTAATGCATACGGCAAGGGACAGTGGGCTGCGTCACTCAGATATGTTGACGGCATATATTATTGCCTGTTCATAGCCAATGACCAGAACAAGACCTATATTTACAAGACCAGGGACATCACGTCGTCCAATTGGGAACGTACTGTCATAGACCGTGCCTTCCACGATGCCGGAATGCTGTTTGAGGATGGCCATCTGTATATAGTCTGGGGTAACGGGGAGCTTCGTATAACTGAACTCAAACCGGATGGGTCCGGTATTCTGGAAGGCGGTATTGACCAGTTGCTCATAGATTCTCCGCGCCAGGGACAGAACCTCAGGGCAGAGGGTTCACACTTCTATCACATAGGTGACTATTATTACGTTCTGGAGATTGACTGGCCGTCGGGAGGTGTGCGTACCGAAACCTGCTGGCGTTCCAAGAATCTATTGGGACCGTATGAGAGCCGTATTGTGCTTCAGGGTGCGTTCGATGGCCGTGGCGACGGTGTGGCGCAAGGTGCCATCTTTGATACGGCTAAGGGTGACTGGTATGCAATGATGTTCCAGGATCACGGTGCTGTAGGCCGTATTCCGACATTGCAGCCTCTGACTTGGACCGACGGTTGGCCGGTAATGGGCGATGCCGGAGTTCCTGTCAAGGAGTTTCAGGTGAATTTGAAGCCATACGGAGAGAACCGCGTGTGGGCATCGGACGAATTTGATTACAAGGCCGACGGACTGGACCTTGTATGGCAGTGGAATCACAAGCCTGATGATACTCTCTGGTCTGTCACGGAACGTAAGGGATGGCTCAGGCTCAGGAGCGGTTATAAGGCAGATGATATAATGAATGCGCGCAATACACTTACGCAGCGTACTGTCGGTCCCCGCTGTTATAGTGAGGTGCTGATGGATGCTTCCGGAATGAAGCCGGGTGACAATGCCGGCCTGTGTGCGTTCCAAAGTAACTATTGCCGTATCGGAGTGGAGGTGGCAGAGGACGGGACACGTTATCTGACCGGTTTCATCAGAATCCCTCCTCAGCGCCGTTTCGGCCCTCAGCGCCAGCAGTCGGAGCAGCCACAGGGAAACGGTGAGACCGAGGTGCTGCGTATCCCGCTTGAGCAGAATCAGGTATGGCTCAGAATCAATTATATCTTTACTCCGCAATCGGATGATAAGCGTGGAGCGGATACCGCTTTCATGAGCTGGTCTTCAGATGGAGAGAATTGGAATAAGGTAGAGCAGGAACTTCAGATGCGTTATACTCTGGACCTGTTTACCGGATACCGCAGTGCATTGTACAATTACTCCACGCAGGGTACCGGCGGGTATGCCGATTTCGATTATTTCCATCAGTCAGTATATTGATTTGTACTGAATCTGTAACCGACGGACAGACATTAATTTGTTTGTCCGTCTTTTTTTATATAGATTTGTAACGTATGAATTCTGATATGAAATGTATTATGAGAAAACCTGCAGTTGTCTTGTCCATACTTTTGTGCTGCTTCGCGTTACCTGCGATGTCTGAATTGACCCACTCTCTTATTATCAATGAGGTGATGCAGTCTGTAACCCGGGGTAGTCTGGATCAATTGAATGAGTATCCTGACGGCTGGGTGGAACTGTATAATCCTACAAGTAAGGCTGTCACGCTTACCGGCTATGCACTGGGAGAAAACAATAAAGTCTCCAAATGTTACAAGATTCCGCGTTCTGGTCATATGGAGTCAAATGGTTGGTGGTCGTGGTGGGTTGAAGACGGTGATATTGTGATTCCTGCCAAAAGCTACAAGATAATATACTGCGATAATGAGGCGATAACTATTAACTCAGAAGTGCATACTGATTTCAGAATGCCGAATGCCAAAGGCGGTACATTGTATCTGTTTGATAATAACAAGAAACTGGTCGATTCACTGTATCTGCCACCTATGCCTGCTACAGATGTAGCATACGGACGGGAGACTGACGGATCGGATAAGACAGGCTATATGCTTACCCCTACCAAAGGTGCGAAGAATAGTGGAGGTTTTGCTAAGATGGTACTTCCGGAGCCGATAATTACCAGGAGCAGAATATCTGAGGCAAAGGCCAACAGTGGAGAGATAATAACCGTATCCATGTCAATGCCACAAGGAGTACCCGATGATGCTGTGATACGTTATTCACTTTCTTACACCGAACCGACGTCGTCGAGTCCAGCATATACTGAAGAAATACAGATAAACAAGACTACAATTATAAAAGCTGCAATATTTGCGAAAGGCTGCATCACTCCTCCTGCCACTACCCGAAGCTATATTTTCCTGGGACGTAAACTTTCAGTGCCGGTGGTATCGTTGGTCACAGACAGAAAGAATCTATATGATTCCAAGATAGGTATTATTGTCAACAATACATCTTCTGATAATAAGGAGGATTGGCGCAGGCCTGTTAGAATGGATTATTTCCCTGCGGGGGAGAATGTGGCACAATTCAATAAAGGCGCGGAAATAAGAGTCAGTGGTGCATATTCCAGGGCAAATGCCCAGAAATCGTTCATCGTTTATGCCAACAGCCGTTTCGATTCAGGCGGAAAAGACTATTTTGAGGCTCCGTTCTGGGAATATACAGGCTCCGACATGACCAAAAGCCCGTCAATAGGTTTGCGGAGTTCCGGAAATGATTTCAATCTCTCACAGATGCGTGACGGCGTGTCGCAGATGCTGTTCGGTTTGAATACGGATCTGGACTGGCAGGACTTCCAACCGGCCATAACCTTTATCAACGGTGAGTACTATGGTATTCTTAATATCCGGGAACGTGCCAATGAAGACAATGTCTGGATGCATTATGAAGATGGCGAAGGCGGGCATCTTACAGAAATCACTCTTATTGAGAATCCTACCTGGGGGCAGGACGGCCTGAAAAAGGGTGATTGGGGACAATACAATGAATTCACGTCATTTTTGAGCAATACTTCCTTGAATAAGACTTTGTCTGAGTATCAGAAACGTATGGATGTTGTGGAATTCACTAATTTCATGATGGCCAATATCTATATGTCCAATACCGACTTCCCCGGAAATAACTATGTGATGTGGCGACCTGAGGCATCGGGCGGTAAATGGAGATTCATACTGAAAGATGTAGATCGCAGTCTCGGGTTCTGCTACTGGCATGGAGAATCTTCCAATAAAGACGGTGGTCGCAGTGATGCCAAATATCTGCGTTGGATACTGCGCAATCCTGCAAATGTGTTCACTAATAATTATGATGCTAATGGAACTGAATGTACCAAACTGATTCGGAATCTTATGGCGATACCCTCATACCGGGATATGTTTGTTGACAGGTTTACCGTATATCTCGGAGATTTCCTTAAGTCAGACAATATTGCATCAGTCATAGACGCGACTGCCGAAGTGATGTCATTGGAAATGGAATATCACAAGAATAAATATGGAGGTACTGTTAAAGACTGGCGCAATGAGCTGAGCAGAATGAAGACGTGGGCGAAAGAGCGCACTGATAATATGTATGCCCAACTTAAAGAATATCCGGATTTCAAACTCGGAGCGATGGTGAATACGACAGTAAATGCGGAATCCGGAGATTATGATATTACAATTAATGGGATACCGTTGACCACATCCGCGTTTGACGGGAAACTGTTCGCAAGCCGCAAATACAGTATCTCCGTGAAAAGGAAATCGGGAAGCAGCGACGATATTGGTTGGAGAGTAATTCAAAAGGATAAAGCCGGTGCTGTTTTAAGCAATGATGTCTATGATAAGCCATCGTTTGACATCGTCCCCGCATCATCTGCGAACAAGATTGAGATATCGGTGATTGGCAGTATCTCAGGCGTTGATGAATCATATTATTCAATGGAACCTGTAAGTACCAGGTATTACAATATGCAGGGTGTGGAGTCAGACAGTCCGTTTGACGGAATGAATATAATACGATATACGTATCCTGATGGCAGTGTATCTACAGAGAAACTGCTGATGGAATAGTTCAGGCTATACACGCGTCCTTAGAATTGGGCACTTCAGGCATTTCTGTATTTTTTGCATTTTTTTAGTGTTTATGCTTGGTGTTTAAATA
Organism: Bacteroidaceae bacterium; assembly: GCA_024398595.1. Classification (GTDB taxonomy): domain Bacteria; phylum Bacteroidota; class Bacteroidia; order Bacteroidales; family Bacteroidaceae; genus Colenecus. Next base: position 28,950 of record JAKSIX010000021.1, on the reverse strand, counting down.
TTGTTTAGTATTTTTGCGTGTTAAAGTATGAAATTTTAATAAAATAGATAAGGTATGAACAAGAGCATTTTTAGAAAAATGTTTGCAAAGTGTCTGCTTCCGTCAATGGCTGTGTGCATGATGCTTGGGGTGCAGAGTTGTCTCGACGAATATGCGCCGGGTCAATATTACACCTTCACGGGTAATACTGTGGCCGGTTTTCTGAGAGATGATGCGGACGGCCGTTTCTCCAACTTCATATATGCGCTTGACAGAGCCGGTATATTGGGTGAGCTGGATACGTATGGAGAATATACTTGCTTTGCTCCTGTGAATGATGGGTTCAAGGAATTTCTGGATGCCAGAGGAATGACATCCGTGCAGGAACTTTCCGACGAGCAGTGTGAAACAATCGCTTACACCCATATCATCGGCCATTTGTTCTATTGCAAGGATCTTTCCACAGGTCAGCCTCTGCCATATCCGAACATGATGGACAGATATCTGGTCTATGAGGCTGATTCAGCTCAGGTTGATGGCCGTTGGGTTCCTGTATATCGTTTGAATGGTGCAGAGATTATTGAGGCGGATGATTCCGTATCCAATGGTGTGGTACACGTTATAGGCAAGGCCTTGAATCCCAGCAACAAGTTCCTGCCTGACATTATGGCTGAAGACCTGTCAATATCATGGTTTACCGCGGCATTGGAACTGACCGGGATGTATGACTCTTTAGTAGTCTATATGGATGCTTCATACAGCATAGACATAGATTCCGTTGAAACTGTTAATGAGGGACAGTTCCAGGAGAAACTGGGTAATGAGACTGACTGGTGGCATTTTCCGAAAGACAGAAAGTATAAGTTTACAGCATTCGTCGAGCAGAACAGTGTGTATGAGGAGGCTGGCATTGACGGTCTGTATGGCGATTACGGTCTGATAGAATATGCGAAGGGAGTTTACGATGCGGACGGAGCTTTCTATAAGGATGGATTGTTGACCTCGGAGGATATAAAGCAGGGTTATTACAACGACTTGGCCAAGTCTTATATCCGTGAAGTGCGTGATGTAAAGAGCGGTGAAGTCAGAAAAGATACTCTGCCCGGCTATACCAACAGAAACCACCCGTTGAACAAGTTTGTGTCCTATCACCTTCTGCCGGAAGAACTTTTCTACAACTCATTCAATATCGTAGATAAGGATTCCGAGTTCAAGCCGGAAGATCACTTTGTACAGTGGAATGCACTTGACGTGGAGGACTTCTATGAAACGATGATGCCGCATTCAATCATGCGTATCAGTACACCGACCAGCAAGCGTAAGTACATCAACAGAAAGGGTGCTCCACTGGATCAGTATAACGGGGCGAATATGGTTCCCGGTATTGAAATCCGCAATATGGCCAACGCGACCGGTACACTGGTTTCGGGTAAGGCTGTAAAGGATGAATTTGCAACTACCAACGGTACGTATCACTATATCAACAGCATTCTGACATACGATAAGGAAACTCGTGAGAAGACGTTGAACTGCCGTATCAGATTCATGGGCTCTACCTTGTCTCCTGATTTCATCAACAGTGGTTCACGTGGTGTATATCATGCTGATAACGGTCCGCTGACCTGTTTCAAGATCGGTTATTGCAAGAATATCCGGAGAACTGAGCAGACAAAGGCATACTTGCGCTATTACTGCAAATCGTTTGATTGCCCGAGAGGTGATGAGATAAACATCAAGGGGCAGTTTGACTATGCGGTGCGTTTGCCGTCCGTGCCGACAGATGGTGTTTATGAGTTGAGACTCTCGAACTATACAATGGAAACATCCGCTACGGGTCAGGAGGGCGTGAGTGACAGAGCCATCGTTCAGATTTATCTTGGAGTTGAGGATGAAGAAACCGGTCAGATAACATATACAGCACAGGGATTGCCGCTTGATTTGGCAATTTTCGCAGAGGATCCGAGAATCGGAAATGTGTTGGACAATGATCTGGCAAAAGAAATTGCAAAAGACCCGGACAATCCTACGGAAGAGGAGGCGGAACGTATAGAAGAGGCGAAAAGTGCTTTGGATAAGGCTATGCATAACCGTGGCTACATGAAGGGTATGGATTCATATACCGGCAGCAATAATCTTAGACAGACAACGAACTGCATACGCTTGATTCTCGCAACAGATAATTTCCGAAGTGATACTTATTACTGGCTGAGAATCCGTTGCGTCAGCGAGCAGGGCTCTACTGACAAGGTCTGTGCCGTCGGATGTCTGGAGTTGGTTCCGAAGAGCGTATATGACAATGAGTTTATGCCTGAGGACCGTCACTAAATAATTATTGATATGAATATGGTAGGTGAGGCGAAATATTTCGTCTCACCTGCTTTTTTCGTGTCTTTTGACTATCTTTGAAAAAAAATTCTATTCTATGTATCTGTTAGGTTATGATATTGGCAGTTCTTCAGTGAAGGCCAGTTTAGTTGATGCCGTAAGCGGCGCGTGTGTTGCAACTTCATTTGCACCGAAATCAGAGGCACCCATAAAGGCTGTCAATCCTGGTTGGGCGGAACAGAATCCCTCAGATTGGTGGAGTTATCTCCGTCAGGCGACAAATGACATTATGGGAATGAGCGGAATTGATTCTAAGGACATATCCGCCATCGGTATATCCTATCAGATGCATGGTCTGGTATGTGTTGACAAGGACAAGAACGTGCTCCGTCCGGCAATTATATGGTGTGACAGCCGTGCTGTCCATATCGGCGAGGAGGCATTTGATGGGATTGGACATTCGCAGTGTCTGTCGCATCTGCTGAATACTCCAGGCAACTTCACTGCATCAAAACTTGCGTGGGTCAAACGTAATGAACCGGAGATTTTCGATAGGATTGACAAGATAATGCTTCCTGGCGACTATATCGCCATGCGTCTGACAGGTGAGGTCTGCACTACAGTGTCAGGTCTGTCGGAAGGTATGTTCTGGGATTTCCGGACCGGTGACGTGGCCGGATTCCTGCTGGATTATTACGGAATACCAAGGTCTTTCATTCCTGAAATAAAACCTACATTTGCCGAGCAGGGACGTATGACCGCATCTGCAGCTGCCGAACTTGGACTGGCAGCGGGTATCCCTGTAACATACAGGGGCGGCGACCAGCCTAATAATGCCTTGTCGCTCAATGTCTTTGAACCGGGAGAGATTGCATCCACGGCCGGTACATCTGGCGTTGTATATGGTGTGAACGGTGAGATAAGCTACGATTCCAAGTCGAGAGTCAATACTTTCGCCCACGTCAATCACGACTTTGACAGGACACGACTTGGTATATTGCTCTGCATCAACGGAACAGGTATTCTGAATGCGTGGATGAAGCGTAATATCATGTCGGAGGGTTACAGCTACAATGATATGAACGAGCTTGCATCAAAGGCTCCGATTGGTGCTGGGGGTGTAAGCGTCATGCCTTTTGGAAACGGTGCCGAGCGCGTTCTGGAGAACCGTGAGGCAGGCTGCAGCTTCCACGGCATCAATTTCAACATCCATAACCGCGCCCATTTGCTGAGGGCCTGTCAGGAGGGTATAGTGTTCTCGTTCAAGTATGGAATTGATATTATGGAGGCAATGGGAATGCCTATTAAGAAGATTCACGCAGGTAAGGCCAATATGTTCCTCAGTCCGATATTCCGCAATACTCTGGCAGGTGTGACCGGTGCCACCATCGAGCTGTACGATACTGATGGCTCTATAGGTGCAGCCAGGGGTGCAGGAATGGGCGCTGGGGTCTATAAGGATCACAACGAGGCATTCTCGACCTTGCAGAAGATTGATGTCATTGAACCGAACAATGCGGATATGCCAGCTTACAGAGAGGCATACGAACTGTGGAAATCATACGTTGATTGATAGATATTAATTACCAACCGATACTTATATGAAATTCTGGAAAATTACATTGTTGTGCCTGTCTGCTGTCGTAATGCTTGGCACACAGTCAGTTAGTGCAAAGAAGATGACACCTTGGACCAAGGGTGCAGTTGAGGCAGGCAAGTACCGCAATTACTTCAAGGAACTTGGCTACAAGCAGAAAGATATAGACAAGAAAATAGCCGATGCGTATTATCAGGTGTTTGAAGCTCCCACCCGCGCATATTTCGATGTACAGGTGAATGGTCAGATGATGGCATACATTTCTGACGTCAAGAACCGTGATGTCCGTACTGAGGGTATGTCATACGCTATGATGGTGGCAGTTCAGATGGACAAACCTGAGATGTTCAACAAACTGTGGCGTTGGGCAAAGTACTTTATGCGTCATAATGAGGAGGGACCGTCGCACGGTCTGTTCGCATGGTCCTGCAGGGTTGACGGCCGTCGTAACTCAGGTGGCAGTGCCAGTGACGGAGAACTATATTTTGTTACTGATCTTCTGTTGGCTTCACGCCGTTGGGTCAGCTTTGAGGAGTTCAATTATCTGGAAGAGGCTCAGGAACTTCTGAATGACCTGTTCTCAAAGGACGGTACGGGTGGTGTGACAAACATCATCAATATGGAGCACAAGCTCATCAACTTCTGCCCTGACAGGCGTTCCAATGAATGGACAGATCCTTCATATCATCTGCCGGCATTCTATGAGGTTTGGGCTGAGACTGCACAGGACGGACGCGAAGATCTGTACCGTGAGCTGGCTGACAGCGCACGTCAGTATCTGCATCGTGCTGTTAATGCAGAGAGTGCAATCAATCCTGACCAGGGCCAGTTTGACGGTACTCCTAACCGTGGCTCGGAGTTCCATTACGATTCCTGGCGTGTGCCTATGAACATCGCGATGGATTTCAATATCTATCATAAGGATGCCGAATGGCAGAGTGAGTATGCCGCTAAGTTCCAGAAGACTGTAACGGCTTTCGGAATTGAGGAATTCCCGGATCAGTTCGGTCTGGACGGCAAGGAACCTAAGATGATAATGGGTGCCGGCGGATTCCGCAAACTGCGCCACTCAATAGGTTTCGTTGGTACGACCGCTACCACAAGCCTTATGACTGACAGCGAGCACAGCGCAGAGCTGGTACGTCATTTCTGGGAGCAGGAGATGCGTCCGGATATGTATGAGGATGGCTATTACGATGTATATTATGATGGTCTGATTAACCTGTTCGCACTGCTCCACTTGAGCGGAAATTATAGAGTTAACTGGTAATTTTTATAATTGAGGATGAGAAAACTGCTATTAGGCGATGAGGCTATTGCCCAGGGTGCGATTGATGCCGGACTTAGTGGTGTCTATGCATATCCAGGAACGCCGTCAACAGAGATAACTGAGTATATTCAGGGCTATTGTGCGGCTACTGGTGCCAAATTACATAATCATTGGTGTACCAATGAGAAGACGGCTATGGAGGCCGCGCTTGGAATGTCATTTGCAGGCAAGAGGGCATTGGTGTGTATGAAGCACGTAGGTATGAATGTGGCTGCTGATCCGTTTGTAAACTCATCGATAACCGGTGTTAACGGTGGAATCGTAGTGCTGGTTGCTGATGACCCTTTAATGTATTCGTCGCAGGATGAGCAGGATACACGTTTCTATGGCAAGTTTGCCATGCTGCCGATCCTTGAGCCGTCAACACAGCAGGAGGCATACGATATGATGTCGTATGCATATAATATGTCGGAATCGCTGAAGCTTCCTGTTCTGATGCGTACCGTCACAAGACTGGCTCATTCACGCGCTGTCATTGAAATGCAGCCTCAGCGTGAGCAGAATTCTCTTAATCCTGTAAACGGAACCCGTGATTGGGTACTGCTGCCGGCTATAGCGCGTCGTCGTTACGCAGGACTTATAGAGCGTCAGCCGGAGATACGCAAGCTGGCGGAGGAATCTCCGTTCAATATGTTCAAGGCTCCGGCGAAACGCTTCCAGATAGGCGCGGTTGCCTGTGGCAATACATATAATTACTTGTCAGAGTGCTATCCTGACGGTATTCCTTTCCCGGTATTGAAATTGTCACAGTATCCTGTTCCTCAGGGAACTGTTCGTACAATGGCTGAGCAGTGCGATTCCATTATGATTATAGAGGACGGTCAGCCGTTTGTCGAGGAACAGCTTGCAGGAATCCTTCCGACGGAATGTCGCATAATAGGCCGTCTGACCGGTGAGCTTCCGCGTCAGGGTGAACTTAATCCGGATATTATAAGGGTTGCTCTCGGTCTTGACATCCTGCCTCACGCGGATGTGGCGCAGCACGTTGCAAATCGTCCGCCATCACTCTGTCAGGGCTGCGGTCACAGAAGCGTGTATGAGGCAATCAACCTTGTACTCAAGGATTATAAGGATGCGAAGGTATTCGGTGACATAGGTTGTTATACATTGGGGGCTCTGCCACCATATCAGGCTTTGGACAGTACTGTCGATATGGGTGCGTCCATCACGATGGCCAAGGGTGCTGCCGATGCAGGTGTGTTCCCTGCCGTAGCTATAATAGGCGACAGTACCTTCACCCATTCCGGTATGACCGGTCTGCTTGATGCTGTCAATGAGAATGCGCCTATCACGGTCATCATCTCCGATAATCTGACGACAGCAATGACTGGAGGTCAGGATTCTGCGGGTACCAATAAGTTTGAGGCTATATGTCGTGGATTAGGTGTGGATTCAGAACATCTTAAGGTTGTAGTACCTCTGCCTCAGAATATGGAGGAGATAACACGCACACTTCGTGAGGAGATTGAGTATAAAGGCTTGTCTGTGATAATACCGCGTCGCGAGTGTATTCAGACTCTGACACGTAAGGCAAAGCAAAAAGCTAAAAATCAAGGAAATGAAAACTGATATAGTATTGGCCGGTGTCGGCGGGCAAGGCATTCTCTCTATTGCCACGGTGATAGGGCAGGCTGCATTTAAGGAGGGTTTGTATATCAAGCAGGCCGAAGTTCACGGAATGAGTCAGCGCGGAGGTTATGTACAGGCTACGTTACGTATATCAGACAAACCGATTGCGAGTGACCTTATATCTCTCGGACAGGCTGATGTGATTATCGGAATGGAGCCCATGGAGGCTCTGCGTAACCGTGAGATGCTCAGCGAGAATGGCTGGATTATAACATCATCGAATCCGCTGGTCAATATCAAGGACTATCCGGAATTAGAGGATATATACAGGGAACTCCGCGAGTCAAAGAATGTTATTCTCATTGATACGAATATGATTGGCAGTGAGAATAAAATGGTTAAGGCCGTCAATATGATATTGTTGGGAGCTGCGTCAAGAGCTTTGTCCTGTGTCAGCTTTGAGAATATCTGTGACAGTGTAAAGACGATATTCGCATCGAAGGGCGAGGCTGTCATCGATATGAATATCAGGGCTCTGGAGATAGGAAGGAACTGCAAATAACTGTTGTAATGGATACGTTGATACCAAGACAGGTCATTGATGATTTCCTCAGTGAGATGGAGGTTACTGATCTGAACAGAGCCTCAATCCGTCAGGTGCTGATGACCGTCTGGAATGCAGAGAATGTCACAGGGAAAGAGTTCATACATTTGGAAATGGGTATGCCGGGACTTCCGCCTTCGGCTATTGGCGTTGAGGCCCAAAAAGTGGCGCTTGACCGTGGTGTACCGTCCATTTATCCTGATATAACAGGTATTGCTGACCTGCGTACGCAGGCATCGCGCTTCGTCAAGGCTTTCCTGAACACAGACATCGAGGCCAAACATTGCACTCCTACCTGTGGAACTATGCAGGGCACTTTTGCCGCGTTTATGCTTTGCTCGCAACTTTGCCCGGAGAGGGATACCATATTGTATATTGATCCGGGTTTCCCTGTCCAGAAAATGCAGGCCTCGGTCTTAGGGCTAAAAAAGGCATCGTTTGACCTTGCGGACAATCGTGGTGAGAAGCTCAGAGATACGTTGGAAGGCTTTCTCAGCAAGGGCAATATCTGCTGCATAATATATTCCAATCCGAACAACCCTACCTGGATGTGTCTTACAGAGGGTGAGCTGCAGATTATAGGTGAAATGGCCACGAAGTATGATACCGTGATTGTGGAGGATCTGGCATACTTTACCATGGACTTCCGCCGTGACGGGCTTGGTATTCCGTGGCAGCCACCGTATCAGGCAACTGTGTCCCGATACACTGACAACTATATGATGATGCTCAGCGCATCGAAGATATTCAGTTATGCCGGTGAGCGTATCTCTGTAGCCTGTATCTCGGACAAACTGTATGAACGCAGTTTCGAGGCCCTTCGCAGCCGTTACGGTATCTCGCGCTTCGGTGCGGCGTATGCGTTCGTGATGCTCTATACGATGTCATCGGGCGTGACCCATTCAGTCCAGTATGCTATGGCTGCAATGATGAAGGCTGCTGTTGACGGTAAGTACAACTTCCGCGAGGACATACGTCTGTATGAGCGTAACACCAGGCGTATCAAGGAGATTATGCTGAAGAACGGCTTCAACATCACATACGACAAGGATATTGATGAACCTGTCGGCGGAGGCTTCTTCTTCACGTTCGGGTACAATCTGCCGGACGGCACTCCTATGGAGGGCGGACAGCTGCTGCACGAGTTGCTTTACTATGGTGTCAGCGGCATAGTACTGTCATCAACCGGAAGTGCGCGTCAGGGACTGCGCGGAAGCTCATCGTATATCCGTGAGGATCAGTTCGCCGTACTTGACGAGCGTCTGCGCCTGTTCAACGAGGCACACAAGTTCTAACAAATAGACATAATATGAGAATCAGAAGCGTTTTGAAGCTGGCGATGATACTTTTGCTGGCAGTTCCAATGTGGTCAAAGGCTCAGACACCGGACCCGAATTTCTTTATCTATCTGTGTTTCGGTCAGTCCAATATGGAGGCTGGTGCGGTTCCTGCCGAACAGGACAAGAACTTTACCGACCCGCGCTTCCAGTTCGTGGCTGCGGTGGATATGCCGCGTTACGGCCGCGAGATGGGCAAGTGGTATCAGGCCACGCCGCCTATCTGCCGTCAGAGCAACAATATGGGACCGGTCGATTTCTTCGGACGTAAGATGATTGAGGAACTTCCGGAGCAGTATCGCGTGGGCGTAATCAATGTCTCAGTGGCTGGTGCCAAGCTGGAACTTTGGGACAAGGATGCCTGTGAGGACTACCTTGCGATGGAGGCAGCCGACCCAAGCCGCAGCTGGCTGGTGAATATGGCCAAGGAGTATGATATGAGCCCGTATCAGAGGATTGTAGATATGGCTAAGATTGCTCAGAAGTCCGGCGTAATCAAAGGTATGCTGGTACATCAGGGCGAGTCCAATCCGGATGATTCGCTGTGGTGCGGCCGTCTGAAGAAGATTCACGATGATCTGTGCGCCGACCTCGGTCTGAATCCCGACGAGATTCCACTGCTGGCAGGCGAACTTAAGCAGGCTGAGCAGGGTGGCGTATGTGCCGCGTTCAATACGGTAGTGCTTGCAGATCTGCCTAAGGTGATGAAGAACGGTTACGTGATATCATCGCTCGGCTGTGAGAGTACAGGCGACCAGTTCCATTTCAGTACCGAGGGAATGCGTCTGATGGGTTATCGTATGGCGGACAAGATGTTGCAGCTGCAGGGTTTCAAGGAAGCGGAGAACCGCACCTTGACGCTTGACACTAAGAAAAAGGGTATTGACATCAGTCCGACACTTGCCGGTATATTCTTCGAGGACATAAATCAGTCGCTTGACGGTGGTATCTGCGCGCAGCTTATCCAAAACTATTCGTTTCAGGCATACAATGTGCCGGATGCACCTAATGTCAGGGAGTTCTCACATTCAGATACCATCATCTTCGGTTGGACGGTGGTAAAGACTGACAGTGCTGCTGTGGGGTCGGTCCGTGTAGTAAGTGACCATCCGCTGGTAAAGAACCAGCCGCGTTATTACGATTTCGATCCGAATGACAAGTACGATGACGAGCTCCGTTACAAGCAGTATAGCGTGCGTCTGGATATTGAGAATCCGGGCGAAGGTTTCGGTATAGCCGCCAACGGTTACGGCATAGCACCTTACGGCAGTGAACGTCAGGGCAATTACTATTCCAACAATACTCAGGTTGCTTCAATACCTGCCGACAAGGGTGTCAGCTATGACCTTTCACTCTATCTGCAGGGTGAGTCCTATCCGGGTGAGATAAGCATTTATCTGGAGGATGCGAAAGGAAAACGCAACTCCAATGTTATAACTGTCAGCAATCTGAAGAATGACTGGCAGAAATATACAGGTCAGCTGACTGCAGAACGTACTGCTGACAGCCGTCTGGCAATTGTGGCTGACAAGGCCGGAACATTCTATCTGGATTTCGTGACTCTTATGCCTGAGGCATCCCAGCTTTGGATGGAAGGCAAAATGGGTCCGTTCCGCAAGGACCTGATGCAGGCTCTGGCAGACCTTCATCCTACATTCATGCGTTTTCCGGGTGGCTGTGCTTCGGAGGGTACGAATTACTTCGGCCAGCCGTTCTGGAAGAATTCGGTGGGACCTGAGGAGGAGCGTATAGGCTTCCGCAACCACTGGGGCTACTGGACATCGCAGTATGTGGGCTTCTACGAGTATCTGCTTATGGCTGAGTCCATTGGCGCAAGTCCGCTGCCGGTATTGAACAATGGTGTAACCTGTCAGTTCGCAGGTCATCAGTATATCGCACCGCTCGAGACCGAGGCAGACCGCAAGCGTTTCCACGACATATTTGTATGCGATGCGCTTGACTTCATTGAGTTCTGCAATGGCACTACCGACACCAAGTGGGGCAAGCTCCGTGCAGAGATGGGGCATCCGGAGTCATTTAACCTGAAGTATCTCGGCATAGGCAATGAGAACAAGGGCCCTGAGTTCTGGGAGCGCTTCGACATCATATACAATGAGGTGAAGGCCAAGTATCCGGACATCATCATAGTATCGACTGCAGGCTCAGCCGCAGACGGACGTGAGTTCAATGAGAATATGGCCCAGATTGATGCCAAGTATCAGGATACATACGTGGATGAGCATTATTATCGCAACAACCAGTGGTTCTATACCAACGGTGACCGCTATAATGCAGACAAGGTGCGTGGTGCCGAGGGTATTACCTACGACCGTAACCGTCCTACCCGCGTGTTCGTGGGCGAGTTCGCCAACAACAACAGTAACAACGACTATGCTTCGGCAATGGCAGAGGCTGCATATTGGACCAGTTTGGAGCGCAATTCCGATATGGTCGTGATGGCGGCGTATGCTCCGCTGTTCTGCAAGAAGGGTTTCAACAAGTGGAACAGCAACCTGATATGGTTTGACAACCGTGGAATGTGGCGCACCTGCAACTACTATTATCAGCAGCTCTTCTCCGTGGCCGGTGACAAGGCTTTCCAGATGAGTGCGGTGATGAATGGTGAGGAGGTCGATGAGAAGGTTTTCACATCGCCTACCATTGACAGCGAGACTGGTGAGATATTCATCAAGTTTGTCAACTCGGAGGCTATTGACAAGAATCTGACCCTCAATCTGGACAATAAGAATTATTATGAGGCAACGGTTGATTTCGTGTCATCGCACGATGTGAAGGTGAAGAATCAGGGTGCGCAGAACTATTATTCAAGCGCCCAACCTGAAGCACCAGCCGGAAGGTTCGGCGGTTTCGGTGGTGGCAGCCGTTTCAACTATAACGAGGCTGTGGTGCCGCACACCAGGGAGTTAGGCAAGGTCAGAAAAACATTCCAGATGACTCTGCCTGAGAATTCAATCGGAATTATCCGCCTGAAACCTACAAGCAAGAAATAATCCGCTTATTCCAGGGTTCTTCCAGGCATTACCTGAAGGAATCCGTTAATAAGACCATAGACCGACGGCGTTAATCTCATAATGTCGTCGGCCTTGTTTTCCTTGACCAGTTGACAGACGGTTTCCATCATATCGACAAGCTGCCTGCAGTTGCCGTTACGCGGAGACCAGCATTCGGCGGTGATGCCGTTGGAATGGGTGAATTCGTATGTTACTCCGTCAAGTCCGAACACATCGTTTGCCGGGTCAAACAGCTTGGACGATTCGGTGGCAAGCATCACGAGTGTGCTTAGGCTCGTTCCCACAGCTTCCGGCACTTTCAGCGTCGTCTCTTCTGCGGAATACTGTCCCTCGCCATCGCGGGTTACGCTCCATACGTTTTTCCCGGTTACAATTTTATAGACAAGCTCTCCTGCTTCCTTGTCGTATGCCAGACAATATTCAGACATCAGCGAAGGCTCTACTATGTATGAGAAATCGTAGTTGTTTTCTCCTATAAACAGCTTGTGTACATTGTTGTTATATGCTTCTACAACTTCTACCGACGATGCCTTCGCCGGTTTCAGAAAATCCTCGGAGTACTCATCCTGACTTGCGCCGTCCTGTGCCGACATACCCAGACCGCAGACCAATGCTGCGGCGATAGCTGTAATTCTGTTCATTCTTCCAGTTTTTGAATAGGACAAAGATAGAATTTGTTTTTCAGAAGAATATGCCTGCGTAATCAAAATATATGTTAATAATTGACTGAGTATGAAGGAATTTGTAGAATTATTGGGTTACTTTGTAGCAAAACGGTGTTTCCATCGTCTATTATATAGTTTTATCCGGAATTTATGCAGATAGAGATCAGTGGCTTACATAAGACATATACCGGGGCGCAGCCGCTCCACGTGCTGAAAGGTATAGACCTGAGTATTGAAAAAGGTGAGTTCGTCTCTATTATGGGTGCGTCAGGTTCGGGTAAATCCACTCTGCTGAATATATTGGGGATACTCGACAATTACGATGAGGGTGAGTACAGGATAGACGGTACGCTTATCAAGGATTTGAGCGAGCGTCAGGCTGCCGATTACCGTAACCGTATGATTGGATTCATATTCCAGTCCTTCAATCTGATAAGCTTCAAGACCGCTGTGGAGAACGTGGAGCTGCCACTGTTCTATCAGGGTGTGCCGCGCCGTAAGCGTCACGAACGGGCTATGGAGATGCTGGAGCGGGTGGGGCTGACTGACTGGGCGGGACATTATCCTAATGAGATGTCGGGCGGTCAGAAGCAGCGTGTGGCAATTGCGCGTGCGCTGATTACCTATCCAAAGATAATTCTGGCCGATGAGCCTACCGGGGCGCTCGATTCAAAGACATCGGCAGAGGTTATGGAACTGTTGAGCCATATCAATGAGAAGTATGGTGCAACGTTGATTGTCGTGACCCACGAGAGCGGTGTGGCTAACTGCACGAACCGCATTATCCATATCAAGGATGGTATGATAGGTGAGATTGAGGATAATTCAGCTCACAAGGCATCGATGTTCGGTGCCGCTACGGTGATGAAGTGATGGGTGACCTGTTTATTGAAATCTGGGAATCGGTAAGGCGCAACAAGCTCCGCACATCGCTTACGGGCGTGGCGGTGGCCTGGGGCATCTTTATGATAATAGTGCTGCTAGGTGCCGGTAACGGATTGATGAATGCCGTTATGGACAACACCGGTGACGTGCAGACCAACACGATGATGATAGGCGGTGGCTGGACATCGAAACCATATGACGGTCTGAGTGCGGGCCGTAGGATACGTCTTGATGACAAGGATGTCGCAACCATTGCAGGGCCGGCATTCATTGAGCACGTGGACGAGGTGTCGGCTACTGTTTCCCAGTCCGGCACGGTATCGTATGGCGATAATCATTTCTCCGGCTCACTTTCAGGCATTTATCCCGGCTATGCGGAGATGGAGGGCGTGAAGATGACCAGAGGCCGGTTCATCAATCCCCGGGATATAGAGGAGAGCCGCAAGGTGGCGGTGATATCGACGCGCAATGCGAGAAACCTGTTTGAAAACACGGATTATGAGTCGTGCATAGGCAAGAGAATAAAAGTGGCTGATGTGTCTTTCCGCATAGTCGGCGTATATCAGGTCAATGAGAGTGATATGTCAAGCGAAGTGTTTGTGCCGTTCACGACATTGAAGACTGTCTATGGCAAGGGTGAGGAGATAGGCGAACTGATATTCTCATTTCACGGACTGGATACCGAGCAGGACAATGAGCAGTTCGAGAAGCACGTGAAGGCTGTGGTGAATCAGGCTCACCGCGCGGCTCCTGATGACGAGCGCGCCATCTGGATATGGAACCGCTTTACCGAAGATATGCAGATGAACAATGCCGTGAGGATTCTGAACATCGCGCTTTGGATTATCGGAATCTTTACGCTTATGAGCGGTGTGGTCGGAGTCAGCAATATTATGCTGGTGACGGTGAAGGAACGCACCCACGAGTTCGGCATACGCAAGGCAATAGGAGCGCGTCCGTCGGCGATAAGTTCGCTTATCATTACAGAGAGTGTGCTGATAACGGCATTCTTCGGATATATAGGAATGGTGCTCGGTATGCTGGCGTGTATGTATCTGGATGCTACCGTGGCGCAGCACACAATGGAGGTTATGGGCACGCAGATATCTATGATGAAGGACCCGACGGTCGGTCTGGATGTGGCGGTTGAGGCGACTTTGCTATTGGTCTTGGCGGGAACTCTTGCAGGACTTGCTCCGGCCAGGAAAGCTGCGGCAGTCCGTCCGATAGAGGCACTTAGAGCAGATTGAGTATGAAATTGGACTTGGATTCATTCAAGGAAATCACGGATTCGCTGATGCGTAACAGACGCCGCAGCTTCCTGACCGGCTTCGGCATTTTCTGGGGTTTGTTCATGCTGCTGTTCATGCTCGGCGGCGGTGACGGTCTGAAAGCTATGCTGGAGAAGAACTTTGAGGGATTTGCCACCAATACGACTATCATAGTCTCGGATCTGACATCCAAACCGTACAAGGGCTTTAAGGAAGGCCGTTATTGGGAATTGACCCGTGACGATGTTGACAGACTCATTCAGATGGTTCCAGAACTGCGCACCGTGACTCCGATTATTTCGCGCTGGGGACAGACGGCTGTCAATGATGACAATACCGTCAGTGCAAACGTCAAGGGCGTAGAGAGTAAGTATTCAATGATTGAGACTCCCAAACTGAAGTATGGCAGGTATATAAATGACATTGACGTAAATCAGCACCGCAAGGTGTGCGTGATAGGCAAGCGTATATATACCAGCCTTTTCCCGGACGGTGGAGATCCTTGTGGAAGCTTTATCAGGGTCGGATCGGTGTATTTTGAGGTGATAGGTGTGGATTATAACTCGTCGAACATCAGTATTAACGGAAGTGCGGATGAGACAATCCTTATACCTATTCCTGTGGCCCAGACTCTCTACAGATACGGAAACAATGTCAGTATTATATGTATGACCGGCAAGACCGGTGTGCAGATGAGCTCGCTTGAGCCTCGCATACGTTCAGTTATGGCACGTCAGCATCAGCTTGACCCAACAGACGAACAGGCATTGTTCGTACTTAACACAGAGCAGATGTTCGCTATTATGGACAATCTGTTCAAGGGTGTCAATTTCCTTATCTGGCTGGTAGGCTTGGGTACATTGCTTGCAGGAGCCATAGGCGTAAGCAATATTATGATGGTGACTGTCAAGGAGCGTACCACGGAGATAGGCATACGCCGTGCGATAGGTGCGACTCCATCGGAGATACTTTCGCAGATATTGTCTGAGAGTGTGGCATTGACAATAGTATCCGGATTCCTGAGCATAGTCTTTACCGTGATGCTGCTCAATGGATTGGAAAGTGTGGTAAAGGACGGTACGCCGTTCCAGATAAGTTTCGGAACAGCTGTATCCGCAGCCTTGCTTCTGATAGCATTGGGAGCGATAGCCGGCCTTGCCCCGGCCCTCCGTGCAATGAAGATAAAGCCGGTTGACGCCATGCGTGATGAATAATTATTGAAAATGAATATAATACAACAAATATGAAGAAGATTATCAGGTACATTGTGATTGCAGTCATTGCGGTTCTGTTTATCGGGACATTCGTGTTCCTGTACAGGAAGTCAAAGCCGGAGGAGGTACGCTATCAGGAACTGACAGCTACGGTTCAGGACATTGACAAGACTACTGTCATCACCGGTAAGATAACCCCTCGTAACGAGGTGAATGTCAAGCCGCAGATAAACGGCATCATCGCCGAGCTTCTGAAAGAGGCAGGCCAGCAGGTGCAGAAGGACGAGGTCATTGCCAAACTGAAGGTGATTCCAGATATGAACTCGCTCAGTTCCGCACAGAGCCGTGTACGTCTGTCAGAGATAAATCTGCAGCAGGCCCAGGTCAATTATGACCGTGAGAAAGCCCTGTTTGACCGCAACATGGTCAGTGCCGAGGAAATGGATAAGGTATCGCAGGCGCTTGCACAGGCCAAGGAGGAACGTGCCGGAGCTCAGGATGCCCTTGAGGTAATCCGCGACGGTGTGTCTTCATCGAATGCCACATCAAGTTCCACACTTGTCCGTTCCACAATCACAGGTCTGATACTTGACGTGCCGGTAAAGGTAGGTAACTCCGTGATACAGGCAAATACTATGAATGACGGTACCACAGTAGCTACCGTGGCCGATATGACGGATCTGATATTCGACGGAAACATTGACGAGACCGAGGTCGGTATGCTGTTCGAGGGAATGCCGATGAAGATAACAATCGGTGCGTTGCGCGACTATACTCTCGATGCCACGCTTGAGTATGTGGCGCCAAAGGCTGTAGAGAACAACGGAGCCAATCAGTTTGAGGTGAAGGCTGCAGTCAATGTGCAGTCTGACAAGATGATACGTTCCGGTTACAGCGCGAATGCAGAAATTGTGCTGGAGACTGTGAAGAACGTACTTACTGTACCCGAAAGTGCCCTTGAGTTTATAGGTGAGGATACGTATGTGATGCTGAAAGGTGAAGACGGCAAATATAGGAAACAGAAGATTGAGACCGGGCTGAGTGACGGCGTGAACATTGAGGTGAAGAGTGGCATCAAAGAAGGTGACACGGTACGTGGCCCGAAGATTGTCGAGGACGAAGAGAGCACGGATAACGTAGAGGAAGTAACTGGGAATGAATAATATGAAAGCACTTGTATCAATTGCCGCGTGCCTGTTGGCCGTTGTTCCTGCCAATGCGCGTATATGGTCGCTGACAGATTGCATCAACCACGCCCTGGATAACAATATCTCGGTACGTCAGACAGCATTGAACGTAGAACAGCGTGAGAATGACCTGAATACGGCAAAAGGCCGCAGATTACCCGGGGTATCAGCCGGAGCTTCACAGAATTTCTCGTTCGGCCGAGGTCTTACTGCCGATAACACATACGTTAACACCAATACAGCCAGCACATCGTTCAGTCTTGGTGCCGATGTCACTTTGTTCCAGGGTCTTGCCATCCGGAATAATATTGAGATGAGCAAGCTGAATCTGGCTGCCGCCACTGCCGATTTGGAGAAGGCTCGCGAGGACATCAGCGTTGCGGTAGCGCAGGCATACGTGCAGATTCTATATAATAAGGAGATTCTGCAGGTTGCCGAGAATCAGATTACTGCCGATTCCCTGCAGGTGGAGCGTCTGGTGGCGATGATGCAGAACGGCAAGGCCAGTCAGGCAGACGTGTCATCGCAGAAATCCACATTGGCCCGCAGTGTGCTCTCGCGCACCCAGGCTCAGAACAATCTGACTCTTTCGATACTTGATCTGACCCAGTTGCTGGAATTGGAGAACCCGGATAATTTTGATGTGGTGGTACCGTCTGCCGATGTGTTTACATCAGCGCTTCTGCTTAATCCGGAGGAAATTTTTGCCGAGGCAGTAGAGATAAAGCCTTCAATCCGTTCGGAGAAAATCCGTCTGGATAATGCGGAGACAAATATCAGGATGGCAAAGGGAAATTACCTGCCTTCATTGTCGTTGAGCGGTGGCTTGGGCTCCAATTATTACAATTCCTCTGGCGTAAGTCTTGGCAGCTTCGGTAAGCAGATGTCCAATAATTTCAGCCAGTATATAGGATTGTCGTTGAGTGTACCGGTATTCAGCAGATTCTCAAACCGTAATGGTGTGCGTTCCGCCAATCTCTCATTTATCAATCAGCAACTGCAGCTGGAGAATGCACGTAAATCTCTGTACAAGGAGATACAGCAGGCCTATTACAGTGCGGTCGCATCGGAGTCAAAATATCTGAGCAGTGTGTCGGCAGAGACCAGTGCGTCGGAAGCATTTCACATTATTGAGGCCAAATACGAGAACGGTATGGCCAGTATCACCGAATTCAATGAGTCGAAAGTCCGTTGGGTGGAGGCGGCCTCGAATCTTGCACAGGCACGTTACGAATATCTGTACCAGACCAAACTTTTAGACTTCTATCGTGGCCGTGAACTCGCCTTTTAAATGAACAGGGGACAGGTTCCGTTCACCGGATTCCGGTGAACGGAACCTGTCCCCTGTTCACGTTTTTTTCTGCAAAATATTTGCAGAATATCAAAAAGCGTATAACTTTGCAAGCAGAAAAATGATAATTATGAATTTCAGCCACACCTATTACTATTATTACCGCACGTAATCGTGGGGCTGGTCGGTGTGCTGTTATTGCATGATGGGATAACAAGAGACCTGCTCCACAGAATGGGCAGGTCTTTTTTTTTGAGTTGACAGGTAAATAAAAAACAAATAGTATGGAAAGAAAATTTTGGGAAGAGGAGATTGAGACGATGCCGCGCAAGCAGCTTGAGAAACTGCAGGCTGAACGTCTCAGAAAAACAGTAGAGATAGCTATGGGCTCAAAGTTCTATGCTCCCATATTCAAGGAGAGGGGCATAACACCGGAGAACATCAAGTCCATTGGGGACATACGCCGTTTCCCGTTCACTACAAAGAACGACCTTCGCTCAAATTATCCTTTCGGACTGGCTTCAGTACCTCTTCAGAAAGTTGTCCGTCTGCATTCATCAAGCGGTACTACCGGTAATCCGACTGTAGTCCTTCACTCTAAGAAGGATATAGATGAGTGGGCCAATGCGATGGCCAGAAGTATGTATGCAATAGGACTTCGCGATACAGATATCATACAGAACACATCGGGTTATGGTATGTTTACCGGTGGTCTGGGCATTCAGTACGCTGCAGAGCGTCTTGGCGCATTGACAGTGCCTGCGGCGGCCGGCAACAGTCTCCGCCAGTTCAAGTTCATTCAGGATTTCGGCACTACCGCATTGCACTGCATACCGAGTTATGCTACCCGCCTCGCTACAATATTCAAAGAGCAGGGCGTTGATCCGCGTGACACTACCGTTACCAGGATGATTATCGGTGCCGAGCCGCATTCCGAGGCACAGCGCAAGCGTATTGAGGAGATTTGGGGCTGCAAGGCGTACAACAACTTCGGTATGAGTGAGATGTGCGGACCTGGCGTTGCCATTGAGTGTGAGGAGCAGAACGGGATGCATATCTGGGAGGACAATTACATTGTGGAGATTGTCGATCCTGTCACTCTGGAGCCTGTTCCGGATGGTGAGCTGGGCGAACTGGTGCTGACCACGCTCAATCGTGAGGCTATGCCTCTGTTCCGCTACCGTACACGTGACCTGACACGTTTCCTGCCGGGCGACTGTCCGTGCGGCCGTACCCATCGCCGCCTGCAGCGTTTCCAGGGACGTAGTGACGATATGATGATTGTAAGGGGCGTGAACATTTTCCCGATACAGATAGAGAAGATTCTTATGCAGTTCTCCGAACTGGCCAGCGATTTCCTGATTATTCTGGAGACATCCGATGACAATGACAATATGACCGTACAGGTGGAGCTTGCCAAGGCTACCGATGATTTCCAGCTGTTGGAGAATCTGAAGAGGGAAATCACCCATCGTCTGAAGGATGAGATTCTGATGACACCGAAGGTTCAGCTGGTAGGCAAGGGTGTCATCCCGCAGAGTGACGGCAAGGCTGTGAGAGTCAAGGATTTGAGAAACAACCATTAATACAGGACAGTTATGAAGACGATAAAACAGATATCAATTTTTTTGGAGAACAGGAAAGGCAGTTTGGACAAGATACTGAGCGTGCTGAGCAATCAGGAGATAGAGTTGCAGGCCGCGTCGGTCGCCGATACCAAGGAGTACGGACTTTTGAGATTAATCACGTCTGATCAGACAAGGGCACTTCAGCTGCTCAATGACAACGGTTTCCTGGTAAATCTCAATGAGGTGATGGCTGTTACAATTCCGGGTGACATCGCATCATTCGCATCGGTCGTGTCGTCCCTGACAGCCAATGATGTGACTATAAATTATCTCTATACATTCTCCAAGGACGGAAAATTGGTGCTCATCCTGAAGACTGACAATATGGAGAAGGCCGAGTCTGTTATTGAGTCTCAGGGACTTGAATTGGTACAGGGATGGGAATAATGTCTCCTCTGAACAAAAATGTCGGATATTAAACAATAGGAATAATGTTTCTGAAAATTGCGCTTCTGATACTGTTCTTCGCCGTGATGATTGGCGTTGGAATTTACTGCCGCAAGTCTGCAACTGACGTACATGGATTTGTACTCGGTGGCAGGAATGTGGGTTCGTGGCTTACCGCTTTTGCATTCGGTACCTCGTATTTCTCGGCTGTGATATTTGTCGGATATGCCGGTCAGTTCGGGTGGAAATATGGTCTTGCATCTACTTGGATAGGTATAGGCAACGCATTGATAGGCTCATTGCTGGCATGGAGAATACTTGGACGCCGTACCAGACTGCTTACCCAGCATCTCCACAGTGCGACAATGCCGGATTTCTTCGGTGAGCGTTTCAATTCATCTGCACTCAAAGTGGCGGCATCTGTGATTGTCTTCATCTTCCTGATACCTTATACCGCCTCATTGTACAACGGTCTGTCACGTCTGTTCGGAATGGCATTCGGTATAGACTATACCTGGTGCGTAATCGGAATGGCGGTACTTACAGCTGTTTATGTGCTTGTCGGCGGATATATGGCTACGGCAATCAATGACTTCATCCAGGGCATGATAATGCTGATAGGGATATGTGCCGTAATTGCGGCTGTGCTGAAGTGCAACGGCGGTTTCCAGATGGCTGTGCAGAGCCTGTCCGAAATCCAGTCCGAGTCAGCACCGGCCCTGCACGGAGCGTTCGTGTCGTTCCTCGGCCCTCAGCCGATATATTTGCTTGGAGTTGTTCTGCTGACATCGCTCGGCACCTGGGGTCTTCCGCAGATGGTCGGCAAGTTCTATGCGATACGCGATGAGAACGCTATCCGCAAGGGTACGTTCATTTCGACAATGTTCGCATTGGTTGTAGCTGGCGGATGCTATTTCCTTGGCGGTTTCGGCCGTTTGTACGGTTCCGTGATAGAATATTCGGCCAACGGCACTCCGATCTATGACAGCATAGTACCGTCAATGCTTCAGTCACTTCCCGATGTTATGATTGCCATCGTGATAATTCTGGTGCTGTCGGCATCTATGTCAACTCTGTCATCATTGGTACTGACATCAGGCTCTACACTGACATTGGATATAATACGTCCTGCCGTAGCCGGAAGAAGAGGTTCTGAAATGAAAGACAAGTCTGTACTGACCTGCATCAGAATGTTTGTATTGTTTTTCATCGCCGTATCATCGGTGCTGGCCATAATCCAGGCCAAGAGCTCAGTGACATTCATTGCGCAGCTTATGGGTATAAGCTGGGGTGCTCTGGCGGGAGCCTTCCTTGCTCCGTTCCTGTATGGATTGTACTGGAAGCGTACCAGCCCGGCATCGGTCTGGGTAAGCTTCATCGTTGGCGTAGTCATAATGTGCGCCTGTATGTACGGCACATTCACCCACACTGCATTTATATCGCCATACTTCTCATCACCTATCAATGCCGGTGTATTGGCGATGGTGGCAGGTCTGGTAATTGTGCCAATAGTCAGTATCATAACACCTGTCCGCAATAAGGAAGCTGTGGAGGAGATGTTCGGGTGCTATGAACGTACCGTGACAGTTCGCGCATCGGATACACTTGTCGATAAGGAGGAAATATAGAATGAGGACGAACAGAACTTATAGGGATAGCCGGCATCAGAAAGGTGTCCGGCTTTCCGTCTTCGCGGCAGTACTCAGTCTGGTCAATCTGGTGCTGTTCCATTACCCGTTTTTCAGTTACGGATGCGAAAATGTTGAGAGTGGGATAAACGGCTACATCATAATCGGGAGTCTTGGACTTCTGATGCTGGTCCTGAATTATCTGGTATTCTACCTGCTGTTGTATATAGGTCGTATTTTGGGTAGGATGTTGCTGGCCTTTTTCTTCATCGGCAACTCAATAGGCTTTTATTTCATTACCACATACGATGTCATGATAGATGACAGTATGATGGGCAATGTGTTCAATACCAACTATTCGGAGGCGACAAGCTATTATTCCCCATCGGCCTTGCTATACATACTGCTGATGGGTGTGCTACCGTGTATTTTCATATTCATGGTAAAGCTGAAATCCGGTACCCTGAAGCAGTTCTTCGCGAATATAGGCTATTCACTGCTGTTTGCACTGGTGATAGTTTTTGCCAATATGCCGAACTGGCCGTGGATTGACAGGAACTCAACGGTCGGGGGAAGTCTGGTGCTGCCTTGGTCGTATGTGGTAAACACCTTCCGCTATCGCAGTGCATTGCGGGAAAGCAACCGCGAGGAGATTATTCTGCCCGATGCCGTGATTGCCAACGATGAAAAAGCCGTGCTGGTCCTTGTCATCGGCGAGTCTGCACGCAGGGATCATTTCTCGCTGTATGGCTATGACAGGCTGACAAACCCGCGCCTGTCCAAGGTGGAGGGACTGAAGGTGTATAAGGCCAACTCAAGTGCTACATATACGACCGCAGGATTGAAGGCTATGCTTGAGTATAAGGAGAGCGATGACCTGTACGAGATATTGCCGAACTATCTGTATCGTAACGGCGTGGATGTTATATGGCGCACAAGTAACTGGGGACAGCCTCCGCTTCATATTGGGAAATATATAGAAGCCGGTGACCTCAAATCCGAGTATGCCGGTGCCGATGCCGGTTACGATGGAATTCTTATTGAGGGACTCAAGGAAAAGATAGAGGAAAGTGATACCAGCAAGGTTTTAGTGATACTGCATACCAGTACAAGTCACGGTCCGTCGTACAACACCAGATATCCTTCGGAGTTTGAGGTGTTCACTCCGGTATGTAACACTGTGGAAATGTCGAAATGTCCTAAGGCTCAGTTGATAAACGCGTATGACAATACTATCGTATATACTGATTACCTGCTTGACTCAATCATCAGTGACCTGAAGTCGCTGGAAGGTTGGCGGAGCTGTATGATGTTCGTGTCGGATCACGGGGAGTCTTTGGGTGAGAAGAACCTGTATATGCATGGTGTGCCGATTGCAATTGCTCCGGCGTGCCAGTACGAGATTCCGTTTATTGTATGGCGCTCTGACGGGGACGGGATGTATCGCGATGCGGATCTGCTCAGTCAGCACAATGTGTTCCACAGCGTGCTGGACTTCCTTGGAGTGGAAAGTCCCATATATGATGACAGTATGAATATCTTCAACTGAGAAGGCGCCGGTATTCCGGCTTACGCTTTCTCCATATCAGGCAAAGAAGTTTTGTCCCCCCTGCGGCAAGTGACAGCACAAGAAGATTGAAGAGTACGGTCAGCCCGATATTTACAGTATGCGCAGACTCTACGTACGGGCTCTCTGCAAGTGATTTGTCGTAGCGTGCGAACGGGTTGGAGTAGATGACGGCACCGTCATCGAAATATGCGGTAAGGCGTAAATAGGTATCCTCCGGACACATCACATAACTGAATGCGCACGTGTCGTTCAGTGATTTCAGGAGGCTGTGCCCCTGTCCGGTAGCTCTTATCTCATAAGCTTTTGCGGAAAGTGCCATGAATATTGTGTCGCCATTGAGACCGATGTCGCATATATAGGGAAGTTCACTGTTTTTCCGATATTTGACATCCCAGTCTCCGTTGCCGTAATCGGGTACGCGCATGCTGTAGTACGCGCCGGAGAGTAATGTCTCCTTTATGTCCTGATATGTTGCTCCCTCACAGTTCAGCATGTTGCAGCGGACAGCTATCCTGTCGCTGCAGTCCGGATAGTGCAGGTCATCATTGGCCAGTCCGAATGAATAATGTCCGGCATCCAATGCCCAGTCCCAATACTCCTGCCCAGTGCCGCACCCTGAGTCGAGTTCCATTATCCTATAGCCGGTAAGCCATCGGAAACTGCGTTCTGTAGTATTGTTGGTACGGTATGGATGGTTCATCTGTATGAAATCGGCATCCCTGCCGAGATAGAACAGCTGCCATTGTTTCTGCGATGCGACAAGTGGCAGGAAATGGTCAAAATGATTGACTTTGGTGCATCCGAAGACCAGCTTGTGATACTTGAAAAGGTTGTAGCCGTGCTCATATACATTGACCTGCAGTGACGGGTCGTATGGGTGGACGGTCAGCTTGTTGTGATTGGAGAAGGTGACTATGTCATAACCGAATTTGCGGTATGCCTCATCCACCTGGTCGGGCCAGAACCTGCATTCGTTGAACAGACCTTTCACCTGTGTGTGGGTGTGGAAATTTGCACGCTTCCATCCGATTGCCGTATCAAGCCGGGCGTACGGGTTGAAGATGTCCGGGCCACTGAAAGGCCTTGGCTCTTCAAAATTATATATTGGGCTTATGCTGAACAGAATAATAGCAGTAATTGCGAATACTACGATGCTGGTCAGTAACTTCAGTATGTTCAGGAAAAACTTTTTCATAGAGTGCATGATTAGTATGCAGTTGCTGCAAAGTTAGTCTTATTTTTATTATATTTGGCGTGATTTATATGTGCTTGAATATGAATAAACTTACCAGATGGATTATTATCGCTGTGATAGTGATCGGTTTTGTGGTCTTGGGCATTGTCCGTTTTGTACCGCATTCCAATAAGGAAATGGGTCCCGGAACTCCTTCTGCCGGATCTCCCGTAAACAGGAAGGCACTGATAGTGAGAGCTGTCATAATACGTGAGAAATCCTTGCAGGATGGCATCAATATAAGCGGAAGCCTCATCCCGAACGAAGAGGTGAATCTTAGTTTTGAGACATCGGGCAAGATTACAGAGATATGTTTCGAGGAGGGAACGGAGGTTCGTCAGGGTGATGTTCTGGCACGTATCAATGATGCTCCGCTCCAGGCCCAGCTAAAGAAGCAGGAGGCTCAGCTGAAGCTTAATGAGGATCGCCTGTACCGTCAGCAGACATTGCTTGAGAAGGAGGCTGTGAGTCAGGAGACATACCAGCAGGCCGAGGCAAGTCTCTCGGCATTGAAGGCCGATATAGAGGAAATCCACGCGAAACTGGCACAGACGGTGCTGCGTGCTCCGTTTGACGGTATAATAGGTCTCCGTCAGGTAAGTGTCGGTGCATACGCCTCACCGCAGACCGCTGTAGCTACGCTTACCAATACATCCAAACTGAAGATTGAATTCTCTGTACCTGAACGGTATGCCGGTGTGCTGAAGCCTGGTGCGCCACTGACTTTCAAGGTTGAGGGGGAAACGAAAGAATATAATGCTGTGGTCTATGCCACGAATTCTATCGTAGATGCTGACACACGTACATTCTCAGTACGCGCTATATACGATAATTCCAAACGTGAGCTCGTCCCGGGCCGCTATGTGAGTGTGAGCCTCGTCACCCGTACATTCGAGAGTACAATGGCCATACCGAGTGAGGCCATCATCACGGAGATGGGAATAGATAAAGTGTTCCTATATAAGGGTGGAAAGGCTATACCTGTTGATATAATGAAGGGTTTGAGAACCGATGCGGAAGTTCAGGTCGTTTCAGGACTTGAACCTGGTGATACTGTGATAACGAGTGGTATAATGCAGCTGCGCACTGGTATGGCTGTGGAGTTGAAGGAGATTAACTGATTGCCGGGATGAATATCTCTGAGTTAAGCATACGCCGTCCGGTTCTCGCTACCGTATTCGTTCTGATAATACTGATATTCGGTGCGGTCGGGTTTATCGGTCTGGGTGTAAGGGAATATCCGTCGGTGGATAATCCGATTATCACTGTGTCCTGCTCATATCCGGGAGCCAATGCCGAGGTGATTGAAAATCAGATTACCGAGCCTTTGGAACAGCAGATTAACGGTATTCCGGGAATACGCTCGCTGACAAGTGTGAGCCAGTACGGAAACAGCCGCATTACAGTAGAGTTTGAACTTTCAGTCGATCTGGAGACTGCCGCGAATGACGTGCGTGACAAGGTATCGCGTGCCCAGCGTCAGTTGCCGCGTGACTGCGATCCTCCTACAGTGTCCAAAGCCGATGCGGATGCCACGCCTATCCTGATGGTTGCCATCCAGAGTGATAAACGTTCTCTGCTTGAGATAAGCGAGATAGCCGACCTCGTAGTAAAGGAACAGCTGCAGACCATTCAGGACGTGAGCAGTGTGACCATCTGGGGTGAGAAACGCTATTGTATGCGTCTGTGGCTTGATCCGGTCAAGATGTCTGGCTATGGCATTACTCCTATGGATGTGAAGAATGCGCTTGACAGGGAAAATGTGGAGCTTCCGTCGGGTACGGTGGAAGGCAGCACCACCGAACTGGAAATCCGTACACTCGGTCTGATGCATACCACCGATGAGTTCAACAATCTGGTGATACGTCACGACGGCGACCGCATAATACGTTTCAGCGACATAGGTCAGGCCGAGCTCAGTCCGCGTGACATCAAGAGTTATATGAAGATGAACGGTGTGCCTATGGTGGGCGTAGTCGTCACCCCGCAGCCGGGAGCCAACCATATTGATATTGCCAACAGCGTGTATGAGAGGATGAAGCTGATGCGTAAAGACCTGCCTGAGGATGTACAGTATTCGTACGGTTTTGACAATACCAAGTTCATACGTGCCAGCATCAAGGAGGTAAAGGACACCGTCTTCGAGGCTCTGCTGCTGGTCATAATCATCATTTTCCTGTTCCTGAGGGACTGGCGTGTCACATTGATTCCGTGTCTGATTATCCCGATATCGCTGATAGGTACATTCTTCGTGATGTATCTGCTCGGATTCAGTATCAATGTGCTTACAATGCTGGCTATCGTGCTGTCGGTAGGACTTGTGGTGGATGACGCCATAGTCATGACGGAGAACATATACCTGCGCATAGAGCGCGGAATGAGTCCGCGCAAGGCCGGTATTGAGGGCTCAAAGGAGATTTTCTTCGCGGTCCTTTCCACTTCCATCACGCTTCTGGCGGTATTTATCCCGATTGTGTTTATGGAGGGAACCACCGGCCGTCTGTTCCGTGAGTTCAGTTTCGTGATTGCGGGTACGGTTGTCATCTCGACGTTCGTGGCATTGACCTTCACCCCGATGCTTTCCACGAAAATTCTGGTGAAGCGTGAGAAAAAGAATGCGTTCTACCGTTTTACAGAGCCGTTCTTTGAGGGCTTGAACAAATATTACAGCCGCAGTCTGGACTTCTGCCTGAGGAATCGCCGTGCGTCAGTTGTGCTGATGGTGGCGGCAATCATAGGGTGCGTAGTGCTCTGGATTACACGCCCGGCCGAGATGGCTCCTCTGGAAGACCGTTCGCAGGTTACAATACGTACTCAGGGGCCGGAAGGTGTGACCTACGAGTATATGCGCGATTACACAGAGGCTATCAATGACATTGTGGATTCTCTGGCTCCGGATGCAGAATATATTACAGCACGTGTGTCCAATGGCGGAGGCAATATCCAGATTACGCTAAAGGACATCTCGGAACGTGACTATACGCAGATGGATGTGGCCGCAAAATTGACAGCTGCCGTTCAGCGTGAAACCGATGCGCGTTCGTTTGTGCAACAGCAGTCTTCGTTCACAGGTGGCCGTGGAGGCCGTATGCCGGTGCAGTATGTGCTTCAGGCTACCAACATTGAGAAACTTCAGGAGGTATTGCCTGCGTTTATGGCCAGGGTTCAGGACAATCCGATATTCCAGATGGCCGATGTCGATCTGAAATTCTCCAAGCCGGAAGCCCGTATATCGGTGAACCGTGAGAAGGCGAATATGCTCGGCGTAAATACCCGTGACATAGCCCAGACACTCCAGTACGGACTTAGCGGACAGCGTATGGGCTACCTATATATGAATGGCAAGCAGTATGACATAATAGGCGAGATTAACCGTCAGCAGCGTAACACCATCCAGAACCTGAAATCAATATACCTGCGCAGTACAGGCGGTGATATGATACAGATGGAGAACCTTGTCGAACTGGAGGAGGGCATTGCCCCGCCGAAACTGTATCGCTACAACAGATTCGTGTCGGCTACGGTATCTGCCGGACTGACACCGGGATATACAATCGGCGACGGCATCAATGAGATGGACAAGATTGCCAAGGAAACGCTTGATGACACTTTCCGTACGGCGCTTACCGGCGAATCGCGCGATTTTCGGGAGAGTTCCAATTCCCTGTTCTTTGCCTTCGGACTGGCCCTGATTCTGATATACCTGATTCTGGCGGCTCAGTTCGAGAGCTTCAAGGATCCGTTCATCATAATGCTGACAATACCGTTAGCCGTGTGCGGAGCATTGATATTTATGGCATTGCGAGGTCAGACAATGAACATATACAGTGAAATTGGAATCATTATGCTGATAGGACTTGTGGCCAAGAACGGTATATTGATTGTGGAGTTCGCCAATCAGAAACAGGAAGCAGGCATTGGCAAGATGACGGCCATACGCGAGTCTGCCATACAGCGTCTGCGCCCGATTCTGATGACCAGCACATCGACCATGCTGGGTCTGATACCGCTTATGTTCGCGTCAGGCGAGGGTGCTGCCGGACGTATTGCGATGGGTACTGCCGTAGTTGGGGGTATGCTGATATCAACATTCTTCACAATGTACATAGTGCCGTCAATATACTCATATATATCATCTGCCCGCAAGGATAGGAACAAAGAGGTATGAAATTCTCATGACCGCAAGCGCTCGCCAAAGAGAATGAAAAGTTATTTCC
>JAKSIX010000020.1 GCA_024398595.1 Bacteroidaceae bacterium | reverse complement strand
CCTATGACAAGAAATACGAGGAGAAACTGCGGAAGGACGACAAATAGAGTGGCCGGGGGATTAGAAAGAACAGACAGATAGACCTAAGCCGCCTATCTCTGTAAGTTTCAGTGCAGCTGGAAGAAAGGTTCTTTCTTGAAATACCTCATAGTATATGGAATAATTGCTAACTTTATCCAGATAAACCTCAATTTATGGACTGGACAGGAATCATACTTGGTGCATCTGCATTCTTGATAATAGGATTATTCCATCCTATTGTAATCAAAGCTGAATATTATTGGGGAAAGGGATGCTGGTGGCTGTTCGCTGTTGTCGGACTGGGTTTCTGCATTGCATCACTTCTGTCCAAGGGAGTTCTTTCGGCAATATTGGGCGTCATAGGTTTCAGCTGTTTCTGGTCGATACTGGAACTGTTTCAACAAGAAAAGAGAGTAGCCAAAGGCTGGTTCCCATCAAATCCCAAGAAAAAGTAAAATTCCCATTTTTCGAATACTACGAAGCCCGGTTTCCATGTCGGATCCGGGCCTCTTCATGAATCAGAATTCAATCGTTTAACTATCGGAAGTTCAGGCAGTCTTATTGTGACTTTTGGTGCAAATGTTGGCGGAACCCCTATGGTGAAAAACGTGCTGTGAACGGAGCCTGTCCCCTGTTCATTTGCTGTGAACGGAGCCTGTCCCCTGTTCATTTTCCCTGTTCATTGGTGACTCCCCATTTCGGAGGCTTCGTTGCCGGAGGCATCCAGCTTGAACAGCATAAGCGTCGGATTGTCGGAGGTACACGGATTCCAGTCGCCGTATTCCGGTCCGTTGGGATTGCCGTAGCGGGCAAAGTTGGTCCAGGCGGTGAGCATCTTCTCGGAGAGATCCCAGTCGCCTTTGGTCCAGGGACGCCAGCTGTGACGCATTGACTTGAAGAAATACCAGAGATCGGATGAGTGGAAGGCTCCTTCCAGCCGGGTGAGGGGACTGTCCTCGTCGGTGCTTTCCTGATGGGCTTTGCGTGCTTCCGGGTGTGAGTTGTCGTCAGGCAGCGGGCGGGCGAACTCGTATGCCCAGGCCTTGCCGCCCATTGCCTCGCGGTTCAGACAGAAGTCTATGATTTCATCTGACATCTCACGGTAGTCATTCATTGTATAGCCTATCATATAAGGTACGTCGGCCAAAGTTCCGTCCAAAGCGGCCTCATCAAAGCTTTTTGTAGATACATAACCCTCAATGATAGGGTGCTGGTAGCCGTTCAGAGGCGACATGCCTTTTATGCCTGCGAAGTCGCCGGTGGCGGAATTGTATATCTCGGCAACGGAGAAGATGGCCTCGGTGCTGGCCTCGCGCATCTTGTCAAGCGAGGTATAGCCGGCCCAGTCCATAATGGCCTTCGATTTCTGCTCGGCCTGATGAAACTCGCTGAGGTCGGTCTTGGATTCTTGGGTCGTGGCCAGACCGCCTGCGCTCATTATTACCGCCTTATGGAAGAGACCGCGTGCCAACGGCGATTCGCAGAGCATACGCACACACCCTCCGCCTGCACTCTGACCGGCAAGGGTCACATTGTCGGGATCACCGCCGAATGCGGCGATATTGTCCTGCACCCACTTGAGTGATTGAATCTGGTCCAACAGACCATAGTCACCGGAAGCATTGTACCCGCTCTCGGCCGTAAGCTCGGGGTGGGCCAGAAAGCCGAATACGCCGAGACGGTAGTTGATGGTCACGAGTACCACATCCTTGGCTGCAATCTCCTGTCCGTCAAATTCAGGCTCGGAACCGAAACCCTCACGGCAGCCTCCACCGTGTATCCACAGGATGACCGGCATCCTGGCATCGCTCTGTCCGGGCTTGCCGGTCCACACATTCAGGTACAGACAGTCTTCGCTGTAGGTGGATTCATCGCCATAGCCCCATTCGGTATAATATCCTCCGTTGAATTGCGTGTGCTGGAACCCCGGCCTGCCGAATCTGTCGCAGATTCGGACACCGTCCCAGGGAATCACCGGCTGGGGGGCCTTCCATCGCAGTCCGTGAATTGGTGGCGCGGCATACGGAATCCCGCGAAATACATATACGTCCTTTATGTCGGTACTGATGCCCTGCACCTGTCCGCCCTCAATATCCAGTATCGGGCATACCTTTTGGCATCCGGTTAAAACTATTGTCAATGTGAGTACGGC
Source organism: Bacteroidaceae bacterium (assembly GCA_024398595.1). Taxonomy (GTDB): domain Bacteria; phylum Bacteroidota; class Bacteroidia; order Bacteroidales; family Bacteroidaceae; genus Colenecus. The sequence continues at coordinate 38,485 of JAKSIX010000020.1, read as the reverse complement.
AGACAGACGGAGAATGCTGCAGATGATGTCGGTTTTCATAATTGTGTCAGACAGCAAGATTCGCATTGCAAAATTATTAAAAAAGATGTGATAATTATTTGACACTTTCTGTTATCTTCGCCATCGGTAATCCATGAAATCACAGCAACTGATAGATTGGTATGCCATGAACATTTTTATAAACACATCAAATCTAATTGATTATGAAAAAATCAGAAGAAGAAATTTCCGCACCTGCTGCGTCAGTGATCAATCCAAATGATGAGGACATCAGGTTCATTGACCTCAGAGTCGATTATGCCTTCAAGCGCGTCTTCGCGACACCGGGCAACGAGGAACTGCTCAAGATGCTCATTGACAGCATTCTGCCCGACCTGCACGTCAGGACATTGACACTGGGAAATCAGGAGAACATGGGCGACAGCCCCGATGGCAAGAAGACCGTATTCGACATCAGAGCTACGACCGGAGACGGAGAGACCGTAGTCATCGAGATGCAGCTGGCCGAGAAGAAGAATTTCAATGACCGCCTGGTATATTATTCGACTTATCCCATTCGGGAACAGGTGCGGGGCGGTGACAGGAAATATCAGCTGACACCACTGTACATCATTGCCATCATGGATTTCTGTATGGGCGGTGGCAGGACGACGGACAGCGTCATCAACACCTTCTGCTTACGCAATGACAGCGACATCAGCAAGACCCTGACGGACAACGTGCACTTCGTGACAGTGGAACTGCCCAAGTTCAGAAAGGAGGTCTCAGACCTGAACAGTCTGGCCGACAGGATGATATGGCTGCTGCGAAATATGGGGTCGCTGAAGTCCATTCCCGAAGAATTTCACGATAAAGGTTTGGAAAAGCTGTTTGATATCTCTAACTTTACCGCCATGACGTACGAAGAACAGATGGACTATCTGGCCAAGTTCCATGCCGAGCTTGACCGCGCAGCTGAACTTGAGGCCGCTATTGACAAGGGAAATGAACTTGGGCGTACCGTTGGCCGCGAAGAGGGCCGCGAAGAGGGCCGCGAAGAGGGCCGCAAAGAAAAAGCCATTGAGGATGCTACCAAATTAAAGGCTGCAGGTGTCTCATTGGATATCATTTCGCAATGTACCGGTGTGCCGATGGATATTCTTGAGAGTCTCTAACTCAGTCAATAAGAATTGATATCACATCCGGTTGGAAATAAATTGGTTTTTTGCAGTTGTCTGTGGCTGAAGAGCACAGGTGTACAAAGTATGTGGAGACAATAATTAACTGACTGAATATGGGAATGAAAGGAATCAGACTTGGGATGACGGCATCGCTTATGCTGCTGGCATCCGGAATGGGCGCACAGCAGATTGCGCTTACAGAGAATAACATTGACGAGGTTGTCAAGGCTATGACACTCGAGGAGAAGGCCGCGCTTCTTGTCGGCGGACAGAACCGCCAGATAAGCGGTCAGAACAGCAAGTTCGGCAACCTGAACCAGCTGTGTCCCGGCTCGGCAGGCGTGACGCAGGACATTGACCGGCTGGGCATAACTCCGACGGTTCTGAGCGACGGCCCGGCTGGCCTGCGAATCAGTCCGACACGTCAGGGGCAGGAAGGTACTTTCTATGCCACAGGCTTCCCTGTGGGTACGGCTATGGCAAGCACGTGGAACACCACGCTTATTGAGGAAGTAGGCGCGGCAATGGGGCAGGAAGTGTTGGAATACGGCACAGACGTACTGCTTGCACCGGCATTGAACATCCACCGTTCACCGCTCTGCGGCCGTAATTTCGAGTATTATTCCGAGGATCCTGTGGTGGCCGGCAAGAGTGCTGCGGCGTTCATCCGTGGTGTGCAGAGCAATGGAGTTGGTACCAGTGCGAAGCATTTTGCGGCCAACAGTCAGGAGACTAACCGTATGGCTGTGGATGAGATTATCGATGCGCGTACATTGCGCGAGATTTATCTGAAGGGATTCGAGATTGCAGTCAAGGAGGCCAATCCCTGGACGATAATGTCATCGTACAACAAGATAAACGGCAAGTTCACACAGGCGGACAGGGAACTGCTCACCACCGTACTCCGTGAGGAATGGGGCTACGACGGACTTGTAATGACCGACTGGACTGGACAGCGCAACACAGCCGGGCAGATTCAGGCCGGTAATGACCTGATGGAACCGGGTGCTGTATCTCAGTCACAGGAGATTATAGATAAGGTGAACAGCGGCGAGCTGTCAATGGAGGATGTTGATATCTGTGTAAGGCGTATGCTCAAGTTCATTGTGAAGACTCCGCATTTCAAGGGTTATCAGAACAGCAACAAGCCGGATCTGAAGGCCCACGCAGAGCTTACGCGCCAGGCCGCAAACGAGGCTATGGTGCTGCTGAAGAACGAAGGTGGGGCACTGCCTTTCGGCGATAACGTGAAGAGGGTGGCCCTGTTCGGTGTGACATCGTACGATATAATTGCCGGAGGTACAGGCTCTGGCGATGTGAACAAGGCATACGTGATTTCGCTTGACAAAGGTCTTGCAGAGGCAGGACTTCAGCTGAACCGGAATCTTGCCGATATGTACAAGGCGTACAAGGACTATGACCGCGCAATGAAGGCCGTGACCAGAGTGAACCGCGGATGGGGAAGCACTGAGACTACGGCAGAGGTGGATCTGTCAATGGCTGCCATAGAGACACAGGTGCGTGAGTCGGATATTGCCGTGATAACAATCGGCCGTCAGGCTGGTGAGGGCGGAGACCGCGACATTGCCAATTTCGACATTACGGATGTGGAACGCAGGCTGATAGCTAATGTGTGTCAGGCTTATCACATTGCAGGAAAGAAAGTCGTGGTTGTGCTCAATATGGGAAATGTGATTGAGACCGCATCTTGGAAAGGTCTGCCGGATGCTATTCTGATGGCCTGGCAGCCGGGGCAGGAAGCAGGTTACTCCATTGCCGATATTCTGACCGGCAAGGCAAATCCTTCGGGCAAGCTGACTATGACATTCCCGATTTCCGTGATGGATCATCCGTCATCGGCCAATTTCCCGCTTCACGGTGAGACTGCGGCAGCACCTGCAGGGTGGGGCGGACGTGCCGCTGTGCGTCCCAACATTGACCGCGTGGTATATAAGGAAGGTGTGAACGTAGGCTACCGCTATTTCCATACGGAAGGTAAGGAAGTATCATATCCGTTCGGCTATGGTCTGAGCTATACCACGTTTGAGTATTCCAAGGCGACAGTGAAGGCAGTGAAGGATGGTTTCGTCGCTACCGTAACTGTACGCAACACGGGCAAGGTGGCCGGCAAGGAGGCTGTGCAGCTCTATGTCTCAGCACCTAAGGGTACGATTTACAAGCCTGCCGCAGAATTGAAGGCATACGCCAAGACCGGACTGCTGGAGCCGGGTGAGAGCCAGACACTTACATTCAAGGTGACTAATTACGAACTGGCATCGTTCCACAATGACAGCCACAGCTGGATAAGCGACAGGGGCAGCTATATCGTTTTTTTCAGGGCTTCTGTTGAAGATTCCCGTGCAATGGCTGTGTATAAGCTGGCAAAGGATTATGTCAAGGTTGAGCACGATGTGTTCGCCTCGGAAGCTGTCAGTCAGTAAGCCTGCACAGTTCAGCTGTCTTATTCCAAAGCCACTCTATATCGGGGTGGCTTTTGTATTTCTCCGGGATTGGCTTGCTGCCATTGCCTTTGAAGTACATCAGGCTGCTGCCGGTATGCAAGGCATTGATGGCTGGCAGTACGCCTTTTTCAGGACTCTTGCAGAATGGGCGGAACAGCGCATCGGCGAGTGGGTCAAACCAGCGGCCCATTGACAGCATATTGCTGTTGACGACACCTGGGTCAGCTACATTCACGCGGATATTCCTGTTATCGCCCGAAAGCCTGTCTGCCAGAGCTATGCTGGACAGAAGCAGTGCGAGTTTGGTATCGGCGTATGTGCCGAGCTGGCTGAAACGGCTTTCCGGTCTGTCGAACAGATCCTTTCCGACGGAGGCGTACCGGCAGGTCAGTGATACCATATTCACGATGTGTGCGTCATTTGCCATAAGCGGCAGAAGAAGTCTGGTCAGCAGATACGGGCCGATATAATTCGTGGCAAGCGTACGCTCAATGCCATAGTCTGTAAGCCCATATTTACGGTTGATGATTCCTGCATTGTTGAAGAGTCCTTTAAGTTCAAGCCCTTCGTCTGGTATGAGTGCCGATACGGTTGATGCGAACTTCCGGATGGAATCAGGGCCTGACAGATTAAGATGTAATGAATATACAGTCGCAGATGGATTCCTGACAATAATATCCTTCCGTACATTGTCTGCCTTTTCCATATTGCGGCAGGCCATGATTACGCTGTAGCCTTTGTCTGTAAGCTGCCTGACAGCGGCGGTTCCCATGCTGCCTGTAGCTCCTGTCACTATGATTGTGCCTTTCATCTGAACTTGTTCCACAAATAGGTTACCAGTCTTTTCGGGAGCAATGCAATGAGTATAGGCAGGTAGATGTTCATCAATCCCGGACGGATTATGCGGCGTCCGTGTCTCATTGCACGCAATGCCCGCCGTACCAGACGCTTTGGAGTCAGGATGATTCCACATCTCACACCTATGTTCATAAGCCTGTCGCTGATATTGTAGAGTGGGGTGGCTACTGCCGGCGGGCAGACCGTTGTCACGCCTACACTATATGGCCGCATCTCAAAGTACAATGAGCGTCCGAAACTTTTCAGATATGACTTGGTGGCAGAGTAAACTGTTATTCCCGGCATCGGGAGGCTTGCTGCCATTGAACTGACAATGAGTATGTTCCCGTGTCTGCGGCCCTTCATAGCATTGCCAAATAGGATTGAAAGCCGTGTGATTGTCGTGATATGCAGCCGCAGCATTGTCTCCACGCGATTTATATCTTCAGGAAACAGTTCCTTGAAGAAAAACATTCCGGCATTGTTTATGAGAATGTCAATTTCAATATGGTGTTCCTGACAATAGGCGTATAGCTTGTCTGCGGCATCTGTCTCGGATAAATCCTGATATAGTGGAATGGCCTTTATGCCGTATCTGCCCGATAAATCAGCGGCCACACGCTTCAGTTCTTCCTCCTGATTGCTGACAAGCAGTATGTCATTGCCTTCGGATGCAAGACGTTCTGCATATATAAGTCCCATTCCGGAACTTGCTCCTGTAATCAATGCCCAACTCATTGCTCTGCCTTTTCAATTTCACGCTGCAGTTTTGCCGGAAGGTTCTCCACACAATGGTGACAGCGCATCTGCAACGTGTACATTCGTCCTATGCAGTAGTTGGAATGACGGCAACCGCTGCATTCCAGCTCGCCGGATTTCAGCTTATTGACAAAGTCAGTGTCGTGTACCAAAGCACGTGCCATCTGGAGTCCTGTGAATCCGGCTTCAAGCACTTCTTCCATTTTGGCTTTCGATGTCAGGCCGCCTACGTATACCAATGGCATCTTCAATGCGGCACGGAACTTCTTTGCATCCTCCAGGAAGTATCCGTCACTGTATGGAACTGTAGGTATCATTATCCGTCCTATAAGGGCAAGCATCGCCTTGAGCCACCAGAAATGTCGCATATCCATATAGTAGGCCAATGTTTTGATTGGCATTGCGCCGCGCATTACTTCCATTGGAGCCTTGCTGACGAAACCTGCTGACAGAACCAGTGCGTGTGCTCCGAGCCTTTCCAGTTCCTGCGCCACCTTGATGCATTCCTCTGTCTGCATTCCACGGCGGAAACCGTCGTGCATATTGACCTTCACCAGTACGCCTATATCATCGCCGGCAGCTTCCATTACCTCTTTCATCACCAGCCGCATAAATCTCATCCGGTTGTCCAGTGAGCCGCCGAACTCATCGTGACGACGGTTCGTGTATGGTGAGAGAAACTGGCTTATCAGGTAGCCGTGTCCCGCGTGTATCTCCACGCAGTCGAATCCCGCCTTACGTGCCAGCCGGACGGCATTGCCGAAATCCTTGGCCAGCTGATATATCTCATCCTTGCGCAGTTTGCGTACGAATGTGGGCGAATACAGGTTGAAACCTCCGCTTGCGCCTACAGGAGTGCAGTGGCAGGTGGCGCGATGTGTCATATTGCCGCAATGTCCCAACTGTATGGATGCCTTGGCACCTTCGGCGTGTATTCCGTCTGTGAGTCTGCTCAGTTCTGGGATTATTTCCTCGCGTATCCACAGCTGGCCGTTGAAGGACAGACCTGATTCTGCCACGGCTGTATATGCGACTGTTGTCATACCGACTCCTCCTCTTGCTACGGCTGTATGGTAGTCGTACAGCTCCTGTGACGGGCGGTTCCCGTATGCCATATTCTCGAATGCTGCCGAGCGTATTACGCGGTTACGCAACGTTACAGGACCTATTGTGCAGGGAGTGAATATAGGTGATTCCATATCAGTATATAAAAGGAATTATTCTTTTAAGACGTGCGGTATCGAAATCCGATGCAAACTCTGTGCGGTATCTGTCGTAGATGCGTGCCGCACGTGGGGCCAGGTTGGCGAATGTCCAGATTACGAATACAAGACCTGAAAGAGACCAGGTCAATATGGCGAATCCTGTCCATTCCAGAAGCTCTCCGAAATAATTGGCAGATGTGACATAACGGAACATTCCGCCTTTAGGCAGGTAATGACTATTGTCACCGGGCTTGCGCAGATTGCGTATTATGCTGTCCGATTGGATATTGACGAACATGCCTAGGGTAAACAATACCGTACCGGCAATGAATCTCGCATCGCTCAGCCATTCTATGCCGTAGAGACTGGACGGTGATATGTAGAATATCCATCCTCCCTGCATGAATGCATTCAGAGTGTTGAATATTACACCCATCAGGATGATGGACAAAGGCATCACGCCTTTGCCGCGTATCAGTATCGGAAATATGAATGAGCGGTGCAGATAATGTGTCTCAAAGATGATGAGCATGATTACGCGCACCACATCCGTACGTCTGCCGGAAAAGTACCACAGACAGAGCATTGCTATGAACACAGGGGCTTCCATAAGTACCCATCCAAGACGGTTATTTACAGAAGGGCCCCATTTGCGGTTGTAGAATTTGCCGTAGCCTGCATCGACAAAGTACAGGCATATAAAGACAATAACGGCCACGGCCGTCATTATGGATAGGAATATGTAGAATGAATGTTGTGTCATCGGTGCTCAAGGTTATAGAGTTTGTCAAAAATCAGTCGCAGCCTGTTCTCATCGTGTATGATTGCCCTGAGTTCTTCCAGTCTGGCGGCATTGGGAGAGTTCTGTATCCACAGTTTCAGATAGCCACCGTAATCGTATTTTTCGTGCAGGTGGTCCAGCGTACGTGTCCAATGTCCCTCGCGGTCAAGTTCCGGGTAGTGCGCGAGTCCGTATTGTATGGTCCTTAAAATGATGTTCTCAGTATCGATGGTGCGGTCAGCTTCGGCCACAAGCCTTCCGTATATGCTGCGGGGTTCTTCCTTTGATGATGCCCTATGGTCTTCGGCGGCACAGGCTATGGTCTCAATCTGCTCCTTGGAAAACCATTTGCGGAGCGATACGTCGCCACGGATAATACGCCCTGATTCAATGTGGTGTTTCTCGCGTCCGGCAATCAGTCCCGTGTCGTGATACGCGGCCGCAGCATACAGCATATCTGTGTTGATGTCGTAGTCCCCGGCCATTTTCAGGCATCCGTCAATGACCATCTGCACGTGATTCCTGCGATGGCCGTTGTCGAAATTATCGTACATCGGTATGACATTCTCTTCGATATACTCCCTAAGACCGCTATTGACCTCTTTATTCATAAATGACGTTGCCTGTGCCTGATTATGGCCTTGTCTGACCGTAACCGTTGATGAGCCATTTGTATGTTGTCAGCTCTTCAAGTCCCATAGGACCGCGTGCTCCGAGCTTTTGCGTGCTGATGCCTATTTCCGCGCCAAGTCCGAACTGGCCTCCGTCGGTGAAGCTGGTCGGCGTGTTTACATAGACGCAGGCTGCATCGACGGTCTGCTGGAAGAGGGCTGCGGCATTCTCATCGTCAGTGATTATGCTCTCGCTATGTCCTGATCCATAGATTTCTATGTGCGCAAGTGCTTCCTGAATATCATCTACGGTACGGACAGCCATCTTGTAGTCCATATATTCCGTGCCGAAACTGTCTGGTGTGGCTTCGGAAAGTATAGGGTAGGATGGCTTCAATGCCTGCCAGGCACGCTTGTCTGCAAATATCTGCACGTTTTTGTCAGCCAGCGGTGCACACAGTGCAGGAAGGTCGTTAAGCCTGTCTTTATGTATTAAAAGACAATCCAGGGCGTTGCATACGCTTACGCGGCGGGTCTTGGCATTCAGTATTATCGCTTTGCCTATCCCAATGTTACCCGACTTGTCGAAATATGCGTTCACTACACCCGCGCCGGTCTCAATGCAGGGCACTTTGGCATTGTCCCTGACAAAGTCGATAAGCCTGCGTCCGCCACGCGGTATTACCACGTCCACATAACCGACAGCATTCAGCAGGGCATTTCCGGCTTCGTGTGTGGCTGGAAGCAGGGCAATGGCGTCACTGGTGATGCCGTTGCTTTCCAAAGCCTCCCTGATGATTGATTCAGCTACGCGGTTTGTGTCGTCGGCATCCTTTCCACCTTTGAGAATGCAGGCGTTACCGCTCTTGAAACATAGCGAGAACACATCGAATGTCACGTTAGGACGTGCCTCGTAAATGACTCCAATGACACCGTATGGAACGCTTGTCCTGCGTATCCTCAATCCGTTGGCCAATGTCCTGTCCAGAAGGATGCGCCCTAACGGAGATGGCAGCGATGCAACATTACGCATATCCGATGCGATTGCCTGGATGCGCTTCTCATCCAACAGCAGCCTGTCATACAATGGCGAACTGCAGTCCATTCGTGACAGGTCAGACCGGTTTGCGGCCAGCAGCCTGTCGGTATTTGTCACAATGGCGTCGGCTGTCGATATCAGCAGTCTGTTCCTGGTGTCATCATCAAGCATCGCTACAATGCGGCTTGCCTGCTTTACTTTTCTGAATAAATCATCCATAGTAATGCGTCATTATCATACAAGGAAAAGATAGTCGTAGCTGACTAACGGGCGGCAATCATGCTTGCCTAAAAGTAACTGCGTCTCTTTGGCACTGTATGAACTCTTGCCAATTGCTATTTTTTCTCCGTTTGCGTCAAGGATGTTGATTATATCTCCTTCTTCAAAGTCCCCCTCAATCCGTAATACACCTACCGGCAGCAGGCTCACGGCCTTATCGCCAAGCAGGATTTTCCTGGCGTTGTCATCTATATAGACAGCACCTTTCGTAAAATCCTTGCTGTGGGCTATCCATTTTTTGATGCTGGAGTAACCTCCTTCTTTAGGAATGAACTCTGTGCAGAGCGTATTGTCTGGATTGTAGTATAAATCTTTGATAATGTCCGGCCTGATACCATTGGCTATTATTACCCTGATACCTTCATCTGCAATCTTTCTTGCAATGGAACTCTTTGTGAGCATTCCTCCGCGTCCGAATGTACTTTTCACGTTGAAGATGTATTTTGACAGATCGTCTTCAATGCGGATTTTGCGTATCACTTGGGAATCCTTGTCATCAGGTGAACCATTGTAGATTCCGTCAACGTTGCTGAGTATGATCAGGGTATCGGCATCCATCATTGAGGCTACAAGTCCGGACAGTTCGTCATTGTCCGTGAACATCAGCTCCGTTACGCTGATTGTATCGTTCTCGTTGATTATCGGTATCACATCGTTTGCCAGCATTGTCTCCATACAGGAACGCTGGTTCAGATATTCACGGCGTGTGGAGAAGTTCTCCTTCATTGTAAGAACCTGGCCTATCCGCACATTCCAGCTGGAGAACAGCCTGCTGTAGATGCCTATCAGCTCAACTTGGCCTACGGCGGAATATAGCTGTCGCTGCTGGACGGCATCAAGTCGGGTAGGTATGTTGTCATGTCTGCCTGCGTCATTGAATATACCGCGCCCGCAGGCTACGGCACCGCTTGTGACGAGCAGAACCTGACATCCGCTGTTCCTGATGGCTACGACCTGATCCACAATGGACGATATGCGGGTAGTGTCAAGATTCCCGTCCTCACGTGTGAGTATGTTGCTGCCTATCTTGATGACAATTCTCTTCATTCTTTATCTGAGCTTGTTATGTTCGAAATGATTTCTTATGTTGGTGAAATAATACATCACGCCTATGGCATTGACGATGAAAGCACCCCAGAATGCCGCATGATACCCACTGTATTCTGCCAGAAAGCCTCCGATAAGGACTCCTATTCCGAATCCTGCGTCCCAGGATGTAAGGATGGTGGAGTTGGCCGTGCCGCGTTTGTCATTTGTGGTCAGGTTGATGAACATGTTCTGGAAAGCCGGATACATATGCCCGTTGCCCAGACCTATGATCAGTGCTGCCAGGTAATACCCTATAGGCTGGTGTATGGCTGCGAAGATGAAGTATCCGCATACCGAGGTAAGTACACCGATTGTAGCATTACGGCTTACCTGGTTGTTCCTCAGCGCGTGGGCACCTGTCAGACGTGATATAATCAGACCTGAGGCCAGAAGTGAAAAGAACAGACCCGTCTCACCTGTGATTCCAAGTTCTTCCTTGCCGTATATTGCTACGTATGTTGACATTATCCCGAACGAAAACGAGTAGCACATCATATCCAAGGCTTCTCTCCAGCCGTCTGTCAGCAGGCAACGGTCCAATGAAATCTTTTTTTTCCCGATTACGTAGTCTCTTTTAGGCATCCTGACTGTCGAGTCAAGTATGAATCCGAACAGCGATACCGATAGCGATATCCAGAAGAGTGCCTGAAAGTTGTTGGAGAAAGCCTGTAACAGATATATGGCCAGAATCGGGCCGAATGCCATAGCCAGATTGTTGCTGAGACCATAATATCCGATTCCCTCAGTGCGTCTCTCGCTTGGAAGCACATCGATGGCTACGGTGCTTGTAGCGACAGTCGTGGAACCGAAAGGTGCTCCGTGAATGGTTCTGAATATCGTGAACATAGCCAACGAACCGGCAGCCAGATATCCGGCGAACAATGCCACGAAAAAGAAGTTGCATACTATCAGAACTGTCTTCCGTGGAAAGGTATCTACCATATACCCGCTGAACGGCCTTATAATCAATGCCATTACGGAATATCCCGCAAGGCATAGCCCAATTGTCTGCCTGTCAGCTCCGAATGTCTCTGACAGGTAGAGTGGCAGTAACGGTACTATAAGTGTGAAAGAGAAATGGACAAGAAAGTTGCCAAACCATATTTTCAGATAATTGCTGTTCCAAAGTTTAGCCTGTCCCATATTCCCCTGATGTGTTATATCACTTGTTCAATATATCCTATTATATCATCCAGAGTGCTGAATTCCGGCAACTTGTTGTCCGGTATGGAGATGCCGAAGTGCTCTTCAATCTCCGCAACCATTGAGAGTGTTACAAATGAGTTTAATCCGATGAATTTCAATCCTACTGAAGTGTCTATCCTGTCTTTGGGTGTATCAATATATTCTGTTACAATATCCAGCAGTTCTTCCTTTACATCCATAATCTTATTGTTAGAATATTCTTATGCCTTGGCTTGAACATACCTTAGGCAATGTGCTACGTTTTGTCTTATGTGTTGATGTCTTCTCATATTCCTGGTTTACAAGCTCAATGAAGTCTATGTGCTTGTAATCTATCATTCTGGAATTGATTGCCTTGATGTCTGCGATTATGGCATCGTGATCCTGTCTCTTCTGCTCGTCCTCTATGTACAGTCCGGCGCACAGAAGATCCTCGTGAAGCCCTTCTTCCTCGTATTCTGCCTGATATACTACAATATCGGTCGCATAATCAATGTTTGTCTCGATTATATTCTCAATTTCTTCCGGACAGATGTTCTTGCCGTTCTGAAGCACTATGGTGTTCTTCTTTCTGCCCATAAGGAATATCTTTCCGTCAGCATCAATCCTGGCACTGTCACCGGTGTTGAAGAAACCGTCCTCGTCAAATGCCAGTCTTGTGGCTTTCTCGTCCTTGTAATATCCTTTGGCCACACATTCACCTCTGACGCACAGTTCTCCGATTCCGTCTTCGTCAATGTTCTTTAATTTCACTTCAATGCCCGGGCAAGGTTTTCCGACACTGAGATGCTCGTGGAGCGTATCTCCGTTAATTGAAATCAGAGGACCGCATTCTGTGATGCCGTATCCGTTCTCCATCCTGATTCCCAGGTCGTTGAGTCCCCTTACGACCATCGGGTTCAGCATTGAACCTCCGCAGACAATCATATTCAGGTTGCCTCCGAATGGGGCATATACCTCGGCAAACATCTTGTGTGTCTTGTCAATGCCGAATTTCCTCAGGAAGTTGGACAGCTTTATGCCTTTCGCCAGCTTTCCGGCTTTCCCGTTCTTCCAGGCGTTTGCCCAGATGTTCTTTATGAATGCATTCGCAATCATTGGAACGATGGTTATGATGGTCGGCTTGAATATCCTGATGTTGTTCATCATGTTACGCATATTGTCATTGATGTACGTAAGACGCCCGCAAGCTATTCTTACTACAACATGCGTATTTATTTCCGTGGCGTGATGCATAGGCAGGACGCTCATAGAGGTGTTGTACTTCTCGGCTCTGATGGCATCCATACAGTTCATTATATTCGCTGCAAGGTTCCTGTTTGTAAGTAACACACCTTTGTTTGTACCTGTCGTACCACTGGTGAACAGTATCTTGGCCGGTTTGTCCAGATCAAGAGTCATATTCCTGAATTCACCCTTGTCTCCGAGCTGCCTCCCTTTTTCTACAATGTCATCATAGAACAGACAGTCAGGCATACGCCTGTCAATGGTGATAAGAGTCTTCAACCTTTCACAGCCGGCTTTTGCATCATTCACCCTTTTCACGCAGTTTGCATTGCAGATGACAGCATCCGCATCGCTCTTGTCCAGCAATGTAGTCAGCAAATCAACCGGCGCATCCTTGTCAATCGGTATCACCACTCCGACACCGCTTGATATTGTCATATCCGATATGACGTATCTGTATGAATTCTGGGCTACGATGGCGATATGCGCATCTTTCAGTCCTGCATCGCACAGGCCGTCGCCAAGATTCATCACATCATTGTAGATGTCGCGTGAAGTGTGGTATATTATGTTGTTGTCCTTATCGAGATCTGCCAGTATCTGATTGTCTGGAACAATTCTGAATATCCTCTCAACGACTTGTCTGACACTCTTGTAATCCCCCTCTTTCAATAGGGTGTCAGCCAGCATCTCCCTTTCGGAAAAGAATCCTTTTTCCATCAGCCTTAAAATAATTGTGACAGTTGTCTGTCAGGTTCTGCCAGCACGCGTTCTATGACACATATATACAGATTGTGGAAATCCATAAGTTGCGCCGGGGTCACCATTTTCGTCTGGATATCGTATGCGACATCTATCATTCCGGTCTTAACATTGTGCATAAGTGCCATATATGTTACCAGCGACCCTTTACCGTTGCTGAGAATCTGCAATGTCACACCGTCAGGAGAATCGAATGGAATATACGAATAGCAGAAGTTTATGACCTGACTTGTCATAGGATATTTCCACAGGTCGTGCTGTATCTTCTCGCATTTCAGATAGGACAGTTTGGTGTGTCTGAACAGCTGGTTCTGGTCTGCGTATGCCAGTGCGATGTTCTCATTGAAGGTCTTGTCGTAATCTACTGTGGTATAAATGCTTAAACTCTGTACTTTGGTACCTCCAGCCTTCCTTTCGGCTACGGTTCCGCGACAGTCTAGCAACATCAGCGGAGCCTGATATTTTTCCTTGTTGTTAATCAATGAAGCAGCTATGGAACAGGTGTAGAAGAAGAATGCGGACATTGTAATGCAGTTCTTTTCGCACCATGCGGTGGCTTTCTCCGTGACTGATGGCGGAATACACAGTTTGTAGCCTTCCGTGTCGCATTTGACGAATAGGTACGGCAGATAGAAACAGCCTTTGTTCTTGTATTTCAGCCATCTGTCGCTGCTGTCTCCGTGAATGCCACAATACAAAGGATGCTCAGGATGCTTATGGAAATATTCCTTGAAGAATTCCTCATCCTTGTCGGTGGCTTCCTGATTGCCCTTGTACGTCATATCCTTTTTCAGGACTTCCTCGAAACTGCCGCTTGCTTCCGGTATTTCAGTTCCGTTCAGGAGCGCATTGTATATCACGAACAGGTCATTGACCAATAGACCGATTGCATAAGTGTCTGCTACGTAGTGGCTTATCTTGAAGAATACAGCATCTTTCCCTTCTGGAAGTCTGGCGTATGCCACTTGCAAAGTCTCTCCCTTTGCGCAGTCCAGCATTTTCTTTCTGAACCTGTTCTGGAACGCTGTCAGGCTTTTTTGAGTCTTAAACTCATAATAAGGTATGTCTGACAATGTACGTTCAGGAACAAAGTACTGATATATTTCCTTGCCTTTCTTTACAAATGTTATTCTGAGACAGTCGTTTCTCTCAAACAGTTTGTTGATGGCTTTTGTCATCAGCTCCCTGTTCAGACCGTTGTCCAATACTGTTGAGAAAACTATGTTTGCAACCCTCTTGAAAAGTGTGTATTTGGTCTGCAAATGTATTATATCCTGCGATGAGTTGAATCCGTACAAAACTTTTTCGTTGTCCATATAATATATTTTACCAGTTCTTGCTTATTGATGCGAGTTCGTTCATATCGGCTGTATCGTATGGTGTCTTGGCTTTTGCGTTATTGTAGATAGATCTGACGTATGTCACGATTGCCTTGGCCTCCTCCCGGTCTGTCATAGTACCGAGGCTTTTCTTGGACCAGGCTGGAATGTATGATGTGCCGAGTGATCCTTCGTAGTAGGCGTACTTGTCTGTTACTGAAGAGAAGCTGCCTTTGAATTTGGATGCGCTCTTGTTGATTGCTGCGGTTCTTTTCGTTTCGTTCCAATCGCGCTCGTACAGCAGTTTTGCCAACAATGTGTATGTGGATATGCGAATCTCGTCTTCCGGTATGTCTGCGATAGCCTTGCGGGTGAAGCTTATGGCATCGTCATTGGATTTCATCGGGTGGTTATAGTATATCTCTGCCATTGCCTGCCAGGCTGCCGAATAATTGGTCTTGCCCATTTTGTCAAGTATGGTGGTGAGGTCGCCCATAATGACGGAGAGTTTCTTGGCCTGCTCGGTAAAACTGCGCGTCTGACATTCCCTGCCTACGTTTCCGCTGTGCCACATATATCCTTCCGGATTCTGCGGATCTTCTGCGATTGCCAGCTCTGCGTATTTGATGCCTTTGCCGAATATTTCCCTTTTCTTTTCCTTGCTTGTCTCTTTCTGACCTATCATAATGCAGGTCTTGGCCAGTCGGCAGAGCACTTCGGATTTTTCCTTTCCTTTTGCTGCTTCGGGAAGTACGGATTCAAGATAAGCCAGACATTCGGTCGGGTTGTCGCTTTTGTTGAACAGGTCATCGGCTTTTCCAAAATCGACGGCGGCATTACATATTGAAGTGAGCATTGTCACGATAATTGTCAATGCCAGATATTTCTTCATATTATTAAATTACTTTAAAAATGTTTGCTCTTTTTATTAATAGGTGCAAAGATAGTATTTTTGTCATACAATGAAAAATCTTGATAGGGATATAATTGACTTCGGAAATGGGAACATTCCGCAGATGTTCGCCAAGATGCTCATTCCGACAATTTTTGGTATGCTTTTCAGTGCTCTTTTCTGTATCACGGACGGAATCTTCATAGGGCACGGTGTTGGAAGCGACGGATTGGCTTCAGTAAATATCGTGTCGCCGATTTTCACTTTGGCTGTCGCATTCGGTATGATGTTCGGTATAGGCTCGTCTGTAATGGCGGCAATACATCTGTCGCAGAACAATATCAAGGCGGCGAGGATAATAACGACGCAGGCTTTCTTGGCAACATTGGTTGTCGGACTCCTTATAGGGTGGTCATTATATGCTTTCGCGGATAAGATACTTGTGCTTTTGGGCTGCGGCGACAAATTGATGGGATTGTGCCGTGATTATTATCTCTGGTTTATTCCTTGCGCCCTGTTTGTTATGATTCAGATATTGGGACAGTTTGTCATAAGGCTTGACGGTAATCCGCGGTATTCCATGATGGTTGAAGTTGTACCGGCGTGTCTGAATATGTTTTTGGACTGGCTGTTTATCTTTCCACTTGGATGGGGACTGAAAGGTGCCGCGTGCGCCACTTCAATCGGCAGTTTTTTCGGTGTGGTGATGGTGATCTTCTATATGACTTCCAAATGTCGGACTCTTGCTTTATACAGACTGAAGCATACTCTGACAAGTCTGGTCCTTACGCTACGTAATATTGCCTATATGGTCAGAGCCGGCATCTCCGGCTTTATTGGGCAATTCTCAATATCGGTTATGACTCTGGCCGGCAATTATATGTTTATGAAAATGCTGGGGGAGGATGGGGTAGCTGCGTTCAGTGTAGCGTGCTATCTGACTCCTGTGGTTTTTATGATATATGCCGCCATATCCCAGTCTGCCCAACCGATAATAAGCTATAACTTCGGGGCGGGAGCATACGTACGTGTGCGCCGTACATTCAGAATGGCAATCGTAGCGGCATTGGCGGCCGGTCTGTCCCTGTCGGCGGCGCTTGTATCTCTGGTAAGACCAATTGTAAGCGTTTTTCTGAATGCGGAAACGGACGCGTATGATATGTGTGCAGCCGGTATGCCACTCTATTCCATAGGATTCGTGTTTATGGCTTTCTCCCAGACTGTTGTCGGCTTCTGCCAAAGCATAAACAAGTCCGGCATATCTACGCTCCTTACTCTTATGCGGGGAATGGTCTTGCCGGTATGCGCTTTCCTGCTTTTGCCTGCCTTGATGGGAGTGAATGGCCTTTGGCTGTCAGTGCCGTTGGCGGAACTGCTCGTGGCGGTGCTGATATGCCTGCTTTACAGGCAATGTCTGAAACTGTAGCGCGGCTTATTCGAACAGACTCAAGTCTATGCTTTCGCCCATATTCCGGTGTCCGTCGGCATTTGGGTGCAGCCAGTCGTTTTCAAACAGGTAGGCCGGGTCCATCTTTTCCTCATCGTCCGTGCTTGCCATCGAAGCGGCGTGGTCTATTACGCCGTCAAACAGTCCGCAGGTGCGTATCCAGTCATTCAGCCTGTCACGGCCCTGCTCATGATTGGGATTGTAGTAGTTGTTGCCTTTGAATGGCATTACCGTACCTCCGATTACCTTGATGCCTTTCTCGTGAGCCTCAGCGATTATCTGCTTGTAAACCTCTATGATTCTATCAGCCTTGGGCAGCGCGTCGCCGAATCCGCCCAGATCGTTCACGCCCTCGAACAGTATGATGTATCTTACGCTTTCCTGTCCGAATAAATCTCTGGGATAACGGCTTTGCCCCGTCGGGCCGAGACCACCCTGCAAAATGCAGTTGCCTCCGAGTCCCATATTGAGCACAGAGAGATTCTGCGTTTTCCTGTTTGCTAACAGACGTCTTGAAAATATGTCTGTCCACCGGTTCTGTACATCCGTGGTGGATCCCCGTCCGTCTGTAATGGAATTTCCTAAAATTACAATGGCTCCGGCTTTCCCTTTTGCCTCGACTTCAACGGCATTTATTATATACCAGTGTGCGGTGGCAGTGGCGTTGTTGAAGTTGGAAGTGTTGCCTGTGGCAATGTAGGAAGTTGTCCTTGATCCGGGATGGCTAGTTATGTTGTCGGCCGGAAATTCTCCAAAATGGAGCGTGATTGCCAGATTCTGACGTATAGTTGTTTTCAGGGACACAGGGTCTGATGTTACTAACTGACCAGGTTGGATTGTGATTGAACTGCTGCCGTTGAATGTGAGTCTGGTATTGGTCTGCCCGTCAATGAGAGGGCTGTTGCCTGATGTCAGGGCAATGGCTATCTCCGCACCTTTTATCTCTACAGCCTCCTTGCCGAATTCATTGGAAAGTTTTACTCTTAACCTGTTACCTTCGATGGATGTCTGTACAATCTGCCTGATAGAGTTGCCGGCAAGTGGCAATGGGGGATTGTTGTGAGGTTCAGCAATCTGCTCGGCCGTAGCCCAGGTGGCTACCCAGTGCCGGCCGGCACTGATGTTGTTGTCGGCCATTATAAGTGAAAGCATTAAAACAGTAATGATTACTTTAATCCCGGTTTTTTTCATATTCTATTGTCTGTTTTGTTGTCTATGCAAACTTATATAAAATTTTCAAGTTAAAAAAATAAAAAAGGAGAAGCGGTTGCGCTTCTCCTTATCTGTGAAAGGGTTGTCCCAGTTACTTGATAACTTCAATGACTGCTGCTCTGCTGGCGGCATTCAGCTCAGGATTGACATCCATCTGTGTGCTGATGTTAACCTTTGACTCATCTCTGCCACACTCCCCAACGATGACCTTCCTGACAGCCTCAGCTCTCTTCTGTGAAAGCTTGTCGTTGGTAGCCTTTGAACCGGTCTTGCTGTCTGCGCTACCGATAACTGTTATTGAGTTCTCAGCAGGAACATTGTTGACCCACTGTTTCAGCTTGATTTTCTCAACAGGTGTGATAAATGCGCTGCCGATGGAGAATGTTACGAATGATTTGGCCGGCATATATACGGGAACCTCAACCTTCTTCTCCTTGATTACTTCCTTCTCAACAATCTTCGGCCCCTTGTTAATCTCTGCCTGAAGAGCATCTCTCTCAGTAACTACCTTGTCGTAGTCAGCCTTTGTCACTGAGTACGGACAGAGTACGAAGTTGTGGCTGCCTGTTCTCTTTGAACCGAAACGGTATGCGACACCGGCTGTGATTCTGAAATCAGCTGACGAACTTCTGAACATACCGTTCCTGATGTTACTGTCTGCTGCAGGTTTTCCACTGAAATCGTTCCAGACGACACCTGGCTTGATGTTGATAACCCAAGCGCGTTTCTGGCCAAGATTGAAGTTAATCTGAGCGAATGTGTTGAATGAAAAATAATCCTTACTGCTGTTCGTGTATGTCAGATCGCGATAGTTGTGTCCCCAACCCACACCTGGAACGAGCAGAACCTCAACACGTCTTGGATAGCCCTTGTAACTTCCAATCCAGTTGGACAGATTGATTTTCGTATTGACACCTAAAGAGAATCTCTGGATAGCGTCGTCCTGACCGCTCTCCTTGAATATGAGATTACCGTCAACGCTGAAGCCGACTACAGGAGTAATGTCCTTGCCGAGTTCAAGGCCTGCCAGAGGGTGAATATGTGAACTCTCAAGAGGAGTCTGGATACCGCCGTTGATACCGAGGTACATGTTTTCAAAAAATTTCGGCTGCTGGACAGTCTGTGCAAAAGATACAGATGCTGTCGCAATCATCAGAGCCGCGAAAGTAAAAAATCTCTTCATAA
Source organism: Bacteroidaceae bacterium (assembly GCA_024398595.1). Lineage (GTDB taxonomy): Bacteria > Bacteroidota > Bacteroidia > Bacteroidales > Bacteroidaceae > Colenecus. Next base: position 19,034 of record JAKSIX010000020.1, on the reverse strand, counting down.
TTCAAATAAATTTAATTGTTCATATCCATAATGATTCACCTATGCAGACACTGTCCGGATGGCAAATCTTCGCACAAATGTAGAACCTTTTTTTTTAACCGTATCGGTTTTATATTTTTTTTTGTTTGCAGTATGCAGGACATCATTTTTTTGTATTGTTTTAACTAATTTCGCGTCAAAACAGATTCTGAATATGCGTAAAAGAACCCTTACATCCATAGTTACTGTTCTCATCGGCACCGTTACGCTCATGGCTCAACGCAGCCATTGGTATTCCGGTGAACTGCTGACCAACAACCAGATTCAGTGTATTGTAGAAGACGTAAAGGGCTTTATATGGATTGGTACTGAATATGGGCTGAACAAGTTTGACGGCTACCAGTTCTCTCCGTTTTTTCACGATGAGTCCAGACCGGGCTCGTTGGCGAACAATTATGTAAGGTGTATGCGCAATTCCTCCGATGGAAGAATCTGGGTGGGTACCGGTGGCGGACTGCAGCTTATGGATCCTGATAGCGGAGAATTCCTTACAGTGAAGATGCCGTCGGACAGAAAGCCGTATATCAATCAGATAGAGATACTGAGTAATGGTGAGGTCTGGTTCCTGGCATCGGGAATAGGTGTGTGTCGTGTGGCTGATGATAAGACCTTCGTTGCAGAGAGTGTGGACTTCATTTCCCGTATGACTGGAACGTCGAATCTGACGTGCCTGAAGGAGGACAGTCACGGAATTCTGTGGGTCGGTACCGGAAACGGAATATATCAGTGTAATCCGTCATCGCAGAGCGCAGTCCGTTTTGCATCGGACATGATTGACTCGCACATTACAGGCGTATGTGAGAATAAGGAGGGCTTTGTATTCATATCAACATACAATAAGGTCTATAAATGGGACAGAAGTGCGGATTTATTGACAGAATTGCCGATGAGACACTCCTCCAGGAATATAACCCATCTGTTCGTGGATGGCGATGGGGTATTGTATGTGGCGTTGCGAGGAGAGGGACTGAGATGGTACAATGTGGAACAGGACCGTCTGGTCAGATATGATGACAAAAGCCGTGAGACGGGACTCCTGCGTATGGATGTTTCGGCGTTCTATACTGACAGCAACGGTAATCTGTGGCTCGGATGCTATCTTAACGGGGTGATGCTGATCAAGAACGGACAGACGCAGTTCAAGTCCTGGCGCTTTCAGGATTATGTCTCCTTCCCGGGAGGAAGTGTCACGACGATGGCAATTGACGGCAACGGTAATCTGTGGTGCGGTTTTTTGGACAATCCTGTAACCTGCTTTGACCCGAATGGAAGAATTGCCGCGCAGCTGCAGGACCAACCGTACGCCAGTTGTCTGTTCCGGTCAGGCTCGGGTAGGATAGAGTCCGGCCTGTACGATGGAAAGATGGCCATGCTGAATACTTCGGACAACGTTCTGGAAATTAAAAGTCTGGACGGTGACAATGCCGCGATAATATCTATGGCGGAGGATGCGTCTGGTAATCTGTATTATGCTACGAGAGGTACGGGATTCGGTATATACAATCCCCGGACAGAAGAGGACACACACTGGAGCGGCGCTTCGTATTCCGATGGGAGCTCAAGACCTGACAATGACTGGATCAATGCCTTGGCGGCAGATTATGACGGGGTGCTATGGATAGGGCATAATACCGGTGTCAGCTGTTTTGATACCGGGACCGGCCAGTTTGAACCCGTACCGCAATGCGTAGGGATTTCAGGGAATACCTGTAATGTAATACTGTGCGACAGACAGGGAAAAGTCTGGATAGGCACCAGCAACGGTCTGACTATGTATGATAAAAAGACAGGAACGTGCGTGAGCCTTACCTCTGACGACGGACTTTCAAACAATTCGATATCCGGCCTGCTGCAGGATGAGGACGGAAATATATGGTGCGGCACAAGGGTAGGGTTGAACCGTATTGACTGTGAAACGCTGAAGATTGACAGATTCTATTCCGGCTATGGATTGTTAGACAAAAGTTATAATACCAGAGCCTGTATCAGTGACAAATCCGGCCGTACGCTGTTCTGGGGTTCCAGGCAGGGAATAACGTATTTCGCCCCATCCGATATTACAGGACAGGATAATTTCGGAGATGTGGTCTTGACAGGATTCTATCTTAACGATACACCGGCCGGTCCCGAGACTATGTCGGGAAGACGTGTCGTCATGAAAGCTCCGGTGTCCGTGTCGGATGAGTTCCATCTGTCATACAAGGACAACTCCTTTACGCTGGAGTTCAGCACGTTTGATTACGGAAACCAGGATTGCATCACATACGAGTATTCCTTTAACCGTAATCAGTGGAACTCGACTCCGGCCGGGGTGAACCGGATAACATTTACCCGTATGGCACCGGGACGGCATCAGCTGAGTGTCCGTGCCATAAGCAACAATAACGTTTCGGAGACAAGCACCTACACGATATACATAGCGAGTCCCTGGTATCTGAGCATTTGGGCGATAATAGTGTATGCGTTCTGCGCCTTGTGTATGGTGATGATACTGGTATATAACAACAAGCAGCGTCACATCAGGGAACTCGGTGAGGTGAAGCTCCAGTCGTTTACCAATGTCGCCCACGAGCTGTGCTCTCCTCTGACCATGGTGATATCACCATTGGATGAACTGCTGCGCAGTGACAATATGGACGATGCATCGCGCCGTTCATTGAGGATGATGCACAGGGCATCCACGAAAATGCTGAATCTCGTGAACCAGCTGCTGGATATACGCCGTTATGATGAGGGACAGATGCATTTGAAATGCAGGGAGACCGATATGGTGTCTTTCGTACAGGGGGTGTATGAAATGTTCATATACAGTGCCGGACAGCATGACATACGCTATTCATTCAATCATTCACAGGATGAGCTTCTTGTATGGATAGACCGTGACAGCATAGAGAAAATAGTGTCAAATCTGCTGTCAAATGCGTTCAAATATACTTCGGATGGTGGTGAGATACGCATAGAGCTCCGCAGCGGGACTGACGATACTACCGACGGACCTTTACATCATTATGTCGAGGTGGCTGTGATTGACTCAGGAATAGGTCTTGATGTGGCTGATGTGAATAATGTGTTTGAGCGTTTCTACAGAGCCGACAATGCACTTACCTCTGTGACTTTAGGCTTGGGTATTGGACTGAATTACAGTAGGATACTTGTAGAGATGCATCACGGGACGATTAAGGCTGAAAACCGCGATGACTCACAAGGCAGTGTGTTCCGGTTCCGTCTGCCTTTAGGCAACAGCCATTTGCGTGAGGACGAGATGGAAATGTCCGATTCTGCGACCTGTGTCATTGGAAAGTGTGAGTGTGCTGATGTCGCCGAGCCGGCCGGCCGCAGCGCGAGTGCCACGAAGGGATACAAGGTACTGGTGGTTGACGATGACGAATCTATTCTGGATTATATAGCCCAGAGCCTGCGTGCGTCCTACTACAAAGTAATAGCGTGCCGGAATGGGAAGGAAGGACTGCATCTGGCAATATCGCAGATGCCGGATGTGATAATATCCGATGTCGTAATGCCGGAGATGGACGGAATAAGTTTTGTCAGGGCGTTGCGCAATAATCCCAACGTAAGTCATATACCGGTGATTCTGCTTTCAGCCCGTAATCAGCTTCAGGACCGTATGAGTGGAATGGAGACGGGAGCCGATGTATATCTGCCGAAGCCTTTCTATCTGAATGAACTGAAGATACAGGTTGCGAACCTTATCAACAACCGTCTGATTGTCAGGGGAAAGTTCTCAGGGGAGCAGGAACAGAAAGACAGACTGGAGATGCCTGAAGTACAGTCCAATGACGAACAGCTTATGGACCGTATTATGGATGTGGTTAACAGTAATATGTCCAATCCTGAACTTTCTGTGGAGATGCTGGCCGGCATGGTAGGTGTCAGCCGGACACAGCTTCATCGTAAATTGAAGAATATCACAGGATTGTCAGCCGGACGCTTCATCTATAACATACGCATACGCCACGCTGCGGCTTTGCTGGAGCAGGGTGGATTGAACATATCCGAGATTGCCGATATGTCCGGCTTCAATACTGCCGCCCATTTTGCTACAGCGTTCAAGAACTATTATGGAATGACTCCGTCTGAGTATATCAGAAGCCGTGCGGGCAAAATCGGGACGGATGCCTAACCTATATCGACCACGGTTATTCCGCTTCCGCCGAACTGAATGTGCTCGTCGTGAAATGACATGACGGCCGGCACGGTGTTGAGATATTGTCTTATGAGATTTCTCAGTATGCCGTTGCCTGTTCCGTGAAGTATTCTCACGCGTGACATACCGATAAGCGTGGCATCGTCTATGTAGTGCATCACTGTCTGGACTGCCTCATCTCCACGCAGTCCGCGAACGTCCAAGTCCGGATGAAAGTTCAGCTTCCTCCTGCTTACCTCCTGAGATGTCTGCTCGCTGACGTAGGTGTAGGACTTGTTCAGTGCACTGGACTTCACAGGCTCGGAATGTTCCAGCCTGTCCTTTTTCAGTGTGCAGGACATATTGCCGAACTCCACTGATACATTGTCCTTGCCAACTGATGTTACCGTACCCACGGCGGTCTGACCCTTGATACGTACTGTATCGCCGGCCTTGAATATGTCGGAATAGAGACTGGCTCTGTATTCTGAAACCTGTGGCTGCTGTGCCTGTCCGCTTGGCTGCCGGTCACGTTTCTTGGCTCTTTCCTCACGGTTCTTGCGCCGGCGTTCCTGACTCTGGCGTATCCGCTCCATCTGCCTGTCAATCTCCCGGTTTTTCTCCGTATCGTCAGAGATGGTTTCCAGCTTGTCCTTGAATTCAGACAGTTCCTGCCTGGCCAGTTTGGTCAGTTCCTTTTCAGCCTGTGATTCCCTGATGGTGCGTATGGTGTTCTCAATGACAGCATTCGAGTCCTTCAGTATCTGGTCAGCCTGCTCACGCGCCTCCTTCAGGATGCTCTTCCTCTCTTTCTGCAGGTCGCCGATTTCCCGCTCGTGCCTTGCAATCTGTTCATCCAACTGCTTTTCCAGCTGATGGACATTCTGGCGTTTGTTCTCCCAGTAGCGTTTGTCGCGTACAATGTCCTGAAGATATTTGTCGGCATTGATGTATTCACGTCCGACAATCTCTGTGGCATCGGCTATGACATCTTCCGGAAGTCCTATCTTGCGGGCTATCTCAACGGCGAAAGAGCTGCCGGGATTGCCGGTCTGGAGTATGTACAGTGGCTGCATCAGATGCCTGTCATACAGCATTGCCCCGTTGATTATGCCTTCGTGAGAGTCTGCGAACTGTTTCAGGTTCTGATAATGCGTGGTTATTACGCCGAACGTGCGGCTCTGGTTGAAGCGCATCAGTACGGCCTCGGCTATGGCACCGCCTATGTTGGGCTCCGTACCGCTGCCGAACTCGTCTATCAGAATCAGGCTGTTGCGGTCGCAGTTCTTCATCATCTGCTTCATGTTCAGCAGATGGCTGGAATATGTACTGAGGTCATTCTCAATGCTCTGCTCGTCGCCGATGTCCATAAAGATGCTCTTGAATATTCCGGCGTGGCTGTTGTAACGCATAGGTATCGGCAGACCGCATTGGAGCATATACTGCAGCAGGCCGGCCGTCTTGAGGCATACGGATTTTCCTCCAGCATTCGGACCTGATATCAGAAGTATGCTTGTCTTTGAGTCTAACCGCAAGTCCAAGGGGACAACCTGCCGGCCGTGCCTGGACAGTGAGATTTTCAACAGCGGATGTATGGCCTGAACCCAGTCTATCATCGGTTTGCGTTCCAGAATGGGGCAGACGGCATCAATGTCAATGGACAGTTTTGCCTTGGCGTGTATGAAGTCAATGTCGGCCAGAAATTCGTACGATTCCAGCAGCGACGGTATTTCCGGACGTATGGAGTCCGCCATAGCTGAGAGAATGCGGATTATCTCGCGTTTCTCATCAGCCTCAAGTTCACGTATGCGGTTGTTGGCCTCTACGACCTCAGCCGGCTCGATGAACACTGTCTTGCCGGAAGCTGACTCATCGTGGACTATTCCCTGTATTTTGCGTTTCAATGCCGGTACTACCGGTAATACCAGACGGCCGTCACGCATAGTCGGTGCAGCATCCTTATCGACAAGGCCGTCGGCCTGGGCCTGTTTCAGAATGTTGTTGAGAATGCGTCCTATGCCGAACTGTGTACTTGCCAGATCCATCCTTATACGGTACAGATCCGGTGATGCATTGTCCTTTATCTTGCCGAATTTCGTCAGTATGCGGCTGATGGATGCGGATATCTGCGGAAATACCGCCACATCGGCCGACATTGCGCACAGATTCGGGTATGATGCACGATGCTCTTCGCTCTGCAGGAAAGCTACAATTCCGCAAATCGTGTCGATGGAACGCCATAGCTGCAGAAGCGCAGCTTCGTCAATCCAGGTTCCGATGACGCGGATGTGTGCCAGAGCCTCCCTCATATCGTGGAAATCAGTATCGGGGAACGTGACACCTTCCTGCAGTATGCGCATCATTTCGGATGTCCGGCTCAATTGGAGCGATATGTCATTGAAGTCCGTCATAAAGGATATTTCGCCGACACGCTGTATTCCAAGGTTGCAAATACAGCGTTCCGACAGCATTTCCCTGATTTCATTGAAACCTGTCTTTACTTCAAAATTGTCCGGATAAATCATTTTTTGTCAGACACCCGTGTAGGAATATCAACTGCAAAAGTACAATTTTAGAATCTATTTTGCTTTATTTGCGTCGTGAATTAAAACCAAGTGATGTGTTATGGGAAAAACTTTATTATCGTTGCTGTCAGCCGCTATGATTATAATGACAAGCGGCTGCTGCAATACAAACAGTCAAAACAACGTGCAAATGAATGCTGATTTTCTTGAACTTGCCGCAGGACGCTATTCCGTCAGGCATTTTTCCGACAAGCCTGTAGAGCAGGCTGTCATTGACAAGATACTTGAGGCCGGGAAATTGGCACCGACAGCGGTCAACAGCCAGCCGCAGATGATATATCTGCTGCAGTCAAAGGAGGCTATGGAAATTGCCAACAGACTGTCTCCGTGCATTTACGGAGCTCCGCAGGCTTTCCTTATGTGCTATGATGACAACCGTGTGTGCAAGCGTGATGACGGCAACTATGGCGATATAGACTGCTCGATAGTCCTGACGCATATGATGCTGGAGGCTTATAATCTCGGAATCGGTACCTGTCTTGTAGGCAGATTCAATCCCGAGGAGGCTGTAAGTGAGCTCGGTCTGCCTGAAAATATCCATCCGATTCTGCTTATGCCTTTCGGATATGCGGCAGATGACGCTGTTCCGTCACCGCGTCACAGCGAGTACCGCGCTATGGAGGAAATGTTTGAGGTCCGTTGAGGATCTCAGACATTTTCTGTCAGAACATATAGTTGAAACCTATATTCGTCCACAGACGGCTTCCGTCGTTTGTGTTGAACGGCTTTGCAGCCTCAACGGAGATTACCATATTGTGGTTCATTACGAGCTTGACGCCAAGTCCTGCAGTGCAGTGGGGAGATTCGCTCTTGTCAGAATAGATGGGCTCTCCGCATTTCTTCTGCTCTTCCAGGCGATATGACTGTATTACCTGACCTGCATCGAAGAACGGATTCAGGGCTATTCCCCAATTCTGCTTTATCAGCTGGAAATCAAAGACTCTCCATCTGAACTCCAGATTCAGCCAGGCGGTTCCATCACCTATGACTCCGTTCCTGTTCAGACCTCTGACAGATGTGTTGCCGCCTAGACCTTCGGTGTATAGCCTGCGGAAGAACATCGTGTTCACATTATTTATGAAGTAGTACGGAATCTCTCCGCATATCTTGGCCTGAACTCCGAGCCTGTATGCGAAAGTCAGTTTCTCTGAAACTACAGGTACATATTGTGAGCCGAGGAATGTGAATCCCATATGCCCGTACCCTTTGCCATCAATGTCGGGTGAACCTGTCAGTGTGGCTTCTATATTGAAACCTCTGGTAGGATCGCTGTCGTGGTCGCGGCTGTCATATATGATTCCGGCACGCAGCTGAAGTACATTTCCTCCCTCAGCTTCGTTCTCCCTGATCAGATTGTGCTGGCGGTAAAGCTCGTAAAGGGTCTGCTGGCCTGCGTATGCGTCAAATTTTTCCTTGTCCAAGGCTTCTGTCCTGATATTGTAATAAGCCAGTCCTGCAGCCCATCTGAGGTCGCCGATTATCTTTTTCTGTATACTGGCGAGTGCCCTGAACTGGTTGCGGTTCATATAGTTGAATCCGCTTTTCGCATCCTCGGCAATCTCTGCTCCGCTCATCGGCACGACTCGGGTATCTGAATAGGGCGATGCGAATCCGTTGAATCCGTAGAATCCGAATTTTCCGGCACTCTGATATGTCACGTCAAAGAACAGCTTGCCGTCGGGTATGACATTCTTGAAATCTCCGTAGCAGCGCAGAATGCTTGACCCCTTGGTGTATGTGGATGCCTCGACATTCAGCTTGAACTTGTATTCGGGGTAGTATGTGCCGTCTCCGTAGTTGAAAATGTCACAGCATACTCCGTACTGGAATCCCAAGTCAGAGTCGAAACCCACTACGGGCAGCGGACCGAAATTCCAACCTGATTTTATAATCTCTCCGTCAGCGGCTTTCCTCTTCGCTGCCGATACGGACGAAGCCAGCATTATCACCAGAATTGCAAACAATGTAAGTCTTTTCATACGTGGTTCATTTTGTCAAAAAATCTTTATGACTGCAAACATACATAAAATCTCCTGATTCTGCGAGAGTTTCCACCAATAATGCAATTGCCTGGACCCCGCCGCCTGTTCCGTAGGCATCACAGATACCAGTAGTAAACCAATGGCCGTACACATCCGGACCACTTCCTGGGAATAAGATATTTGCGGTCTGTTACATTACATTATTATTGTATAACTTTGCGCATTGGAAATCATCAGGGGGTGAGATGCTGAAAACCTTATATAAATATAGGAAGGCGGTTATACTGCTGTGCGCTGCGATTTTTGCCGGGACAAATGTCTTTGCGGTGGAGGACGCTCCGTATGTGAGCGTGTATGTGACATCGTGGACTGACGATGTGCCGGATGTGAGCCGTGTGAGTTGCATAAACTATGCTTTCGGTCACGTGAGTGAGAGTTTTGACAGTGTGTGCATAGACAATGAGGAAAGGTTGAGGCAGTTGCTGGAACTGAAGAAAAGCCACCGCAACCTGAAGGTGGTGCTGTCCATAGGCGGATGGGGGAGTGGAGGATTCTCTGAGATGGCGGCCGATGCCCTGAAGCGAAGGGCTTTTGCCTGGGACTGCAGGAGACTGATATGGGATATGGGTATTGACGGCATTGACATTGACTGGGAATATCCCACACAGGATGAGTCGGGAATAACGGCATCGCCTGACGATATTGATAATCTCACCAAACTTCTCAAGGAGATACGCATAGCCATAGGACCGAAGCGTACTGTATCTGTAGCTGTCATTGCCGGTGCGAAATATGTCAATTTCAGCGACGTGGACAAATATGTGGATTATTACAATGTGATGACATACGATATGGGAGAGCCTCCATATCACAACTCTCCGCTGTACCACTCGGAGCACGTGAGAGATATTTCAGCGTCGGAGGCTATAGCGAAATTCCTTTCCGCCGGCGTGCCAAAGAATAAGATTGTGATGGGAATACCGTTCTACGGACGTGGTGACGGGAACTTTCAGGAAAGTGTGAAGAATACCGAGGCGCACCTCCTGAGCAACTATTTCTATAATTGGGACGAAGAGTCAAAGGTCCCGTACCTTACCGACAGGGCTGGCACATTCATGTATTCGTACGATGATACTGCATCGATACGCTACAAGGTGCAGTTTATCAATGAAAAAGGTTTGAAGGGTGCAATGTGCTGGCCGAACAGCGGCGACGATGAGGAAGGTACGCTTCTCAAGGCCGTGTGTGACGTTTTGGCCGGCAATGGTCGCTAATGTCCGGCAAGTCCTGTCACGTCATTGAAGACGAGTGAGGCTATACGGAAACCGAATGATGCAGTGATATGTACGGCCACGCCGTTGCCGCTCTCGTCAGCCGACGGCCGGTTCTCCAAACGTTCATCGCTGAATACGCACTGGAATTTGCGCGAGGGGAATCTGCCGCTTTTCTTGAATCCTGTACGCAATGCTTTGGCAAGCGGGCAGCCGTGGACTTTCCAGAATTCAGCCACAGATATGCGTGAAGGGTCGGTCTTTAGTGCCGCGCCCATCGATGAGAACAGGACTGCACCGGTCTCTAAGGATTTCAGTATCAGGGTCATCTTGTCCGGAATGCTGTCTATGGCATCAACGATATAGTCGTATTCTTCCAGACGGAACAGACTGGCCGTATCTTCTGAAAATCTCTCATATAGGGCGGTAATGCAGGCATCCGGATTGATGTCTGACAGGCGTTCGCGCAATGCATTTACCTTCGGTATACCTATGGTTCGCGCGGTTGCCATCAGCTGACGGTTGACGTTCGATGCGCAGACCACATCCGAGTCCGCTATTGTCAGCTGCGTTATGCCGGAGCGGACAAGGCTCTCGGCGCACCAGCTGCCCACACCGCCGGTTCCGACGATGAGCACCTTAACATCGGACAGCCTTTCCAGGGCCTCCTTTCCGGCCAGTCTCTCGGTGCGCGAAAATATATCAGGTGTGCTGTATGCCATTTTTTTGTCAAAAATAGCAAAATCTATCTGTATTGTTCTTAATTTAGCAGTCTAATAACGTCAATCCGACTAACACAATAATTATGGCTGAGAACAAAAAGGGGATAGACAATATCCTGAACAAGGAGTGTGACAGAAGAACTGCTCTGAAAATAATGGCTGCCGGCGGTGCCGGAGTGCTGTTCAGTGGCTCATTGCTTGAATCCTGCAAGGGTAGTACCGCAAAGGCGACACCTGCTCCGAAAATGGCGGCGGGTGCAAATGACAAGATTGCGTCTGCACATTGGAACACGACAGGCGATACGGTAGGTCTGCTTGGCCTCGGCTGTATGAGGCTGCCGCAGCAGGGTGGACAGCAGGGCGGTTTCGGCGGCGGATTCGGACGTGGAGGCGCCATAGACCAGGAGCAGGTCAATGCTATGGTCGATTACGCTTTGGCTCACGGAATCAATTACTTTGACACCGCACCTGCATACAATGGCTCAGAGGCTGCTATGGGAATAGCCCTTGCACGTCATCCGCGTGAGTCATATCTGCTGGCTACCAAAATGTCAAACTTCAACGGCGGTACGGCCGATGCTGCAAAGCAGATGTTCAACACATCGCTGGAGCGTCTTCAGACCACATATATAGACTATTTCCTCCTGCATGGTGCAAGCAGCAAGCGCGATATGGATAACCGTTTCGTGAACAATGGCGTAATGGATTTCATCCAGGGCGAGAAAAAGGCAGGACGCATCAAGCACATCGGTTTCTCATTCCACGGAAGCAGGTCTGATATGGATTATATGCTGTCACTCCACTCCAAATATCACTGGGATTTCATTCAGATCCAGATGAATTATGTCGATTGGGAAGCAGCGAGTGCCCGTAATGCGGATGCCAGATATCTGTATGAGTCAATCTACAAGCTCGGCATTCCTATCGTCGTGATGGAGCCGATACGTGGCGGTGCATTGGCCAATGTACACGACAAGTTCCGTGAGATGATGGCCGAGGCACATCCTGAACTGAGTCCTGCCGGTATGGCTCTGTCGTTCGTGGCATCATATCCCGGCATTATGACCGTTCTGAGCGGTATGTCCAATATGGAGCAGATGACTGAGAATGTGGCTACATTCACCAATTTCAAGGCTCTGTCACAGCAGGATAGGGATCTGCTGCTGAAGATTGCCAGAATGCAGCGTGAAAATTCCACTATAGGCTGTACTGCCTGCCGCTACTGTATGCCTTGCGGATATGGCGTGGATATTCCGGGGAACTTCCAGATTTATGACAAGAGCGCGAACGACTATTGCCTGCCGAATCCTGACGGAGAGCACGACAAGGACTATGCCAAGAACCGCCGTGCATTCCTGAACAAGTACAATTCTCTGGATGCCTCGGCCCGTGCCGACAAATGTGCCAGCTGCCGTGCCTGTGTATCGAAGTGCCCGCAGCACATTGACATACCTACACAACTGAATAAGATAAGGGATCTCGTTTCAGTCCTTGAGAAAGGATAAGGATATGGGCAGACGCAGAAAATCCGTGTTGAGAATAGTCAGGATAGTTCTGGCTATAGTGTCCGTCGTCCTGATGACGGTATTGTTCGCAAGCCGCTATCTAGGCGGCAGGCTGGCATTCCTGGCAAAGGCCCAGTTTGTTCCGGCACTGCTGTCTGCCAACATTGCAGTTCTGCTGGCGTTGCTGCTCATAACATTCCTGTTCGGACGGCTGTATTGTTCCGTGATATGTCCGTTGGGCATATTGCAGGACTTCTTCAACTGGATTGCCAAGAAGATAGGGGGGAAGAAAAGGCAGGTCAGATTCAGCTATTCGAGACCGCATAATGTATTGCGCTATGTGATACTGGCATTGTACGCATTGGCTGTCATCTTCGGAGTCGGCTCGTTTATGGCCCTGCTTGATCCGTATGCGGCATTCGGTCGCATAATGACCCATATCTTTGTCCCGGTGTCGGTTCACCTGAACAATCTGCTCGCTTCGGTATCGGACCTGTTCCTGATAGAACCGTACGTAGGCATAAATTCGCTGGCACTGTCTGTAGCCATCGTCACATTTCTGCTTGTGGCGATACTGGCAGTACGGAGCGGACGTACGTATTGCAATACAATCTGTCCGGTAGGCTCGCTGCTGGGACTTGTCAGCAGACATTCCGTATTCAAGGTGCGTATTGACGACTCGAAGTGTGTGGAATGCGGACTGTGCGGAAAGAAATGCAGGGCAAGCTGTATAGATACGAAAAACAGGACTGTCGATTACAGCCGCTGTGTGGATTGCCTTGACTGCATAGACAACTGCGGTGCCGGGGCTATATATTTCTCGCCAAAGGAAAAGGTGAAGGCTATGGATGACGATAACAGACCGGACAATGAGTCCCGCAGGAAATTCCTGTCGATACTTGCTCTGACAGGAATTGCCAGCTCGAAGGCGTGGGCCCGTGAAAAAATTGAGCTGGTTGATGATTTGGTTGGGAACAAGCCTAAGGAGAAGCACGTGGCTGTGTCTCCGTTCGGCAGTGTCAGCCACAAGCGTCTGAACGGCAAGTGTACGGCGTGTCACCTTTGCATAGACAGGTGCCCGATGAAAGTGCTTCGTCCTGCAATCAATGAATATGGTCTGGAAGGCATCATGCAGCCTGTTATGGACTATACCAGGAGCTTCTGCGACTATGACTGTACGCTGTGCGGGGAGATTTGTCCGAGTGGGGCGATAAGCCCGCTTTCGTGGGATGATAAACACGCTGTCAAGGTCGGTCTGGCGCTGTTTACCAAGGAGGATTGTGCAATGCATAACGGCAAGCTGTTCTGTGAGGCCTGTCTCAGGGCTTGTCGCGCAAGTGCCATAACTCTTGTACCTGATTATAACGAGCCGTTGAACGATGAGGAAATAGGACAGCTTGAGGAACTTCCGTCAAGCACAAAACGTCCCCGTGCCCATTACAGGGTATATCCTAAGATTGATCCGGATCTGTGTATCGGATGCGGTGCCTGCCAGTACCGCTGCCCGGAGAAAGCCATTACCGTACAAGGCTTCGAGGTGCATAAGTGAGTCAGCGTTTCCCGCGCTTGATGACTTTCTTCTTGCGGACTGACCAGCCGAAAAAGCCTTTCGGATTGTTCACATCGAAATACTGGCCGTGCGTATATGCTATAAGGTTCATTGAGGCCATATCCAGGGTGCCGTCATCGAGCAGGTATCTCTCATCCACCTGGACATTCACGACCTCAGCAATAAACATGTCGTGAGAACCTAACGGCTTGATTTCAACGACCTGACATTCTATGGATACGGGCGATTCCTCTATTGTCGGGGCATTTACCATACTGGATTTGCCAGGGGTGAGTCCCATCAGGGTGAACTTGTCGCAGTCGCGTCCCGAACGGACTCCGCAGAAGTCTGTGGCCTTGGCCAATGCCTTTGTGGTGAGGTTTATCACGAAGCATCCGTTACGCTTTATTATGTCGTAGGAATAGCGCTCCGGACGTACTGAAATATAGCACATCGGGGGATTGCTGCATATCGTGCCGGTCCATCCGATTGTCAGCACATTGTACTCGTCAGGGGTAGCTCCGCAGCTTACCAGAACGGCTGGCAGCGGATAAATCATAGTGCCGGGCTTCCAGTCTTTCTTCATCGCAGGTTGTCGGGTTGTGTCAGTTTGCGGAATACCTGCGGGAACGGCAGCTGGAAACGCAGCAGTTCGCCTGTCACTGGATGTACTATGCTCAGACGGTAGTTGTGGAGCATCAGACGGCGTGCCGGATTGGTCTCGGCCCCGTATTTGATGTCTCCGGCTATAGGACAGCCCATTTCGGCCAGATGGACGCGAATCTGATTTTTCTTGCCGGTGAATATCTCGACATCGAGCAGTGCGTAACGTCCGCGCGACTGAAGCAGGCGGTAATGCGTTACTGCAAGCTTGCCTTCCTCTTCATTGTCAGTGGAGTGTACCTGCAGGCGGTCGTTCTCGGTAAGCAGTGAGCGTATCTCGTCTTCCGGTCTCTCAGGGACTCTCTCGGTGACGCATACGTACTTGCGTTCCTTCACGTAGAAATCCCAGTTCTCCCTGAGCTCCTGCTGCATATCACGGTTCTTTGAGAACATCAGGATACCCGAAGTATATTGGTCCAGACGATGGCATACATACAGTTCTGCATCGCTGTTGTCGTGACGGATGTAGTCGCGGACAATGACGAATGCGTTATTGTCCTTCGATGTGTCATTGGCCACGGAGAGCAGGCCGGAGGCTTTCTCAATCACTACCATCCATTCGTCCTCGTAGATTATCCTGACCTGCGGGTTGTTGAATTTGTAGAATGAACGGCCGAAGTTCACCTTGACCTCATCGCCGGGCAGCAAGGGCATATCAAACTGTGTCGTTGCCTTGTCCTTGACTGCGATGTGCTTGTATTTAAGCAGTGACTTGATTTCCGTGCGGCTCTTGTCTGGCATAATCTTGAACAGAAATGGAAGTAGGGTAGTCTCTTCTGTCACCTTGAAACCCTTTATGTTGTCGGCGGTCAGATGACCTGAGGAATTCTTTGTATTACGGTTGCGCATAGCGGTAATTATTCAATGAAACGGTTTGCGGCGTTGATAAATGCCAGTACTGTGGCTTTGACTATATCGGTGTCGGCTGCGAAGCCATAGTACTGGTTGCCGTCATATTCTACCTGTATATGGACTTTTCCTATATCGTCACAGCCCTTGTCCATAGCCTGGATGAAGAACGCCCTGATCATCATTTTCTGTCCGAGAATTATCTTCACGCATTTTATGGCGGCATCGACAGGACCGTTGCCGAGTGATATGGCCGATCTGCATTTGCCGTGGACGGACAGGCGGACGTGAGCCCGTGTCTGTACGCCGGTTCCTGACACAACTCTCAGAAATACAAGCTGTATTGGATTGATATTCACAGGATTGATACCGCATATCTGAAGTATGTCATCGTCCGTGATGTCCATCTTGACATCTGCAAGACGGAGGAATTTGCTGTATGCAAGATCCAGTTCCTCCTTTGTCAGCTCAATGTTCAATGCTGCCAGACGGTATTTCAATGCGGCGTGTCCGCTGCGGGCTGTCAGCGTGATGGAATTCTCGCCAAGACCTATGTCCTTCGGGTCGATGACCTCGTAGGTCTCACGCATCTTGATGATGCCGTCCTGATGAATGCCCGATGAGTGCGAGAAGGCGTTCCTGCCCACGATGGCTTTGTTGGGCTGTACCGGCATATTCATCAGACTTGATACCATACGGCTTGTGTGGTATATCCTGGTGGTGTCAATGCCTGTGGTGAAGCCCAGTTCGTTACGGCCTTTCAGGATCATCGCTATCTCCTCCAGAGCTGTGTTGCCGGCGCGTTCACCGATGCCGTTGACCGTGACATCGGCCTGACGCGCCCCGTACATCATACCTTGGAGCGTATTGGCGGTGGCCAGTCCGTGGTCATTGTGGCAATGTACCGACAGTATGACATTGTCAATGCCGTCAACGTGCTCCTTCAGATATCTTATCTTATTCCCGAATTCGGAGGGCAGACAGAATCCTGTAGTGTCCGGAATGTTGATGACAGTGGCTCCGGCCTTGATTACGGCCTCTATTACACGTGCCAGGTATTCATTGTCGGTACGGCCTGCGTCCTCGCAATAGAACTGCACTTCGTCAAAAAGGTTGCGGGCGTATCTGGTGGCCTTTACGGCACGCTCCAGAATCTCCTCCCGGTTGGAGCAGAACTTGTATTTGATATGGAAATCGGATGTGCCGATACCTGTCTGTATGCGCTTTCTCTTTGCGTATTTCAATGACTCGGCGGCGGCATCGATATCTTCCGGAATGGCGCGTGCCAGAGCGCATATCACCGGCTCGGTCACAGCCTGCGATATGCTTACGACGCTCTTGAAATCCTCCGGGCTGGAGATGGGGAAACCGGCCTCGATTATATCGACGCCCAGTTCTTCCAGTGCCTTTGCCACCTGGACCTTCTCCACGCTGTTCAGCTGACAGCCCTGGACCTGCTCTCCGTCGCGCAGGGTAGTGTCGAATATGTATATCCTCTCTGACATTTATTTCAGCCAGCGGTCCAGCCAATCAAAGTAAGTGCGCTGCCAGAGGATGGCATTCTGTGGCTTGAGTACCCAATGGTTCTCGTCCGGGAACAAGAGCAGTTCCGCCGGTACGCCACGCATTATTGCGGCGTTGAATGCCGATACAGCCTGAGAATAGAGAATTCGGTAATCCCTCTCTCCGTGTATGCAGAGTATCGGAGTATCCCACTTGTCAATGAACAGGTGCGGCGATGTGCTGAATGAATGTGCGGTCTTGTCGTTCTGCTCCCAGTATGCTCCGCCTAAATCCCAGTTGGTGAACCAGAGTTCCTCGGTCTCAACCGACTGCTGCTGAAGATAGAATATTCCGACGTGAGCGATAAACGCCTTGAAACGCTTGTCGTGATGTCCTGCGAGCCAATATACGGAATATCCTCCGAAACTTGCACCGACGCATCCCAGACGGTCATTGTCTATAAACGGCTCCTTGCTTATCTCATCGACAGCGGTGAGCAGGTCGGTCATACACTGGCCGCCGTAGTCTCCGCTGATTTCTTCGTTCCATGCGCTGCCGAAACCTGGCAGGCCGCGGCGGTTAGGGGCTATCACTATGTAGCCGTTGTCAGCCATTATCCTGAAGTTCCAGCGATAGCTCCAGAACTGCGATACGATGCTCTGCGGGCCACCCTCGCAGAACAGAAGTGCCGGATACTGCTGTGACGGATCGAACTTGGGCGGATAAATCACCCACGTCAGCATCTGCTGTCCGTCAGTCGTCATTATCCAGCGTTCCTCAACCTTGACCTCATCGAGCTGACCAAATATGTGGTCGTTCTCCTTGGTGATGCGTGTGGCCGAATTGTGTGCAATGTCAAGCGAATAGATTTCTGTCGCGCTTGTCATTGACTGACGTGCCGCAATCATATTGCTGCCGGCCAGAGCTATTGACTGATAGTCGCAGGTATCGTCATTGACTATGCTCGTTATACCGTTGAGGTCTGTTCTGAATATTGACAGTCTGCCGTGCCATGCACCGATATAGAACAGGCCGGTGCCGTCCTGATTCCATATAAACGATTCCACATTGCTGTCGAAATGCTCCGATACAGATTTCTTCTGGCCTGTGGCAAGGTTCATCACATAGAGCCTGTTGCGGTCGCTCTCGTATCCGTCGTGCTCCATACTCTGCCAGGCAATGTACTGTCCGTCAGGAGAATATTGCGGATTGACATCGTAGCCCATATTCAGGTCCTCCGTACCATCCTGCTTGCACAGGTTGGTTGTGTTTCCGTCGTGTATGTCGTAATAGTAAATGTCGGAGTCGGTACTCTTGGCATAGTCAAGTCCGCTCTTCTTCCTGCACGTGTATGCCACGCCTCTTGAATCGGGACTCCAGCACAGCTGCTCCATACCGCCGAAAGGCAGCATAGGACATTCGTATGCCTGGTCTGCGAGTATATCGAGAGTGACATCGGAAACCCTCTCTCCGTCGAACGGAGCAATGAAGGGGTGGGGAAGTTCATCGACCCAGCTGTCCCAGTGACGGTACATCATATCCGTAGCTATGCGTCCGGTAGCTTTGGGCAGATCCTCATATTGGGTGACCTTTATGAGAGGATTGTTTACTCCCATTACCATCAGCACCTGACACCCGTCAGGCGAGAACAGGAATCCGTCAACAGATTTGTCTGTGAATGACAGCTGCTTGCGCTTTCCGCCCTTTGCATCCATTTCCCAAATCTGATATGATCCTGAATTGTTGCTCAGGAAGGCGATTCTTTCACCGTTCTTTATCCACGCAGGCGCCATCTCGTTGTCGCCCGATGCGGTGAGCAGGGTGTTTGATGTGCCGTCGGCGTTCATCACGTATATCACGCGGTGGCTGCCGTTCTGCTCCACGCTGTAATACGATACCTCGTATGCTATTTTGCTCCCGTCGGGAGATACTGCCAGAGCACCGATGCGTCCCATAGCGTAGAGTGCCTCCGGCGTAAGTCTGCCGTCAGCCAACTGTATTTGTGTCTTGCCTATAACCGGCTGATGCTTGTCGTTCTTACAGCTCTCGGCTGTCAATACGGTTGTCAGAATAGCCATAATAATCAGTAACGGATTGAAAAAACAATTTCTCTTCATTGCCCTAAAAATTAATTAGGTGCAAAGTTACAATAATCTTTCCAAATGGTCTAAGAACCTGTTTTGAAATGATTAACTTCAATTCTTATGCTTCTTTTCCGCATC